>JBBSJJ010000032.1:0-36193 GCA_038257335.1 Chitinophagales bacterium | reverse complement strand
TACCGCAGGTACTTGCCGTACATGAAAAGTTGCTTGTAATGGCGGGGTAAGTGTTTGTTTTTTTTGCAGATTTCCTGGTTACAATGCGAGTGTTTTCCGCAGATTTTCGAAGATGAAAGGCCGCAGATTAGCGCTGCTCTTATTTTTCTGCGAATAGGCGATGTAATATATCTGCAGAAAATCTGCGGTGTATTAAACCTGCGCTAATCTGCAGGAAATTTTTCCGGAAACAATGCGGGAGAATTTATTGTAATCCTTCCAACGCTTTTTTGATTTTTAAAAATCCTTTTTCCAGATTTTCTACGCTGTTGGCAAATGATATGCGAATGCAATTAGGTTCGCCAAAGGCCTTGCCACTCACGGTAGATACATGGGCATCATTTAATAAGTACATGCACAATTCATCAGCATCGGCAATTACATTTCCTGCAGTTGTTTTTTTTCCAAAGTAGGTATGCACATCAGGGAAAACATAGAAGGCCCCGGCTGGTTCACTGCAGATCAATCCAGGAACTTCGCTTACCAATTCCAACACTTTTTTGCGGCGCTTTTTAAATTCTCCTACCATCTCTTCGGTAGGTCTCAGGTCGCCGGTGAGTGCGGTGATAGCCGCTCTTTGGGTTATGGAGCAAGTGGCACTCGTAAACTGTCCTTGTAGTTTATCTGCAGCTTTTGCAATAACCAATGGAGCGGCCATGTAGCCAAGGCGCCAGCCCGTCATGGCAAATCCTTTGCTCAGCCCATTGATGATGATCACCCTGTCTTTGATTGCGTCAAACTGCGCAATACTTTCATGCCTGCCTTCAAAAACTATGTGCTCATAAATTTCATCGCTCATGATGTAAACCTGTGGATGTCTTTCAAACACCGCGGCCAGGGCCGCCAGTTCTTCTTTGCTGTACACAGTGCCCGAAGGATTGCACGGCGAAGAAAACATAAACAACTTGGTTTTGCCTGTAATGGCTTCTTGGAGTTGGGCGGGTGTAATTTTAAATTCTTCTTCGCAGGTAGTTGTTACCAGCTTTACGGTTCCTCCCGCAAGTTTTACAATCTCGCTGTAAGTAACCCAGTATGGGGTAGGAATCACTACTTCATCTCCGGCATCTACCACGGCCAATACAAGGTTGGCAATGCTTTGTTTGGCACCCGTACTTACTACTATTTGCTCCGTCGTGTACTGTACACCGTTATCCCTTAATAATTTTTCACAAACAGCCTGCCGAAGGTCCAGGTAACCAGATACGGGCGTGTAATGGCTAAAGTTTTCGTCTATAGCTTTTTTAGCGGCCTCTTTTATATGAACAGGTGTATCAAAATCCGGCTCTCCGAGGCTGAGGTCAGTAATGTCGATTCCCTTTGCTCTCAACTCACGGCCAAGTTTGGCCATTTTTAATGTTTCAGGTTCATTAAACCTGCTCAATAAAGACGATAAAGACATAAGTATCAAATTTGAATTGCGCTAAAACAGTTATTTATTGTAAGTGAAGATAAGAGAAGAGAGATCGGGTTTAAAATTTCTTTTTCTCGTAAGTTCATATTGGTAAATGGCTCTGCCCAGGTTTTTCATAAAAGGAAAACCTGTTTTGTCATAATCATATTTGTTGTCGTTTAGAATACCATCTTCGTTGCAGTAGATAGTTGCAGAAACCATGAACTCAATATTATTCTTAAAATCTACCACATAAGCCAGATCTGTCAATTGCCCATAAGCATCCCCTACCTTATTAAAAATACGGATGTTTTTAGGAAGCGTTCCTTTTTCTGAACCATACAAGATAAATTTTACGTAGGCGTCATGATAACTATTATCATAAGATGGGTAAACAGATTCTGATGGCAACTGAGACATGTATTGTAAAACAAATTGCCTGTCTTCTTCGGTCAAATTAAAGCGTTGGGATGCTGGCACTGCCTGCGGAAAAATAACACTCGTCAAAACCTGGTTCAGTTCCTCCAGCGTTATTCTATTCTTCTTAGAAAAATCCATGGGTGCAGATACCAGTTTTCCGTTGCTATAGTAGCCTTTGCCTAAAAAATCTTTCCTGGTGGTATGTGGCTTTTGGTTAAATAGCAAGGGTTTGCGGTGCACCAGGTTATTGTTGTTGTCATAAAAATTAACCGGGTTGCTGTGGCGGTTCTCATCTTCAGTTAAAAAAATATCGAGTCTGTGTAAGATCTGTGCATGCTGGTAACCCTTTTTATACAGGCTGGCATTTAGGTATTCCTGGCCAAGCCATTCGTAAAGCCTGTTGTATGCATCGTTGTCACTAACGAGCAAAATCTTTTTAATGTATTGAGCAATACTCGGCTTGCCGTCTGCAGTGTTCGGATCGTTGTACACGGGAGTTTGCCCACTGTAGCCTGCCTCCGTAATCATCGTAGTACTTTTATCAAGGCCTTTAACCCCTAGCTCGTTTAATTTTTCCAAAGCCAGCAACGCCACTGGGAGTTTTACGGTAGATGCAGGATAAAAGTAGGCCTGGTCGTCCCGGTTAAAATAGTGCTTTTTCAACGTAGGTGTACCCTCACTTGCCCGGTTAATCTCGGTATAGATGATCTGCACATTTCGATCTTTGCGATGCAATAACAAGCTGTCCAACAAGCCAGGGTATCCTTTGAGCACTGCCGTAAAAAATGGATCCTCCTTAACTTCTGCGGCGGCTACGGGTGCGGGTGGCGGTGGTGGTGGCGGTGCTACCACGGCAGGAACCATCTTTTTTGCAGGGCTGCAGGCAGCCAATAAGATCAAGCCGGCGAGGGCTGGTAATAGTAAGTTTTTATTGTACATGACATGGTGAATTTGAGTGCAAAATGAGTAAAATTCTAAAAAAAACCATCAACCATCTTCAATACCTTTTTCCCCTATCTTTGCACACTTATAAAAATTTACAAAAGCTAACAAAAGATTTTAAAACATGAGACTGAAAGGTTTAGTTTGGTTTTTCACGATTGCATTGATCCTGATATCCATTTGGGAATTATCTTATACCTGGGTTGTACGCAGCTATGAGGGGGACGTAAGAGCGCAGGCTACCAGGCTTGTTGCCAAACAATCCAGCGGTTTATCGCCTGAAGATAGAGATGCTTTGATTGACGCTAGAACTCAGCGGATTTTAGACAGCACCAAAGAGAAAGTAATTTATCCTTTGTTGGGAACTACTTATCAGAAAGCTAAAGAAGCCGAATTAAATCTTGGGTTAGATTTGCAGGGTGGTATCAGTGTTACCATGGATGTAGCCCTGGATGGTTTATTAAAATCTCTGAGCAACAACTCACAAGATCCGCAACTGCTGAAAGCTATTGAAGCTGCTAAGGTTCAAAAAGTAAACAGCGAAGAAAACCTTATTACGCTTTTCACCACAGAGTACATCAAACAAAACGGTTCGGGTAAACTGGCAGCATTGTTTGCGGGCCCTGGTAAAGAAGTTAAAATAACAGATGTAGACAATGCTGTTATCAATAAAATTCAAACCATTGCAAAAGGTGCTATCAACCAAACGTATAAGATTCTTGTAAAACGTATCGATAAATTTGGTGTTGCACAACCAACTATTAACCTCAACGAAAATAAAGGTATCATCAACGTAGAGTTGGCTGGTATCAAAGACCCCGAGAGAGTTAGAAAGTTTTTGCAGTCGAGTGCCAACCTTCAGTTCTGGGAAGTTTATCGTATAGATGAGCTGGCTCAGTCTTTACAATTGGCCGATGCCAACTTGCAAAGCTATTTGAATGGTATTGCTATTGGAGATACATCAAAGTTGAAAGACTCTACGCTTGCCAAGCAAAACCAGAATCCTTTCTTTAGAGTGATCAATCCAATTGACGTTCAAAAAGATGCCAGCGGTAAACAATATTTTGCTCCCGCTATTGGTAACATTGCGTTGCAGGACACCGCTACATTTTATGCATACATCAACAACGATGTTGTAAAATCTGCCCTTCCAGGAAATGTAAAATTCCTTTTAGGCCTCCAGGAAAAAGCAGCAACCGGCAACCAACGCTTCTTTCCTTTATATGCAGTAAAAACTTTGCCTGGGTCAGATAAAGCCCCGCTTGAAGGCGATGCCGTTGAGAACGCAACACAACAGTTCGACCAAATGGGCAAAGCATCTATCAGCATGCAAATGAACCCAACCGGTACAAAAACCTGGGCACGCTTAACCAGTAAAAATGTTGGTCGCCCCATTGCCATTGCTTTAGATGATATGGTGTATAGTGCACCCAATGTAAATGGCGCTATCGAAGGTGGTAATTCAGAAATTTCCGGAAACTTTACAGTAGAGCAGGCAAAAGATCTTGCTCAAATATTAACTTCTGGTAAACTGGATGCACCAGCAAAAATTGTTGCTGAGCAAGTGGTTGGTCCTACCCTTGGTGCAGAAGCAGTAAGAGGTGGTGCAATGGCTTTTGGAATAGCCTTCCTTGTTATATTTATTTTAATGATTGTATATTATAATACAGCAGGTTGGGTTGCCAACGTTGCGCTTATTCTTAACCTTCTGTTTACCATCGGTATTTTAGCCGCCTTAGGTTTTACCTTAACAGCTGCTGGTATTGCCGGTTTGGTACTTACCATTGGTATGGCGGTAGATACAAACGTTGTTATTTTTGAAAGAATTAAAGATGAGCTCAACAGAGGAAAGTCTTACCAGCAGGCGGTGAATGATGGTTATGCCCGTTCTCTTGCGCCGGTGTTAGATGCCCACGTTACTTCTTTATTAACTGCTATCATACTTTTGTATTTCGGTCTTGGCCCCGTACTGGGTTTCGCAACCACTCAGATTATTGGTATTTTGTTATCCTTGTTTTGTGGCATCCTTGTTTCAAGATTGATCACAGATTTCTGGACCAACAAAAATCGTCACTTCAATTATTTCACTGCTGTTTCAAGAAATATCTTTAAGAATGCCAACTACAAATTTGTAGAGTGGAGGAAGTATGCTTACATCATTTCTGCGGTTGTTTTATTGTTAGGTATTGCGTCTTTCTTCAACGGTTTTGATCAGGGCGTGGAATTTAAAGGTGGACGTAGTTATACTGTTCAATTTGACAACCCGGTAAAGAATGATGATGTAAGAGATGAACTGAAGGCCGTTTTTGGAGATTTCCCGGTTATCAAAACAGTTGGCGACAACAGGCATTTGAACATTACCACTTCTTACAGGATTAATGAAGAAAATGTAGAGACCGATGTAAAAACTAAATTGTTTACCGGGCTTAAAAAAGTGTTGCCAGCCAATACTACTTATGAAAGTTTTTCAAAAAACAACATCCAGGCTTTTCAAACCATTTTGCCAAGTATTTCGGATGACTTAAAAAGAGGTGCGGTAAAAGCAACGGTGTTTGCGTTGTTCGCCATCTTCTTGTATATTTTTATCAGGTTTAAAGATTGGCGCTATTCTATGGGTACCATCTTTACTTTGTTGCATGATGTGTTTGTAACCCTGATCGTGTTTTCTTTCTTTAAGAACATTGTGCCTTTCCCATTAGAAATAGATCAGCATTTTATTGCAGCCATCTTAACCGTCATTGGTTTCTCTATGAATGATACGGTAATTGTATTTGACCGTGTGAGGGAATACAGCCGGGATATGAAAGGTGCTCCTAAATCTGAGATCATCAATAAGGCCATTAACCATACCCTTAGCCGTACTATTATGACTTCTCTCACAGTGTTTTTAACGCTGTTGATATTGTTCATTTTTGGTGGTGAAGTTACCCGTGGTTTCGCCTTTGCAATGTTGATAGGTGTGATTACCGGTTCTTACTCTTCTATATTTGTAGGAGCCCCGGTATTGTTAGACTTTGCCAAAGACAAACCTTTGGGCGCAGCGGCTGAAGTTGTTGTAAGGAAAAAAGAAGTTGCCCCCGAACTTTAATAAAATACATAACACATAAAAAAGCCCATCGAAATTCGTTGGGTTTTTTTATGTGTTATGTACGAGTAGTTACAGGACACTGGCATTGGAAACCCAGAACATTCAACCTTTAACCTTGAACGTTGAACCTTGAACTTACACTGCAAAGCTGGTTCCGCAGCCGCAGGTACTGCTGGCATTTGGGTTGTTAAAAGTGAAGCCACGTGAATTCAAACCTCCCTGCCAATCTATTTGCATACCGGCAAGATAGAGGTCGTGCGAACGGTCTATAATAAAATGGATGCCATCTATTTCAAAAGATTCATCTTTTTCAGTCTTATGTTCAAAATCAAGTACGTAGGTCATGCCGCTGCAGCCACCACCCTTCACTCCTACTCTGAGCAAGTTATTCTTGTCGAAACTCTCTTCAGTCATGAGTCGCTTAATTTCTGTAACGGCACTTTCTGTGAAAGATACCGGGGCCTTAATGTATGTCTCCATGGTAATTATATTTTTGTAAAAGTACAACGAAACAAAAAAACGATCGGGCCGCATACTTTCGAAAAAAGGAATTTATAAATGTAAACCTGTTAATACTTTATGATGACTATTTTTGCAGCGAAATAAATCTATATGACTCTTCTAGCTGTCACCATTTTCCACCTTGTATTTGCAGGTATATTTATGTTTTTCATTGCCATTGCCTGGCTGCTTGCCGAGTTCAACGGCATGAAAGAAGAAATAAGAATGCGCTTAGGTATCAACAACGAAACACTAAAACTCAGGTTGCAAGCCTATGAGCGCCTCACCCTTTTTGCAGACAGGGCCGGGCTGAAGAACCTGGTAAGTCGCTCTTCATTAAATGCCTTTGGCGAAAGCGCCGCCTCATTGCATAACCAGTTGGTAAACGAAATAAAGCAGGAGTTTGAATACAATGTGAGCCAGCAAATATATGTGAGCAAAGAAGTATGGAATGCCGTAACTAAACTGAAAGACCAGAATATTTTTATCCTCAATCAATTGGCAGCGTCACTACCCAACCAGGCAAGTTCCATGGAGCTCAGTAAAACGATCTTAGAATACAGTATGACAGAAAAAGCAGAACTGAATATCATTGTGTTGGATGCCTTACAATATGAAGCAAAGAAAATATTCTAAACCAGGTTCCCTTTTAATCAAACGAAGTCTTATGCATTCCGATAATAAAAAATATACAGATTCCGGTATAGAGATCAAAGAAGTATACGGCAAAGGCGAAGCCCAACCTGGAGAAGAAAAATTGCCCGGAGAGTTTCCGTTTACAAGAGGTGTGCAAAGTTCTATGTACCGTGGCCGGCTGTGGACGATGCGGCAGTATGCCGGTTTTTCTACTGCCGAAGAAAGTAACAAGAGATACCATTACCTCCTGGGCCAGGGAGTAAGCGGCCTGAGCGTAGCTTTTGATCTGCCCACACAAATTGGCTACGACAGTGATCATGCACTCGCCGATGGTGAAGTGGGTAAAGTTGGAGTGGCAATAGATAGTTTGGAAGATGTAGAACAATTGTTTGCCGGCATTAACCTGCAGGATGTTTCTACTTCTATGACCATCAACTCCACCGGGTTTATTTTGCTGGCGTTTTATGTGGCCCTCGCCAAAAAGCAAGGTGCAGATCTTACCAAAATTACCGGCACCATTCAAAATGACATTTTAAAAGAGTATGCAGCAAGGGGAACTTACATTTATCCACCCAAGCCAAGTATGCGCATTATCACAGATATTTTTGAGTGGTGCAGCCAGGAGATTCCAAAATGGAATACGATCTCTATATCGGGTTATCATATACGTGAAGCCGGCAGCACCGCTGTGCAGGAAATAGCTTTTACTTTAAGCAACGGCAAAGCATATGTGAAAGCTGCCATGGCAAAAGGATTGGACATCAATGTTTTTGGCAAACGACTTTCATTTTTCTTCAATGCCCACAACAACCTATTTGAAGAAGTAGCAAAGTTCAGAGCCGCCCGAAAAATGTGGGCGCTTATTATGAAAGACCTGGGTGCCACAGATGAAAAAGCAATGATGCTTAGGTTTCATACACAAACTGGTGGAAGTACTTTAACCGCACAACAACCTTTAAACAACATCAGCCGGGTAACCATTCAAACCCTGGCAGCTGTAATGGGAGGAACACAATCCCTGCACACCAACGGTTACGATGAAGCGCTGAGCCTGCCTACAGAAGAAGCTGCAAAGATTGCCTTGCGCACCCAGCAGGTGGTGGCTTTTGAAAGCGGCGTTCCGGAAACTGCCGATCCCCTGGCAGGAAGTTATTTTGTGGAAGCACTCACCAGCGAAGTAGAAAACGAAGCCTGGAAATTGATTGAAAAAATAGATGCTATGGGCGGCAGCGTAGAAGCCATTGAGCAAGGATTTATTCAGGATGAAATTGCTGCCAGCGCTTACAAATATCAGAAGGATATAGAGTCGGGTGATAAGATTATTGTGGGCGTAAATAAATTTCAAACAGAGGAAACATATACCACGCCTTCTTTTAAGATTGATGAGAGTATTCAAAAATTACAGACAGCAAAAATTGCAGCACTCAAAGAAAAGAGAGACAGTGAGAAGGTGGCCCAATGCCTGGAGCGTGTGGCCGCTTGTGCCAGGGGAACCGACAACCTTATGCCGGCTGTGTTAGAAGCGGTAGAAAATTATTGCACCCTGGGTGAAATATCGGATACACTCCGAAATATCTTTGGCGAATACAAATAAAGTTTGCATTGATTTAATAGTAAAAGGGCTGTTTGAAATTCATACAGCCCTTTTACATGGAGGTTAATTATTTGACTTGTTGCCTTTTAGTAAAGCTACCAACAGCAAAATGAACACCGCACCACCTACAACCCATACCCACGGTTGCATCAGGAAGTTAGAATCATCGCTTTTAGTTGTAATGTCAATGTCTAATTTCTTATCATCTTGCGCCAAAGCCACCATGCTCAGTAGCAACGATGTAAACAACATGGAGATTTTCATTTTTGCATTCATAATAGTTTGTTTCATGGTTAAGAGTTTTTTAGACCTAATGTATTGACAATATCGTACCAAAGTATTTCCCGTTCAAAAATAAATACAACAGCCAGTTCTGTGGACTTAATTCTACATTCAACTTCAATTCACTCGTTGCGTTAACTTATGAATGCTCAAAGTTTGTGTCAAAATTTCTTATTTATCCTTTAAGCTAAGTTTTTGATGGAGAATTTTTCGCTTTGCAGCCCTGCATTTAATTAACAGCAGCACCCCGGACTTTGCAACCAATTGCACCCATCCTATTGCCATTGGCATATAATATTTTTTATATTTTTGTAATAGACAAAATTCAATGCGATGCTGACATTCTCAACAGATCAAATAAAAGAAATTTCGGAGCAACTTAATTGTGGGTTTCGTGCATTCTACCACAAACAGTCCGGCGAATTAATTTTTGTGCCAGCTACATACGGCAATTTTGATATGGACACAAGCGCATGGGAAACAGAACTCGCCGAACTCAATAAAAACTTCATCGCCTACCAGGAAATTAATGCAATGGAAGGAAGCGATTCTTTTAAGCTGATGGCTGACTTTGCAGCACAGGTTTCTGATGAGAAACTTCAGGACAGACTTCTAAACTCACTGAATAAAAAACATCCATTCAGAGAGTTTAAATCTGTGATTGACAATTCCGGGGAATACCGAAAGCGTTGGTTTGACTTTAAAAACGAAAGATATATTCTGTGGACCGAAGATCAAATAAATGCTCAGAAGGAACACGACAATTTAGCGTAATGCAGCAATGGGAAATAAACTGGCTAACACGATAAAATTTCGAACAGCATCCGGCTTTGCATCATGATGACGCAACAGCCCTAAAGAAGCAAAACAGTATCGCAAGTGCCTTGATTCAAAAAATTAATGCGCAAAATCTTCTTCAAAGTTTCCTTTAATCCTTTCCATGGAAGGGTTGAAGTAGCCGAACTTTAAATTCGGAAATTCTTCCCTTATCAGTTCCATCATTTGTTTTACACCCATGCATTCGCCGGTATCAGTAACGCCGGTTTTGCCCAGGTACCAATCAGGATCTATGTTGAAATTGCGCCATTGAATCATGCAGAGATCGGTTTCTCTTATTAGTTTTCTCAACGCTTCGTATTCTTCAATGCTGTCCGTCATGCCAGGGAAAACAAAATAGTTAATGCTCGTCCACCCACCGAAGCTTTTTACAACTTTCAGGCTTTCGATGATGTCTGCAAATTCATAATTATTGGGACGGTAATAAGGAGTATAAATATGTTCCCTTGCAGAGTTCGTACTTACCCTGATGCTGTTGAGGCCGGCTTCGCACAAAGCTTTTACGGCTTTGGGCATACTACCGTTTGTATTGATGTTGATATTTCCTTTTTGTGTATGCTTTCTAATTTCAATAATAGCTTCCCGGATGGTTTCCCACATCAGCAAAGGTTCGCCCTCGCACCCTTGCCCAAAACTTATTAGGGGAAAAGGAGCCGTCTCCAGGTGTGGCACCGTGAACTCTACAATCTCTTCTGCCGTAGGGCGAAATGACAGGCGATCTTGTGTACTCACAATGGTTTCTTCCACCGGTTGAAAACTGATGCATCCAATACAATTGGCGTTGCAGGCCGGCGAGGCAGGCACGGGGCACTCCCATCTTCCTAAAGCAAAATTTCTTGCAGCAGGGCAGGTATAAGTCATGCAGCAATTCTCCATTAAGTGTTGCACCAACCGGTTGTGAGGATAAGCCTCCAACAAGTTGGCTGCACCGTTTTCAATAACTTCATCATCATACCCTTCACTTTCCTGGCGCACATCTTTTTCTATTCTCACGGCGGGCACAAATAATTTATCGTCCTGCCAGCCTGCGGCGGTGTAACAAAACAGTGGTAGCGTTGGTGCATCTTGTTTTGTTTCGTAAGCAGCCATGTACAAACCTGTGTGTGCTGGTGGAATAAAAGCGGCTACCGCCCAGCCCAATTCGCAAATGCGCATTTCGCCAGTCTCCACATCTATACCAATGCCCCGGCGCCCCGGCAGTTCATACAACTGACCACCATTGGGCAGGTCTATCCATTCGTCTACAGGCACGGGTACTGCATCCCAGCCGCTTCGGCCGGTTACATACAGGCTTTGGTCTTCGTAAATATTACCAGCGCCATCAGAATATAAAATAAAAGGAGATTGTGTGAGGGTTTGCATAGCGGCAAAATTAGTTTTTTTTTATTTGAATGCATGGCTTACTACAGTTGGTAAACACTGGTGCAAACCTTGTTGGTGAATGGTCTCGTAACTTATGTGGCAGTTGTTTCGGTTAATGCTTTGCTCACACAGTCCGCACAAAATTGATTGAACCTGTTGTTGTCAACCTGCGATGCCACTTTTGTATCGAGGGTAAATTGTAACAAGTGATTGTCCCTTGTTTCTATGCTGAGAATATCGTCTTTCAGTAGTACAAAATCGATGGCTGCCCAGGAGAACTTCTTTTCAGGAAAAGAGGGATAAATTATCTGTTCTTTTTCAAAATGAATGACCGGTTTTTTTTGAGCCACCAGGCTCATGGCTGCGAAAACTATCAATAAAAGTCCGGCTAAGAAATTATCTGCCTGCAACCAAATGAGGGCGCAGGCTATCAGTGCTGTTGCTGCCCACATGTCTGAAAGATTTTTGCCAAAACGTTTTAGCAGGATGGCTACCAAAGCACCGACACTTAGTGCGAGGCCAAAATACATAACGACCGCAGCGTAACCCGGAGGCTCATTCAAGGCCAGGTACGCAAAGGCCAACAGGTTAATGATGGAGACAATCAGCGTGACAAGCCTGTAGGACGAGAGTTTGTCATTGGGTATCTCTATGCTGTAGGTTTCCTTCATTGGGGGTTGGTGGCTGCAAGCAGGCTACACAATTTGTACAATATCCTTGCACTCACATTTTCATCCCATTCGTTTGGGCTTACACCGGTTTCATTCAAATCGAAACCAATGATCTTTTTGCCGGCCTGGTGCACTTTTTTAAGTAGGTAAAAAATTTGTTCTACTTCAAAGCCACCCGGCACCGGAGTACCGGTATGGGGGCAAAGTTTAGGATCCATTCCATCCATATCAAAGCTAATAAAGATGTGCTCTGGCAAATGAGAAACAATATCATCTACAATGTTCTTCCAGGTCTCGCCTTCATATTGGCGCTCTTTTATTACCTTGTCAAAAAAGGTAACAACCCTACCCTCACTCTTTTGTATGTAATGCAGCTCTTCATCACAAAAATCTCTTATCCCAACCTGCACCAATTTTTTCACTTCCCCTATTTCTTTTAGCACATTAAACATAATGGATGCATGGGAGTACACAAAACCTTCGTAAGCCTCTCTTAAATCGCAATGCGCATCTATTTGCAAAATGGCAAAATCAGGGTAACGCTCCGCAATGGCTTTTATATAGCCAAAAGGCGTACTGTGATCGCCACCCAGTAAGCCTACAAGTTTACCTTTTTCTAACAAATCACGGGTTTGATCGTATACCCAATTGTTAAGAAAAAGACTGCCGGCGTTAATTTCTTTGAGCGACTTACACATGAACTTGTTGTCAGCCACTATTTCTGCATGGGCAATATAGTTGATATAAAGCTCCGCTTCCTTGCGCAGGTAGTCACTTTTGGTAAGTACCTTTTTGTCTACGGGCCGCATGTAAAAGCCCTGTTTCCAGGTGTCGGGCATATCCGGGTCAAACAGGTCAACTTGTAAGCTGGCATTCAATACATGCTCCGGAGCCCTTGCTGTGCCGGCATTGTAGCTCACGGTCACTTCCCAGGGTACGGGCAAAATCACCAACCGGGCATCATCTTCTGTTGTGGGGAGTCCAAAAATATTGTTATCGGGATTGCCTACGGAATTAGGGTCGTAGTCGGACAGATCTACCATTTCTAAATTTTAAATTTTTGCAAATATAATTGAGAAAAACATTTGTGACAGGGATAAAAATGAAGCTTTAATTTATGAAGCAAACTTGAATTGAAGTACCTTTGCAGCGATTATTAAATAACGGAAAATTAAGTCATGTTATTGCCCCTGGTTTTTGTTGTTTTGATTGCAAAATAAAGGCTTTTTTCTTCCACAGAACTTCAATTAACAATATGAAAAAGACCCACATCATCATCCTTGTTGGCATTGCCGCAGTCATTGTAGGTTTGCTGGCTTATTCTGTAGATTTTTCTACTTACGATACAGTAAATTCTGCCAAACAAAAGCCTGGCAAATTCGTACACCTTATAGCCAAACTTGATAAATCTCAGCCCATAGATTATGACCCTATTAAAAATCCAAACTACCTGTCTTTTTATGCCATAGACAGCCTGGGTGGGCAAACAAAAGTGGTGTACCATAATAGTAAACCGGCTGACCTGGAAAAGAGCGAACGCATTGTAATGAAGGGAAAGATGGAAGATGGCCAGTTTGAATGCAAAGAAATATTATTGAAATGCCCCAGCAAATACAAGGACGACAAAGAACAACTTGAAAAAAATGTAACCGAGACCACTACCAGTTATTAAATTTTGCTTAAACCAATACGCTCTAATGAATTTTATAGGAGAACAATTATTACCCGGCCAGATAGGACACTTTTTTATCATTCTTTCCTTTTTCGCATCACTGCTTGCAACCATCAGTTTTTTTATAGCCTCCGGCAAAACAGATCTTTTAGAAAAAAAGCGTTGGCTCACGTATGCCCGTGGCATATTTTTCACACAGGTTATTTCGGTAGTGGCGGTTTTTGCCATCGTATTTTACATTTGTGCCAACCATCTTTACGAATACATGTATGCTTACAAGCATGCCTCTAAAGAACTGGAGAGTAAGTACCTGCTGGCCTGCATTTGGGAAGGCCAGGAAGGCAGCTTCCTTTTATGGTCGCTTTCGCATGGCATTTTCGGTAGCATCATCATCCTGAAACGCAAGGCGGCTATGGTAAGCCATTGGGAACCTTACCTGATGACAGTGATAAGTTTTGCGCAGTTTTTTTTAATGATGATGATACTGGGCATTTACATATTTGATGTAAGAATTGGCAACAGTTTATTTACGCTTACACGCAACGAAATAAACGCTCCGATATTTAGCCAGCCCAATTACCTCAGCTTTTTAAAAGACGGTATGGGTCTTAATATTTTGCTGCGCAATTACTGGATGGTTATACACCCTCCTGTACTTTTCCTGGGTTTTGCAAGCACCATCGTTCCATTTGCATTTGCTTATGCCGGCATTAAAAGCAAACAATATGGCGATTGGGTAAAGGCTGCCTTACCCTGGACACTCCTAAGCGCCTGCGTATTGGGTGTGGGCATTATGATGGGTGGAAAATGGGCTTACGAATCGCTGAGTTTTGGAGGCTATTGGGCGTGGGATCCTGTAGAAAATGCTTCCCTGGTGCCATGGCTCATTTTAATAGCAGGTTTGCACACCATGCTGGTGTTTAAATCTACCGGTCACTCTTTAAGGGCTACTTACCTTTTTGCAATCTTAAGTTTTTGCTTTGTACTCTACTCTACTTTTCTTACACGCACGGGCGTGCTGGGCGATACTTCAGTGCATTCGTTTACCGAAGCTGGCAAAGCCATCAACGTTATGATTGGTTTATTTGTGCTGGCTTTTACATTACCTGCTCTCACGCTATTTTTAATTCACTACAAAAAAATTCCTGCTATACATAAAGAAGAAAACACCAACTCCCGTGAGTTTTGGATGTTCATTGGCTCCCTGGTATTTTTTCTTTCGGCCATGTTTATAAGTGCCAAAACATCGGTACCTGTTATCAACTATGCCTTCGGCACCCGCATAGCTCCGCCAGAGGATGTAGAATTTTCTTACAACAAAGTAGCAGCGCTCATTGCCATCATCATTGGACTGTTAACAGCTGTTACGCAATATCTGAAATATAAAACAACTGGTAAGGCGTACCTGCTCAAGAAAATTGCATTGCCCACATTGATAGCAGCCATTGCCACCACTATCATCGTGATCGTTTATCCTATCACCTATTATAAACAGGGAATTGGTTTTCTCGGAGCCATTTACGTGGCGCTGTTTGCAACCATCTATGCGTTGGTGGCCAATGCCATGTACATCTGGTTGGTACTAAAGGGCAAGCTGTTTAGTGGCGGGGCTTCCATTGCTCATGCAGGCTTTGCGCTGATGTTGATAGGGATGCTTATTTCTTCTGGCAACAAAAAAGTGATTAGCAGTAGCATGGTGAATGGAATCAATTTTGCCGCAGGCACCGATCCTATGACCAAGGAAAAAGATGACCCTAAGGAAAATCTTACGCTCATAAGAGACGTGCCCACCCGCATGGGCGAGTATGAGGTTACCTATCGCAAAGACTCTTCGGGCCAGGAAGATGGGCGAAAATTTTACCAGCTTAATTTTGAAAAGAAGGGAGCCGATAACATTGTCAAAGAAAGCTTTCAACTCAGTCCGGATGTCTACATGATGAAGGACAACAATATGAGCAGCAATCCCGATACACGCAACTATTTAACCAAAGATGTGTATACGTATATTTCTTACGCTTTAAACGATGCTGTGTCTGAAGACACTGCCCAGTTTAACATTGTAGAATTACACCAGGGTGATACGAGCTTTTACAGCAATGGCTACATCATTTTAAATAAAGTAGAAAAAAATCCCAGCAATGCACGTTACAATTATGCATCTACAGACATTGCCCTAATGGCAGATCTTACGGTGGTGAGCAAGGAAGGGGTAAAATATGCGGCTACCCCTTTGATAGAAGTAGACTCGATGGGCATTGTTCATCGGGATGACACGTTGTACGCTCAAAATCTTTACCTGCGGTTTGCCGGGGTAAGCGACGATCACAACATCAAACTCGGCGTTAAAGAGTCAGACAAGCTAATAGACTTTGTAACTGTTAAAACTTATGTGTTTCCTTATGTGAACCTGGTGTGGCTAGGCCTCATCATAATGGCGCTTGGGTTGGTAGTAAGCATGGTGCAGCGAGGGAAGTTCTCTAAAACCCAGACAGCCATAACCTTGGTTTTGATATCAGCTGCCCTGGTTTACATGTTCCTTTTTGCTAATAATTAGAAATATAGTGGCATGTGTAAAAATCTCCCTATGCAAATGCAAGGGATTTTTTTTGGAACTAATAATTATCTAAGAACTGACGTTTTAAAAAAAGTTAAAGAGTTTGCCAAAGGTTACTTTAACGCTCGGATCGTATTAAAGATTAATCTCCCTGCCTTAATTTTACGTTAATGAATTTGTTGAAAAAATTTCATACACTACAAGTTGCAGTCTTCATTTGCTGCGGCCTTGTGCTCCCATTTGCGGCCAGGGCACAAAATGGGTATGGAGTAAACGATACTATTACAACGCAGGCAGTTATTTACAACGGGGATACCCTTGAAGCTAAAACACTGGAAAATGTTTTCCTGCTTTCCACTTTATCGGAAGCACAAATGAGTGAAAGGGCAAAATATAACCGGCTACGCAACGCAGTATATGTTACTTATCCTTATGCTCGCCGTGCCGGTGTTGTTATGAACGACATTAATGAGAAGTTGGCTATTGTACCTAAAAAAGAGGACCGTAAAAAATACATTCATTCCAGGGAAGCGGAACTCAAGAAGGAGTTCACCACACCACTCACCAATTTGTCTGTATACCAGGGTAAGGTGTTGATGAAACTAATCAACCGTGAAACAGGGAACAACTGTTTCGAAATCATTAAGGAATATAAGGGAGGCTTTAACGCAAGGCTCTACCAAACGGTGGCTTTCTTGTTTAGCAGCAATTTAAAACAGTCTTACGACCCCAGGAAAGACGATGCGCTCATCGAGAAATTTGTACGGGAAGTACAACGAATGCATGGTTTTGAAGACACTCAAAAACCGATCGTAAAATTTGGCTCCCCCGGATAGTTATCTTTATCACATTTTCAGGCAATTGAGACATAGTTTCCCAGACATTACGTACTAAAAAAACGTACATTCGCAAAAATTTTGAAAGCATAAATTTATGAAGCTAGATGTATTGGCCTTTGGTGTTCACCCTGATGATGTGGAATTGAGTTGCGCCGGCGTTTTGTTGGTGGAAAAACAGAAGGGAAACAAAACTGGCATTATAGATCTAACCCAGGGAGAGTTGGGAACAAGAGGAACAGCAGAAACAAGGAAGAAAGAGGCGAAAGATGCAGCACTGGTATTGCGTGTGGATGTAAGGGAAAATCTAAACATGGCTGATGGATTCTTACAAAATGATCAGCAGCACCAGTTGCTTGTGGTGGCTGCCATCCGCAAATACAGGCCAGAAATCATTCTCTGCAACGCACCAGAAGACAGGCATCCTGATCATGGCAAAAGTGCAAAATTGATAGCTGACGCTTCATTTCTGGCAGGATTGGTTAAAATTGAGACCTTAGAAAAAGGCATCGTTCAACAACCTTTTAGGCCTAAATACGTTCTGCACTATATTCAGGACCGGTATCTGAAGCCAAATTTCGTAATTGATATTTCGAGCGTGTTTGAAACTAAACTTGAGGCTATCAAAGCTTACACTACCCAGTTTCACAACCCGGATGTAGCAGGACCGCAAACCTATATTTCTACACCCGACTTTTTAGAAAGCATCGTTTACAGGGCTAAAATGTTGGGCAAAATGATTGGCGTGAAATATGCGGAAGGATTTATATCAGAAAAGATGATAGGGTTATCCTCATTGGAGGCATTGATAAAAGAAAATACTTAATTAATAATAATGAGCACATTTGTAACGCCTAAGTTTAGAAACCAACAGGTTTCCAGCTTTCACCAGGAACTAAAGAAAAGAGTAAATAATTACTTCGTTGAAAATAAAAAATCGGCGACAGGTAACTGGAGCCTTTATTTTAAGGCGATCCTCTTTTGGACACTATACATTGCACTCTATGTGCATGTTGTATTTTTTACCCCGGTGGGTTGGGTAGCTTTACTGGAAGCTGTGGCAATGGGCGGCCTAACAGCTGCTATTGGCTTTAATGTAATGCACGATGGTGGGCATGGGAGTTTTAGCAAAAGCAAACTTTGGAACAAAATAGCAGCGTATTCTGTAAATGCTCTTGGCGCCAGCGGTATTATGTGGAACAACAAGCACAACATCATTCACCACACATACACTAATATCGATGGTATTGATGATGACATTGAAATTAAGCCAATGCTCAGGATGTGCGAAACTCAAAAAAAATACAAGATTCACCGTTACCAACATATTTACGTTTGGTTTCTCTACACGTTGTTGCTCATCATATGGGTGTTTATGACAGATTATAAAAAATATTTTACAAAAAAGGTAGGTTCGGTTCCAATAAAAAAAATGAGCAGTTTCGATCATTTTGCATTTTGGTTAGCTAAAGTTGGGTACCTGGCAATGATGGTGATACTTCCTATTTACATGATCGGGTTTGTATGGTGGCTGGTAGGATTTTTAACCATGAGCATGTTTGCAGGTTTTATACTGAGCATCGTTTTCCAGTTGGCACACACGGTGGAGCATACCAGCTTTCCTACACCAACAGAAGGCACCAACGACATTGAAAATGAGTGGGCCATTCACCAGCTGGAAACAACAGCAAATTTTGCCACCAAGAACAGGGTGATATCCTGGTTTGTAGGCGGTTTGAACTTCCAGATAGAACATCACCTCTTTCCGAAAATCTCTCATGTTCATTACCCGGAAATCAGCAAGATTATTAAGAAAACCTGCGAAGAGTTCAATGTTAAATACAACGAATACCAGAAAATGACGCAAGCCATTATTTCACACGGTGCTTATTTGAAAAGAATGGGTACAGCCTGATGAAATATTTAAATAAACAAGAGGCCTGTGAGATATTCTTTCACAGGTTTTTTTATTATCTGCACGGAAATAAATTTTTGATAAGCGAAGTCGTAAGTTTGCGTTTGATACAGAAAATATGAGCGAAGAAAAAAGCCTGAATTTTATAGAAGAGATTATTGAAACAGACCTGGCTTCAGGGAAATATACTTCGATCGTTACCCGCTTTCCACCAGAGCCAAACGGATATTTACACATGGGGCATGCTACCGCCATTTGCCTCAATTTTGGCCTCACCAAAAAATACCCCGGCTATACTAATTTACGTTTTGATGACACCAACCCCGTTACTGAGGAAACAGAATATGTAGATAGCATTAAAGAAGACATCAAATGGCTGGGCTTTGAATGGAAGAATGAATTGTATGCCTCCGATTATTTTGAAGAGCTTTACCAGTTTGCTGTAACACTTATCAAGAAAGGGCTTGCTTACGTAGATGATTCTTCCTCTGAAGAAATAGCTACGCTAAAAGGCACACCAACAGAACCGGGTAAGGATAGCTCTTACCGCAATAGATCCATAGCAGAAAACCTTGATCTGTTTACCAGGATGAAGAACGGCGAATTTGCAGATGGCAGCAGAACGCTGCGGGCAAAGATTGACATGGCTCATGTAAACATGCTCATGAGGGATCCGCTGTTATACCGCATCAAACATGCCCATCACCATCGTACCGGCGACGCCTGGTGCATCTACCCTATGTATGATTTTGCCCATGGGCAAAGTGATAGTATAGAAAACATCACCCATTCTATTTGTACGTTGGAATTTATACCCCACCGGGAATTGTACGACTGGCTCATTCAGCAGCTTGATATATTTCCTTCGCACCAATATGAATTTGCACGCCGCAATCTTTCCTACACGGTAATGAGTAAACGCAAACTGTTGCAGTTGGTTAATGATGGCCATGTAAACGGTTGGGATGACCCCCGCATGCCAACTATCAGTGGAATGCGCCGCAGGGGTTTTACTGCCCAGGCCATCCGCAAGTTTTGCGACACCATTGGTATAGCAAAGAGGGACAACGTAGTAGACTTCAGTCTTTTGGAGTTTTGCGTGAGAGAAAACCTCAACAACACTGCCTTGCGTGCGATGGCGGTATTAGATCCTGTAAAGCTGGTTATAACCAACTATGAAAATGGAAGAACAGAAGACCTTTTGAGCGAAAACGGACCGGATGAAGCTTACGGCCATCGGAGTATTCCTTTTGGCAAAGAGCTTTGGATAGAACGGGAAGATTTTATGGAAGAGCCGGCTAAGAAATGGTTCAGGCTTGCCCCTGGCACCATGGTTCGATTAAAGAGTGCTTACATTATTCGTTGCGATCATTTTATTAAATCAGAAAATGGTACCATAACCGAGATACAATGCACCTATTTACCAGAAACAAAAAGTGGAGAGGACAACAGCGGCATCAAAGTAAAAGGTACTATCCACTGGGTTAGTGCCGCTCATGCTATTACCGCAGAACTTCGATTATATGACCGCTTGTTCAAAGTAGAAAACCCTTCGAGCGAAGAGGGCGATTTCAAAGATTATATCAATCCTGATTCACTGCAGGTTGTCAACGCCTTTGTAGAACCCAGCCTGGCAACTGCCACTATTGATAACCGTTACCAGTTTTTGCGTAAAGGATATTTTTGCCTGGACAAAGATAGCAGCTACAAGCAGCTAATTTTTAATCGTACAGTCAGCTTAAAAGATGCCTGGGCCAAAGAGAGCGTAAAAAACTAACATATCCCCTTTAAATTTCTCCGAAATAAACTCAAGACATACCTGTTTTGGGTATTGACATTGGTTTGCCTGTTTTGTAGTTTTACTCCGTCAGCTAACTGATACCCACCTCCCCTGCCTCTTAGAAAGGCAGCCTACGGCTGGTTTCACATTATCATTTTTAAAACAATCATCAAAACTTCAACTCATGAAAAAAATTATTCTTTTGCCTGGTATCTTACTATGCTATGCAATTTCGTTTGGGCAGAATGTAGGTGTTGGCACCACAGTTCCCGGATACAAACTACATGTAACCGGCGGCGATCTTTTTCTTCAATCAAGCTCTGGTAAATTTAGGTTTGGATACGATGGCAGCAACCAGTGGCAGTGGGCCACAACGGGTGGTGGCGCCGATCTGCTTTGGCTGCATAACAATGGAACAAGTGATAGGTATGTTCACCAATTTAAAATGGATGGTAAGATTGGTTTTGGAACCGGTCTTATAGATCCTGTTGCCTCTTTACAAGTAAAAGGTTTGGGTGCAACAGGCACAAGCAATACATTTATGCTGAACAAAAGCAACGGTGATACCATTATGAGGGTCGTTGACAATGGGCGGGTGGGCATTGGTTCCGAAACGCCGGTGGCCCCCTTGCATATTAGTTCCACCGCTTCTGAGGTTATTAGAATGAAAGGAACCACCCCTTACTTGAGTTTTTTTGACAATCAAGATGGTTATAAAGGTTACTTATGGTACAACGGCACCGACATGGTGGTAGGTGCTACTACAGCTACTGGCCTGCGTTTTACTTCCAATAGTACTTACAGGATGTCTATCAACTCAGACGGAAGAGTAAATATAGGCGCCGGAAACACCCCCGCCACCGGTTATCTCTTATCTGTCGATGGAAAAGCAATTTGCGAAGAAATGCGGGTTCAAACCAGTGCAGCATGGCCAGATTATGTATTTAGTGAAGATTACCCATTACTCCCATTGGAAGAATTGGAAAAAAGTATCAAAGCAAACAATCACTTACCAAATATTCCAGCAGCTGCGGATGTAGAAAAAAATGGATTTGATGTAGGAGATATGAACAGGCGCCTGCTAGAAAAAGTAGAAGAACTTACCTTATATATGATTGAATTAAAGAAAGAAAATACACGGCTTACCCATCGGATGACAACCCTGGAACGAAGCACAAAGGCTGCCAGGTGAATTCTCTACAATCTTTTTTAATTTAAAAATATTATAATGAAACGGATATTATTTATAATACTCCTCATGTTAGGCTTTGCTGGCACAGGGCAGGCCCAACGAGATCTCCCACCGGAGCTGGAACTACGACTGCGTGGTAAAACTAATGTAGAGGATATCATGACCATTGTTAGAAATTACTATGGAATTGAAAGAGGGGACAAGACCAATGCAGGCAGCCAATTTGAAAGCAACGAATATCACTGGTGGCAGAAATGGGAATACTGGGCCATGCGCCGCCTGCTCCCCAACAAAACCCTCGCCGATTACAAAGCACTCAACTACCTGGCAGCACAAGAAATGGATGCAAGGTTCGCAAATAAAATTCAACCCGCCCAGGCATCCATAATGAGCAGCAATGCCTGGGCTACCGAGGGGATACGTACAGAAGAACAGATTACAGCAGATGCTAGTTATGGAAACTGGTCATTTTTAGGCCCTGCAAATGCGGGGTCGGTGGTGAACACGCAACCTGCCACCCAAAATGTTGACATCCTGGGTGTTGCTCGCATGGATCGCATTAGCTTTCATCCCACAAATGCGAGTATCATGTATACGGGTTCTCCGAGCGGTGGTGTGTATAAAACAACCAATGGCGGTGCAAATTGGACGGCTATCGGTGATGGCCTTCCCTCAGGCGTAGCCTGCGTGGAAGTATCCAAAGCAAACGGTAATGTGATCTATGTGTTTACGGGCGATGGTGATAGTCATCGTGCAGGATACCTGGTATTTAACGAAAACCTATCGCCCATAACCGGTGGCATGTACAAAAGCCTAAACGGAGGCGCTTCCTGGTTAAAATGCGCTGATATTTACACAGGCGCTGGCGCCTTCATAGGTTTTAATATTGCTGTAGCCCAAAACAACAGCAACTATCTATACGTGGCTACCAACCGGGGGTTGTACCGCACAATTAATGGCGGTAGTAGCTGGACGCAAGTGAGAACAGGTCAGCATTTTGATGTTGAGTTCAGGCCAAACGACGACTCAACTGTTTACGCAAGCACAGCCTCTACTATTGCGGTAAGTTCTAATGGCGGGCGTCTCGGAACCTGGGCGGCCAGCACCCTATCACCGGCCCCCAGCCCTACTCCGGTGAGAATAGACTTGGGTGTTAGATACAACAATTCCGGTACGGTCTCTACCTATGTATATGCCTTGTTGAGCGGTTCCAACGTTAGCGGACAGTTTTCAGGGCTTTACAGAAGCATCAATTCGGGTGTAGATTTCAACCGGCAGTCTAATAGTCCAAACATCCTCTCCTCTACCAATGCCGGAAACGATACCCGTAACCTCGGGGATTATGGGGCGGCTATTTGTGTGCACCCCGTAGACCCTAATATAGTAGCCACGGCAGCCCTCAATGTGTGGCGAAGCGACGGCAGCAACGGGGGAACAGCCATGGTATATGCCTCTACTTTCAGGGAAGGAAATGGACCTGCGTCTGCATATATTCACCCTGATATTCATGATGTGCAGTTCAATCCTCTTAACAACAATTTATACAGTGCTACAGACGGAGGTGTGTATCGAAGCACGGATAACGGCGTTACCTGGACCAACATTTCTACCGGGCTTGGAGCCACCCAGTTTTATCATATGAAAATGAAGGACTCCGATGGTAATGGCGAAATGAATGGCTCTGAGATTCTTGCAGGCTCCCAGGATAATGGCTTAAAATTCCGAAACAGTTCGGGTAGCTGGGTACATTTTTTTTGCTGCGATGGTTTCGATGGTGTAATAAAAGGTACAGACGGAAATTATGTTGTAGCAAACCTCAACGACACCTGGAAACGGAGCTCCAACGGGGGCGTCACGCTTACAAACCTCGGAAGTACGACATTTTTTACACCATTCGCTATTGATTATAACAATGATGATACCATGTACGCTGCGGCATCGAGCCTGCGCAGAAGCTATGATGGATTTCAAACATTTACAACACTGGCTTTTGATCTTAATAATTTTATAACCACTTGCCCAAGCAATAGCGCAAGATTGTATGGAAGTGGAAGTGCCCGAACAAATCTCAGGTTTAGTGAAGACAGGGGTACGAGTTGGACTACCGTTAGCGGAAATACCGGTTGGCCTGCAGGTAGCCCCATAGTTACAGATTGTAAGCCCTGGCCTACCAACTCGGCAGAAATTTACGCAACTTTTGGAGGCTATACAGCGGGAGTAAAAGTGTATCGAAGTTTTAACTCGGGAACAAGCTGGAGCAACTATTCCGGCACCTTGCCAAACGTACCGGTTCACAGCATCTGTGTAGCAACCGAAGGTGTATACGCTGGTACAGAAATAGGCGTTTTCTTTAGGCGAGACGGTGCTGCGGACTGGACGCCCTTTTACACCGGGATGCCAAAGGCCATCGTAACTGATATTTGGGTACATGAAAACGGACTGGTGTATGCCAGCACGTTTGGCCGTGGTATTTGGATTGCCACCCGTTACTCACCATGTAGTCCCAATATTTCCGTTTCAGGTATATTGGATGGTCCCCGCTATTATGAAGCCGGTACATCTGCAACCGTAACTGCCACCAGTCAGGCCGGTGCCGGAACAGACATTTTTGTAAAAAGCAATGGGTATATTGATTTGTTGGAGGGTTTTGAAATGAAAAATGGAACTTTCTTCAAGGCCTTCCTCGGTCCTTGTGGAGGGGGCGGCATTCCCACAACAGACCGACAAACCAGGTATGCACCATCAGAAAATGGAGAAGCACTCAACATCATGGAATACAATAGCCGGCGCCAAGCTGTGGCCCGCAAGCAAAGTGACGCTTACTTTTCTGTGTTGGAAGATGGCATTGAAATTAATCTCCCCCAGCAAGGCATGGTAAATGTAGAAGGTCTTAGTGTTGAAACTGGTCAGGTAAAAACGTTGTTCAAAACTACAAAACTGGCGAACGGTATGTACCGCATATTCGCCGGCCAGGGGAAATACTCGATTAAAGTTACGGTGGATGGTAAGCCGCTAAGTAAACTATAGACCTAATTTTTAACTTCCGATAAAAGGTTGCTGCTTCAGCAACCTTTTATCATTTTAACTCCTCCCTTTTCTCTGGTTGTATTTTAATATCCGGGAAAAGAGACATAGTAAAAATGAGCAGGCTTAGGCCTAAAACCAGGAAGATGCCCAACTTCTTTTCTGGACAATAGGCATTGTAGCAAGATGTAAACAGAATGTAAGTTTTGATGGCATACGCCACCGTAATGCCGCCCACGAAAAACAATGCTCTTTGCGACCAAATTTTTTCAAGCAATAACAATAAGATAGACAAAACCGCAAAAAACACAAAGAACTTACCAGGGCTGCCGTAGGCATTTTTCTCAGAAAAAAAACCGGTAAAATTCTTTTGAACATCGGCATGATAAGTCCAGGGTATAAAACACGTTACAATTAGTAAAAGGCAAGACGCAAGGGCGATCCATTTGCTATGTTTCATAAAACTTAGTTGTTGGTAACCAAAACTGTTTTCGCACATTTAACGACAGTTTCTGGTGCGCAAAAATAACCTTTTCCTGTGAGCCTTCTTTCGCAATCAGATATTAAAATTCTTAAAACATGATCACAAAAAAATAGGAACCATCGAAGTGATGATTCCTATTCCAGAGGTCCCTAGCGGATTCGAACCGCTGTAGAAGCTTTTGCAGAGCTTTGCCTAGCCACTCGGCCAAAGGACCTTTTAATCAAATTCAAAATGTTTGATATAGATGAGGCGATTATTCCTCCTAAACCAGCTTTTGAATTTGGTTGGCAAAAATAGGGATTTTTTTTATTAGAAATTGTAATTAGTATGTACGAAATTCGGCATTCAAAAATTATTCTTTATGAGCAGCATTGCCGCCTCTGAACTTATCATCAACGAACGTGGAGCCATTTACCATGTAAACTGCCGCCCGGAGGAGATTGCCAATACCATAATAACCGTGGGTGACCCGGACAGGGTAAAAGAAGTGAGCAAGCATTTTGATAGCATAGAATTTACAAACCAACACAGGGAGTTTATTACGCATACAGGCTACCTCGGTAAAAACAGAATATCCGTTACCAGCACGGGCATTGGCCCCGATAACATAGATATTGTGATGAATGAACTGGATGCCCTGGTAAATATTGATTTTGAAACAAGGACCATCAAAGAAAATCTGACCGCACTAAACATTATCAGGGTAGGCACATCGGGTTCTTTACAAAAAGAAATAACTGTTGACAGTTTTGTAGCAAGCACACATGGCCTTGGCTTAGACAACCTCATGAACTTTTACCAACACGGTAGTAATGAAGAAGAAAAACAATTGCTTCATTCCTTTAATACACATACACAAATTCACCAGGGCATAACCTCTCCTTACATTACTGGCGCCGGCGTTAGCCTGCTAAAGGAATTTGTAGGAGGATTTCACCAGGGTATAACAGTTACCTGCCCCGGATTTTATGGGCCGCAGGGAAGAGTGCTTAGGATGGGCCTTACACAACCCGAGTTGATTGACCGTCTTACCAGTTTTGGTTTTGGCCAACATCGCATTAGCAATTTTGAAATGGAAACATCGGCTATTTATGGAATGGGTAAGGTGCTCGGACATCATTGTTTGTCGCTGAGTGCCATTGTAGCCAACAGGATTTCAAAAGAATTTAGCAAAGACGGCGGAGCAGCAGTTGAAAAGTTAATTGCAAAAACACTGGAAACTTTAGAGACCATGGGTAGTCACTAGGGTCTCCTGCAGCCGCATTGACAGACAAACAAACATTTATTACTTTCAAATTCTCCCATGCAATTTATATTTTACAAATACCAGGGCACCGGAAATGATTTTGTGATACTAGACAACAGGGATGCCCTTTACAACACCATCACTCCTAAACAGGTAAAATTTATTTGTGAAAGACGCTTCGGAATTGGTGCCGATGGCCTTATGCTGCTCAACGGGAAAGAAGGCTACGATTTTGAAATGATTTATTACAACGCTGATGGAAACGCCAGTTCAATGTGTGGCAACGGCGGCCGATGCATGGTGCGGTTTGCTCATGACATGGGCCTGCGAAAATTAACTTATAAGTTTGTAGCAATTGATGGGGAACATGAGGCCGACATGGATGGTAAAATTGTACGGCTAAAAATGAAAGACGTTGAAACCGTAGATGAGCATGGAAGCTATGCAGTTTTAAACACCGGTTCGCCACACTATGTAAAGTTTGTAACCGATCTG
This sequence comes from Chitinophagales bacterium, assembly GCA_038257335.1. Lineage (GTDB taxonomy): Bacteria > Bacteroidota > Bacteroidia > Chitinophagales > Chitinophagaceae > Ferruginibacter. Next base: position 9,233 of record JBBSJJ010000032.1, on the reverse strand, counting down.
CAAGCAACCAACGTTGCAGTGGCAGGCAAAAGCATTCGCAACAGCGAAGAGTTTGCAAAAGAAGGCATCAACGTAAATTTTGTAGAGAACACCGGCCATGACAGTATTTTCGTTCGCACTTACGAACGTGGTGTGGAAGATGAAACGCTCAGTTGCGGAACAGGTGTAACAGCAGCTTCTCTGGTGAGTGCACACAATGCACGGGGTTTTAACCGGGTAGAAGTAAAAACGATCGGTGGAAATTTGAGTGTGGAATTTAATAAGGTATCAGAACAACATTTTACAGACGTTTGGCTTTGCGGCCCGGCAACATTTGTTTTTAAAGGCGAAATTGAATTACCACTATGATCCACTCTTTTAACATAGAAGAAAGCAAGACCGTGGCGGTTGAAAAACCGTCCGCCGGAACCTGGGTAAATGTATTGCCGCCCCTGAAGCAGGAAGAATTTTCGGAGCTCAGCCAGGCTTTGGATATCCCTCTCGATTTTTTAAAAGATTCTTTGGATATTGATGAACGCAGCCGCTACGAAATTGAAGACGATGTAAAACTCATTGTTATCAAAACTCCTACAGAAAACAATTCCTTCAACGATAGCGATGCATTTTACGTAACCATTCCTATTTGTATCATACTCACTGGCAAACAAATTGTAACGGTCAACTCCTTTGAAAATGAAGCCATCAAGAAATTTTTGAACAGCTTTCAAAACCGCCGGCCCGACAAGATGAATATGATGGTGCTGAAGATTTTTGAAAAAATTACCACCAACTTCCAGGATCACCTTAAAGAAATTAATCACCGCCGAAATGCGCTGGAGCATCGCTTGTATGATTCTAACAGGAACGAGGAACTGCTGCAACTAATGCGCATACAAAAAAGCCTTGTATATTTTGTAACAGCTTTGCGCAGCAATGAGTTGCTTATGATGAAGGTAGCCCGTACTAATTTTCTTCAATTAAATGAAGATGAAAAAGATTTCCTGGACGATCTTGTTATAGAAACCTCGCAGGCACTTGAGACTGCGCAGACTTACACCAATATTCTCGTAAGTACCATGGATGCTTATGCGAGCATCATTAGCAACAATCAAAACCTGGTGCTCAAACGTTTGAGTACGCTCACCATTTTTCTAAGCATCCCGGTTCTAATTGCCAGCATTTATGGAATGAACGTACCCCTGCCCTTTCAAAATTCTACGCACGCATTTTGGATTCCTTCCCTCATTTCGTTAATCATCCTCGGTTACGCCATCTTCTATTATTTTAGAACCGCCAAAAAGTAAACAATGTTCAACGTAAGGGTTTACGGCATCCTGATAAATGATGCAAAGCAAGTGTTGGTAAGCGACGAATTTATTAAGGGGAAATATTATACCAAGTTTTGTGGCGGAGGTTTGGAGAAAGGCGAAGGCACGCTTGATTGTTTGAAAAGGGAATTTATAGAAGAAATGAATTTGCGGGTAAGCGTAGTGGAGCACATATACACTACAGATTTTTACCAGCAGAGCGCATTCAATCCAGAACACCAGATGATATCTATCTATTACTTCGTAAAGCCGCTGGAAGAAATTACGGCTCCCCTGCGCAATGCCGCTTTTCAATTTGATGAAGGCCAGTTGAAACTATACGACAGCCTTGGAGAAATTGAAACATTCCGATTCATAGATTGGGAGCAGTTTTCTGAAGCTTCTGTAACACTGCCCATAGACAAAGTAGTAGCCACATTGGTGAAGGCCCGTTACTAGGCATTGCTCTGTGCTGCTAACAACGGCATCATTGCGGAACGGCTCTTACCTATATTTTCAAAACAAAAATTCAAAAAAATCTATCAGCCATAAGCCGGATTCTGTTATCCCGATTTTCATCGGAACGGCCATCATTTATCTGGCTCATTCATTACTGAATGAATCTTGCTGCCTACCCTCCAACTCGGGCGGGCCGCCCTCAAACGCTGGTATACGTGGCATTACAGCACACAAGGTTTACCCGCCCCTACAGTTACCTGCAGGGGCCGTGAGCTCTTACCTCACGTTTTCACCCTCATCCCTACAGCAAGCTGTAGAGACAGTTATTTTCTGTGGCACTGTCTCTTTCCCGGCGATCCGGGAAGCCGGCTCTTAACCGGTGTGTTGCCCTTTGCTGTCCGGACTTTCCTCCCTGCTTTTAAAAACAGAGCGATGGCCGGCTGATAGAGCAGCAAAAATAAACTTTATTGCAGCGTGGCTTGTTTTTTTATTCAAGGTAGAAAAATGGACACTGGGTAAATAAGGAGGTACAGAAATTTATTGCAGCATGTGTATAATTTTACCAACATCTTTAGGCTCCATCCAACAAACTGGTTTTAACAACAGCATTGTTATCTTACCAGGATTTACAATTTTTTTCGTGAGGACCATCACCATATCTTCCATACATTTTAGGTGATATGCTTTTTGCTCCCCCGCCACCAGGGAAATAGCAATAGCATTTGCCCAGGAAGCTTTCCTTGCATTGTCTATACTAAAATTGAGCACTGCTTTGTGGCGGTTGTTGCTGATGTCTGTCAATAATTTCAATGGCCACCAAATTTTCTCCAGGCGTGTTTGTACATCTTGCACCAGGCTTGCTATGATGTCATTTATTTTTTCGAAATCATTTTGCAAATCGTGGATGGCATCGCCGGGGCTCGTTTGCTCTGCGGCTTTTGCAAGGTCAAGATTGATGTGGGTATTAATGCCCAGGATCAAATGCTGCAGCACTACCAGGCTCTTCTGCTCGCAGGCTATAAAAACTTGTTGCCACGCATTGCAACAAGTCTCCTGCTGCTGGTAGGCATGCCAGGCTCTTAAATAATAGTTGGCAAAATGTACAATCAATTGCTCCATTCGGTGGCTATCTTCGAACTGTCCTTTTTGTATAGCAGCTTCTACAGCCAGTGTCATTTTCTTATACAGCACTGCAAAATAGCCTGCCCGACTTTGCTGGGCAATGGCCCAATCAATAAGGGCTTGTTGCTGTTGGAGTACAGTAGCAATAGAATTCGCTTCTGTCATACATAAATTTTTAAAATGCTTATTCAGTAATTTGCAGCCTGCGTTTTTAAATTTAATACTTGTAATTGACACCCCCAATTGAAAGCTGGAAAATGCTCTAGTGCTTTGTTAAGGATAAAATGACCTGTCTATTTGTGAATGGTGAATCAATGTCGTTGACTTAAGCTCCAATGGAGCTTCATGTTTATAGAATGGTCTGGCTAATTGTATTAGTAGCTCCGCGGGTGCTTCCTGTGCTTAGGAGACTGCTACGGAGTCCAGAAAAATTATTCATGTCGATGTTTCTATAAACAGGATGCTCCCACGGAGCAAATAACTTAAGTAAACGACATTGAATGGTGTATTGTCAATGCCTGCCTGACTGCCTCAAGCAGGCATTGACAGTTCACACTTAACATAACACTAGTAAAAAAATCGGTTTGGATAAAGCAAGTATTGAAAATCCATTTATCTTGTTGCCAAGTTTTAAACTGTATGAGCAAAACCTCCAACCACTTACTGGGCATTGGCTTCTCCTTGTTGCTGAGTTGCCTGGTATTTTTTCTGTGCCAATCATCTTTTAGTATTCAACAAGTAAAAGTGCTGTCGGTAGCTACCCTTATTATTAGCCTATGGATTACCGGCGCCTTACCTATGCCTGTAGTGGCTTTGCTGCCGATCATTCTATTTCCCTTAATGAATATTGCGAGCATTGAAGCAACGGCTGCACCGTATGCCGATAAAATTATTTTTCTATTCATGGGCGGCTTCATGCTCGGCCTTGCCATAGAAAAGTGGGCACTGCACAAAAGAATTGCCTTGAATATTGTAAAGATCACTGGTACGAGTGGAGACCGCATCATACTCGGTTTTATTTTGGCAACGGGCCTTTTAAGTATGTGGCTGAGTAATACGGCCACCACCATGATGATGTTCCCGATTGCTTCCTCTGTAATACTGGTGATGCAACAAAATAACCAGGGCAGCGGCAACATCAAATACTTTTCTATCTGTATCATGTTGGCTATTGCATATAGCAGTAATTTTGGAGGCATTGCTACCATCATAGGTACACCACCGAACGTTGCTTATGTAGGGCAACTTCAGAAACATTATGGCTACAGTTTCAGTTTTAGCAACTGGATGATCATTTGCCTGCCGCTCTCCCTGCTCTTGTTATTTATTTTATACGTGGTGATGACGAAGTGGCTTTACCCCAATAAAATAGCCCACCATGCCCCTACAGAAAGCATGATAAAAAACGAACTGGTAAACATGGGTAAAATTTCTGTAGCGGAAAAAAGAGTGCTTATCATTTTTATAACCACCGCTGCACTCTGGATGTTCAAAGACTTCATAAACCAATTAAAAATTATTAAGCTAGACGATAGCATCATAGCATTGATGGGTGCCATCAGTTTATTTATCATGCCTTCCGGCAAAAAAGAGGGTGACCTGTTTTTACTGCAGTGGGAGGATACTAAAAAAATGGCCTGGGGAATTTTGATATTATTTGGCGGCGGCATTACCCTTGCCAGCCAATTAGAAAAAGCCGGGTTAATAGGAATGCTGGGAAACTGGATAGGCGCTTATGCCGGGAGTAACCTTTTACTACTCATTTTTTTAATTGCGCTGGTGTCTATTTTCCTGAGCGAAGTAATGAGCAATGTTGCGCAGGTAATAGTATTTGCGCCGGTGATTGCTGGCATGGCCGATGCGTTGCACATCAATCCTATCATGCTCGGCCTGCCCATGACACTTGCTGCCAGTTGCGCCTCCATGTTGCCCATGGGTACGCCTCCCAACGCTATTGTGTTTGCCAGCGGCCATCTACAATTAAAGGATATGGTAAAAACAGGATTTGTGATGAACATCATTTGTGTAATCCTGATAACCCTTTTTTGTTACTTCGCAGTGCCGCTCCTGGGGCCGGTTATTACAAAGTAAGCCTATGTTTTTTTAGATTGCTGAAAACGCCCTGCCCCTATAAAAATAAACGACAGCAACAAAAACAGCAGCAAGATGCCCAGGCTGTTCACCAATACTTTTTCATAACCTAGTTTGCTTACATCTACAAATGGATAAGGATAATAGGCGGGAGTTGCAAGGCGCCCTCTTATCAAAATAAAAACCAGGTAAACAAAAGGATAATCAACCAGCTAAAGGCATGTTGCCACCGCAACGATTGCTTGTTCACAAATAAAACCCAGTACATAAAATAAAGCAGCGGCACTACCAGGTGCAGTATTTCATCTACTACCTGTTGCAGGCCGGTAGGTGACCAAAGAAATCTTAGTATGCCATTGTAAACGATGCCAACCACCAGAATGTAAACTGCTAAGGCGGTCTGCCTGGGCGCTGAAAGAATAGCAGGCGGGTTGGTCTTTTTTCTGTTAAGCCAGAGTAAGCTTAGACAGGCTGCCACCAAAATATTGGTAAGAATGGTAAAGAAACTAAAGAAACGGACAATCGTTTCAGCAACGCCTGATACACGGTTTTGAATGATGAGAACAAATTGAAGCAACACGGCGAGCCAACCTAACACAGCTCCTACTGCAAGGATGCTGTTCCTGAGCAAAAGAGATTTCATGTAAAATAGGTGAATGGTGAATGATGAGTTATAAGTGATGAATTATGAATTGAATGGTCACAAGTGGCCCCTGTAGAAATACTTCAATAACGGTTTTACTTAAAATAAATCTCTGTTGCGCCAAATCCATACAAAGGATGAAACTGGTTTACAAAAGATTTTACTTCCGATTTTAGTCGAAGTACTTCATGTATTTCATCTCGCAACTTACCCTCGCCCACGCCATGTATAACAATAAGTGTAGGCTGGTGATGAGCCACAGCTAGTTCATAATATTTCTCAAACTCATTTAACTGCATCGTCATGATCTCATAATTGGTAAGATGCCTGAAACTATCTGTGAGTTTTTCGATATGCAGATCTACCACAGAGCGTGCCGGCGGTAAAAAGTTGCGGGCATTCTTTGCATCGTACACCCTGTAACCTGCATTGCCCAGGCTGCTGAGGTCTACTTTTTCTTCGTCCACTCTTGCCGGGTAGTGCTTGAACAGTTCATAAGCAAAAGTCGGTTCGTTTTTGGCCTGCGTTTCTTCCAGCTTTTTAAAAAGCTGTTTTCCTTTTACTTTTAGAGAGGTCTCATAAAACAACGCTTTCTTTTTATCCTCATTCTGAAGCGAAAATTCCACTTCAAATTTGGGGTTGTCGCTCATATCGTCAAAGCTCACATCGTGCAGGTAAAATTCTGACAAACCCTGTAGAGAATTTTTTAGCTGGAAGTTGTTTTCGCCAGCAAAGTAGAGCCGGTAATCAAAGTTGTAGTCTTCCTCATTTTGATTGACCAAATAAACCCTCAGTTTTTCTACCACATCATCATCAAAAATATCTTTGTCAAATACAGGGAGAAAACTGATGAGGACCCCATCGCCCGTTTTCTTTTTTGGGCTGGGTTTCTCTTTGCGCACTTCGTCTATAAATATCTTTTTCTTGGGAACAATGGTCTTTTGAGAGAACATTTTGAAGTAAGGAAAATCTATCTGGTCCATATACGCCGGGAACTTCACGCCCCGTACTTCTATCATCACCATTTTATCGTTGATGATGTCTACCACCATCCCCTGTTCGTCTGAATGAAGCACAATTATCTTATCTCCTACCTGGTATTTCATAATGCAAAAAAATGTTTCACAAAGGTACAACTGTACAAGTGTGCGACGCAACAAAAGTTGACTGATGGACAAATGCCGGGTACAAAAAAATCTTCTCTAACCCCGACAGCGGTTCTGAACCCTGTCGGCGGTTTAATGAAAACCGTGCTGCGAAAAACCCCGACAGCGGTTCTGAACCCTGTCGGCGGTTGATCAACCATCCAGTTACTATTTTAAAATTGAAGAACGACTGATAACCTTCGCTGCTATTTAGCAGCAAGCTTACTTTTGCGGTAGCCATACATAAAGTAAAAAACCATACCCAACAGCAGCCAGCCAATAAACCATACCCAATTGCTTTTGCTCATGCCCGTGAGCAGGTACGTACAAGTGAACACACCCATAAGCGGTATAAGAGAATATTTTTTTACAAAGGTAAGAACAGCCAGCACGATGGCTGCCAGCCAAAAAATGATGAGGGATACATTAGGCGTGGCAAGATCCATAAAACTTTTTTTGCCAGCAAGGTATTCTGCGTTGCCGCTAAAATCAAAATTAAAGATATCGGTAAAATAAGTTCTAGATAATATCGCCGCCACAACCATAGAACCTATCACGATTGCCGGGAATATGAATTGTCCATTGATATAAGGCAGATGAAAACGACCTGGGATTTTTTCTTTGCGTGGAATTAACAATACCCCACCGCATACCAACACAAATGCAAAAAGAGTGGCAATGCTGGTAAAGTCCAGCACAAATGTTTTATCAGTAAATAAGATAGGAACACCTACCACAAAGCCTGTAACAATCGTAGCAAAAGAAGGCGTCTTGTACTTTGGATGAATTTTTTCGAATGCTGAAGGCATCAGGCCGTCACGGCTCATGGTCATCCACATACGTGGCTGTCCCATTTGAAAAACAAGGAGTACACTCGTCATGGCCACTACTGCCACCACTGCAACTATAAACTGCATCCAACCGACATTGAGGTTTTGTGGTTCAAATATAAATGCAAGCGGATCGCCAACGCCATCAAATTTGCGGTAGTTAACGGCACCGGTTAAAACAAGCGTTAGCAAAATATAAATGATCGTACAAATAACCAGCGAAAGCAACATGCCCCTTGGCAAATCTTTCTGTGGGTTTTTACTTTCCTCTGCCAACACACTCACGGCGTCAAAACCAATGTAGGCAAAGAATACGCTGGACACAGCCAGCATAACGCCACCAAAACCATTGGGCATAAAAGAGTTTACTCCGGCATCGTCTGCAGGCGTCCAGTTAAAACTCAAACCGTTTGAAAAAACAAGATAGCCACCCACCAGGATGATGAGCGCTACAACAGCCAGCTTTAAAATCACCATCACGTTGCTAAAGTTGCGGCTTTCTTTAATACCCCGGTAAACCAGGTAAGTAATGAGCACATTGATAACCAAAGCGGGAATATCAAGAATCATTCTGAGTCCTCCAATGATAGGAGCATTGTTCCAGGCAGTGGCTTCTGCTACTGTGGGAGAACCGCCGGCAACAGCATTCCTGGCCTCCATATAGCTCGTACAAAAATATTCGGGGATGTGCAAATTGAGGTTGATCGACTGACCCAACTTGTCCAGGAAGGAAGTGAAATAATCGCTCCAACTAAAAGCAACATAAATATTACCAATAGAATATTCCATGATCAATGCCCAGCCGATGATCCAGGCAAACACTTCTCCAAAACTTGCATAGGCATACGTGTAGGCACTACCGGCAACGGGTATACGGCTGGCAAATTCCGAGTAACACAAAGCAGTGAAGCCACAGGCGATAGCCGTGAGCACAAACAAAATCACTACCCCGGGCCCACCATTAAACACAGCATAACCCAGGCTGCTAAAACTTCCGGCACCCAATATGGCAGCTATACCAAAAAAAGTAAGATCCTTTACAGTAAGCACCCGCTTTAGCCCGCTTCCTCCGTGAGACTCATCGCTGCCTTCTGCTATTATGCTCGAAATATTTTTTCTCCTGAATAAAGAGTTAGACATGTTAGTTGGGTTTAATAAAAAGGGAATTTAGGCAAATAATTTTGTTTAAGAAAGTTGCCCGGGTTTAAGTGACTGGGAGTAGACAATGAAGAACACGAAATGCAGGTTAACTTTCCCTCTCCAGTAAATAGGCTGCAAGTTTTTGAAGTTCCGTTTTGCGTGCAGCAAGCACGGCTACATCATCCAGTTGTTGCAAGGCTGCAGCATAATATTTTTCTTTTAGAGAAGCCGCCCATGCATCGGCCTTGCAATCGTGGAATAGCTGCAAGACCCTGGCTACTTTATCATCGGGGTTGCTTTCTAAGAGATCTTGTAATTCTTTTTTTTGCGCAGCATTGGCCACTTCCATGGCGTGTATCATTAAGAAAGTTTTTTTATTAGATAGAATATCTCCGCCTACCTGCTTGCCAAATTTTTCAGGATCGCCAAAACAATCCAGGTAATCATCCTGCACCTGGAAGGCAATCCCAAGGTTTTTTCCAAACTCGTAGATGTGCTCACGGTTACCAATACCTGC
>JBBSJJ010000031.1:0-36337 GCA_038257335.1 Chitinophagales bacterium | reverse complement strand
TTTTAAATAAGCTCCGGGTTTGTAGAACTTGTCGTAAAACTCGTTATCAAGATGTATGGCCTGTACATATCCCGGAAGAACAATGGTGCTGAATGTACCGGGAAACTTGCCGTACTTATCATAGATATACTGTGCCACCTCTGCCAGGCAATCTACAAACTCATCGCTGTATGGTGTAACCCCGCCTTTCATATCCTTGCTTTCCTTCCACGGGCCCGGTGTGTTTTTATCATAGGCGCCTTTAGGCCCAAATTTGCGTTCCACGAAAGCCTCTACTGCCGCCCTCATGTTTGGGTAGTAGGGCGGACACAGTCCTTCATAAATTCCATCGAGGCCCACCGGGTTGGGTAAGGTCCAACGCTCATTGTTTACGAAGCGAAAACCCATTCCCTTGATACCCTTATCTGCAAAAGCGCCAAGTATGCTCCACCGGTTAAGACCGCTCATGTAGAGACCTCCAAGGCCCATAGCCTGTAGGGTAAGAACCATGTTGTGTGCCATAAACGCAACTTCTGTGCAATTGCTCTCATAAACCATTTGATGAAGCACAGAAAGCGGAACACGCTTTTTGTCGTTTAGCAAACCGCTGGCAATAAACCGCTCAAGATTCCCTGCCGGTTTTTTTAAATCATCATCCATAATTACGTTACCATTACTCATCGAAAGGGCCATAAACGCAAGCATTTGCTCACTGGCATCAGCTATTGGCATAAATAAGGTGGACCCCGGCGCATTTGCCATCCACAGATTAGGCTCGAGCATGTGTGGAGGAGCGGCGGGCAGGTCAAGTCTTGTATCAGATAATTTTTTGGTGTTTGCTTTGCAGACGGCTATGATTCGCTCAACGTCTGATAAGTTTGCACCTGCTTCGTTCATGGCCGAGGGTTGTGTATCTCTCGTATTGGTGATATAGGTTCCCGTGTCGTTCGTGAACAACAGGGCGGTTGTACCAAATCCACCCGCAGAAGGAGCGGTACGCCCTGTAAACCGAAGCGTGTAGCTGGCATGTTCTTTCGGACGATTCGGTCCAAATGGCACTCCGAAGTTCCATCCGGTAACTCCGGTTCCGGCAGCGATCAAAATGGATTGTTCTAGTTCCGATAGCGGCAATGGGTCTTGCCTTGATTTATACGCCAATGGGCCTGAAGGAATTTCCATACCCCTTCCAAACCTCCTCGAACGTCTTCCAAAAATGGCGTGCATCAAGGGGTATTCGAGCAATGAGGTTAACGGATTGTTTTTCGTAAATAACCTGGTGTTTATTTTGGCGAACAAGGTTAAGGGAAGAATAGAGAGCATGCTTAATAAAAATTTTTCTCTTTTCATTTTCATGATCGTTTTTTTAAAATTACTGCAAATGATTGAGTCTTGCTGCAGTCAGGGGATTCATTGCTCATCGAGCCCAGGGACTGAAGCCGATTGAAAAACCATAGTACAATATAACAACAAAAAGCCAAATAGTATTATGTCCGCAGGAACCACTGCTGAGCGAAAATAATGATGAGGATATATTCGTCAGCCGGCATACTATCAAACCCATTGTTTAACTAAACCTTCAGTAGCCTTGCTTTGACTTCCTTACGTTTATGGTTCATTTAAAACTAAAACATCATGGTAACTAAAAAAAATCTTCAGAAGAACTTCGCTACAACAAGTATTTAAACCGGGCCTGCCGGGAAGTACCAGGCTTTAGAGAACTGCTGCAACGCTTTCAGCGCAACATCAGCATCCTAGGCCGTTCGCAACGCTCCTTTGATAATTTTTTGCCGCTTTAGGTAAGCTTACACTCTTTAAACGTTGCCGCCGCATTGCCTGTTCCGATAAATTCGGAAGGCTTCGACCAGCGCCACATTGTAGAATTTAAATTAATTCTTTGATTTATTTAATTGCCACTATAATGGGTTAGCATTTCAAAATTTTCACCAGTGAGGGCATAAATAGATAACCATTACAGAAATGTATGAAGTGCAGGAAATGGAAGCCTTGACTAGTCAATTAGATAAACGTCATCCGTTCGGATAAAAAATAAAAAAGTAAATTTGGATATAAATTGAAATGATTACGTCAACAACATCCATCCGTCAGCAATTGCACAATTGCCTGTAAGTAGCAGAAGATAAAAAATTGAAAGCCATTTATACCAGGATGGAAGAGGAGATAAAAGAAAGTGCTGTAGATTATACCGATTAATTTAAAGCAGAACTTGGCCGGCGCAATGCAGGATATAAGAGCGGCATAGCGAAAATGATTACTGCGGTAGAAAGTAAGAGAAGGATAGCAAATATTTTAAAAACCAAACAGGGTTAATGTCTTAAAAATACATGCTGCATGAAGATGCACAAAAAGATTATGAGAGCTCATTGGAATGGTATCAGCCGGCCGATTCCGAAGGCAATCGGGCAGAATTATAGAGTCACAAGTGAGCAGCTGAAGCGGAACTTACACATGTGGTGAGGAATGAAAGCGGCCTTTATGGAAATGAGCAAAGGATTTTTTTAATCTTAAATATTTCTTGAAAATGAAAAAAATATCAACACTTTTTGTTTTGATGTTATTTTCTCTTTTAATATCAGGGTGCATTAAAAAATATAGTCGCACGCTGACTGTATGTGACGGGAATATTTTTGTAGAAAGATATCACCATAACTTTATTGATGTTGCCTACTATTACTTAACAGATTCAACCAATTTTAAAATGTATGTTGGCAAATTCGATAATGAACACGGCGGTTATTCATTTAAGTGTCAGAAAGATTCTATTTCAATTTCTGAAACTTATGAGGGAAAAGTTATGAACGCCAGGAAATACAGTTTAGTTGATTTGCGCAAAAATTAAGAAGGATTTTAAATTTCTTCACCTGTTGCTATAATTCAGGAAGCCTTCAACCACTGGCCAAATACCTGTTCCTCTTAAAGTAACATAATTAATATACAGATGCCGGGGGCATTTCATCTGCATGGGAAAATGAATTTGTGTACATGGCTTTTAATTTATTCTGCTCAGGTTTTTTTTGCTGTGCTACCAGCGACTGGTACAAACCCAGCGCCGACCAGCCATTGCCAGGGTTCCAGGCAAGATCATCCCGGTAAACCTTCTCTGCTTTATTGTATTGTTTCAGCTTCATATAGAAATTGCCCAGGTATTGGCGGGCAGGTATCAACCATACTTTTGGCTCGGAGTACAACAGGCTATCTTCTGCTAACATTGCCACGTGTATTGCTGCAATGGCAGAGTCATGCTTCCCCTTGCTAAAAAGTATATTGGCCAGTAAAATATTTTCAGCAACGCTGGCACAATCCAACGGACTATTGGAGTGTGGTGCAAATTTTTCTTTTAGTTTGGTATCTTTTTTCTTTAACCGCAATTGGTGCAATAAAATTTCTGCCTTCCCCGCTTGCCCTGTTTTGGTATAAGCCAACCCTTTTGCAAATGCATCCAGTATAACGGCAAAACTCCAGGTGGGGTTAAGTGTGGTTGTGTCGGATATAATTTGCTTCCATTTTCCCAATCTTACCCATGCCATAGAAGGGTACATGTACTGGTATTGCAGGTAAGTTTTAGCAGGGGTGGGGTCAACCATATTTCTTAAATCCATGCATTTACTCATGGCTTTATTATACATGCCCCCGCTAAAGGCACAGTATGCATCTACTGAATAATAATGCGGTACATGAATATAGTTGAAAAGGCCTTTTGCCAGTGAGTCATAGAGGTATATGCTTTGGTCAGCTTTTTCATTAGCATCAACTCCTTTGGCATAATAACCTATACGCTCATATTCATGGCTGGACATGTGTACCATATGTGCTACACCAGGAAATAATTTTAGCAATGAATCTGCGCTGGCCAGTGCTACTTCCGGCTTGCGGGAAGCTTCTGTTACATGAATGTAATAATGAAGAGCAGCGGGATGATGCGGGTCTTTATCCATGATATCTTCGCATAATTTTACCAGCTCCGGTGTCCATGCTTTGGGTTTACCATTGTTGTACCAGAAATCCCAGGAATGCAAAAGCATTACAGCGTCTACGTACAGGGCTTTTATATCCAGGTCTGCCGGGTAGTTTTTTATCAACGGTTTCAACGCCGCTGCATAGGATTCATTTAGGGAACTCCTTTCCGCATCAGTAGTATCTGCCATATTATAGCGCAGGTTCATAGCTTTTATAAGGTCTTGTTCTTTTGCTGTGGCCCAATTGCTGTACCGGTTCATTTGCTCCATCACAGCAGGAATATTAGCATGCATTTTATAAGAGTACCCAAAATTGTAACTTGGCCCCATGGCCAATGCCTGCGCCCAGTATAGCATTGCACAACTGCTGTCAAACCGGGCCGCTTCCCTAAACGATGCAATGGCTTCACGGGCATGATAACTATAATACATGCTTAGCCCCTGGTTAAAATATACCTGGGCACTATCACTGTTTGTTTTAATTGTGTACGAATGCTTACCCCAGCCGGGGAGGAGCGTAATAAACTTGCCTTCGTTGTTTACATAAAATTCATCCAGGCTGCCGGGAGCACACTCAATAATTTCCCGCCCGGCAGGTCTTTGGGAGTATGAAATGGAAGGCCCCCCATCGCTGTTCACATGTAAAGCAAGAATCACCAATAGCAAAAAAGGATTAAAAGGAAAAAGACTATTTTTCATTGAATTTACCTTTTTAGATGAATGATGTTAGATGAAGAGAACCTGCCCAAATATATCTATTTAGAGTAACGGCTGCAAGTGTTGGCGAAGGAATTTTTTCGCTATTCTCCAATGCGGGTTCAAGCTTTTCAGGCCTATACACAGCCTTGGCCCATAATAAACGGCATAACACGTATTTGATCATCTGTTATGGTTTTTTAAATATGCCATCAATGATTGTGCTTTTGTAAAGGATCCTTTTTATATCATTAATTCTTCTTGTTTACAGCTGCTTTCGGCAGGGCATTTAGTTCGGCTTCAATGGATGTTAGCATTGCCTCGCAGGCTGCTTTTTGTTTTTCCGTAGCAATCTTTTGCTTTTCAATTTCTGCTTTCTGTTTTTCACCATCTGCCCTCAATGCATCAATTTGTTTTTGCTGATTTTTAATTCCTTCAATGAGCAGTGGAACCAGTTTTGAATAATCCACTGCTTTGTACCCGTTATCATCCTTAAATACTAATTGCGGTAATACTTTCTCTACTTCCTGTGCTATAACACCAACCTGCTCTTTATCTGTAAAACCAAGGTGAGTAAACTCGTCATTGCGGTAATAATAAGTCACTCCTTTTAGTTGCATAATTTTCGAAACGGGGTCAGTAATGAGATGAATATTTCTTTTGAAACGGGCATCAGATGGAGTGATGGTGCCCGATGCTAAGATGTTCCCGATAACCTGCAGCTTCTGTGACGGTGTTTCTGTTCCGATGCCTACATTGCCGGATGCGCCATTTAAGGTAAGAAGATTGGTATTAGCTGCGCCTAAATTCAAACGTTCAATACCACCCGCCGAACGGATTGTAGCAGCACCGGCTCCTCCGCCACTCAGGGCAATACCCATTTTGATACGAAAAGTTCCGTTACCTATACGGAAATCCCCTTCGGTATTACTTAAGTCCCATTTATTGCTTCCGGCAACATCTAACCGGGCTTCAGGGGCGGCAGTACCAATACCCAGCCTTGCATTGTAATTGCTCCAAAAAAGGTTAGCATTATTTTGAGTATATACACCACCTGTCCCTGCAAAGGGAATGGAGCCGATGGTAAAAGCTTTGCTTGTTCCTGTTCCACCACTGGCAACAGGTACGGTTGCAGTAGTACCAAATGACCCTGATGCAGGATGATATACAACGTTTTGCGAACAGGCAAGGTTGAAGACCTGAATGGTACTGCTGTTTGCATTCACTACATAAGCATAATTGCCATTTATGGCTACTGAATTGGGGCCACTTCCGGTGCCTGCCGACCCTGCCACCGCTGGCGCTAACGGATTGCTAATGTTTATCACCTGTATGGTATTGCTGATATGATTTACCACATAAGCATAATTGCCTACTATTGCTATAGATACGGGGCGAGTTCCTGTTGTTACCTCCCCTACAACCACAGGCCCTGCAGGGTTGCTAATGTTAAAGACCTGCATGTTAGTGCTGTTATAATTCAGCACATAAGCATAATTGCCCACTACGGCTACTGAACGGGGATTCGTTCCTGTGCCTGCCGACCCAGCCACCACAGGTGCCGCAGGGTTGGTAATGTTGATAACCTGTATGGTGTTGCTGTTGTAATTCACTACGTAAGCATAATTGCCCACTACGGCTACAGAAATGGGACTATTTTCTGTGGCTACCGCCCCCTCGAGCGCAGGTACTGTCGGAATGGTAATGTTAAAGACCTGCATGGTATTGCCGGTATAATTCAGTACATAAGCATAATTTCCCACTATGGCTACTGAAACGGGGTTCGTTCCTGTGCCTACCGACCCAGCCAGCACTGGTGCTGCCGGGTTGGCAATGTTGAAGACTTGCAGCGTACTACCGGCATAATCCACCACATAAGCATAATTGCCCAATACCGCTACTGAAAGAGGGTCGGTTCCTGTGCCTACAGACCCAACCACCACAGGTGCAGCAGGGTTGCTAATGTTGATGATCTGCAGGGTTTTACTGAACTGATTTACAACATAAGCATAATTGCCCAGTACGGCTATTGAAACGGGACGACTTCCTGTGACAGCAAACCCCGTCAGCTCCGGGCAGAATAAATCAGGAGAAGGTGGTGGCGTGCTGAATAACCCTGCAGCATCAATAATTCCCCAGCTAGATACCCCATTGGCATCGGTTTTTAATATTTTTCCTGCACCTGCACCGGTAGGCATTTGAAGGCCATTGGTTTTGATCGTGCCGTTTACATCTAATTTTTGAGTCGGGGTTGTTGTGCCAATGCCTACGTTTTGGGCAGTGGCGCCTGCGAAAAAGCAAAGCAGCATAACATGCGATAAAAAAATTTTGATCATGTCTTATAGTTTTAAAAATATGGAGATGAGTGATTGTTCAATTTGTTACTGACCAGGTTTACATCATTCTTTCTTACTGGTTGAAGCCGCCGCAGGTAACACATTTAGTTTCTCTTCGATGACTTTTAACCTTGCTTCGAAGGCAGTTTTTTGATTATCAGATGAACCCTTTTGTTTATCAATTTCCTCTTTCTGTTTTTCGGAATCTGCCTGTAGTAAATCATCTTGTTTTGAAGTTCCTTTACTGCGTTTATAAGCAGAAATGTATAAGCCTGGTTATTTACTGCTCTCAAATCATCGTATTTGCCCGTTTTAATTTTGGTTACCATTTACGGTGCTACTTTTTCCAGTTCCTGCGCCACCACACCAAACTGTTCTCCGGTAGCAGCAAAAGGAGCATCCGCATTATAGGTAAAACGGATGCTGTTTATTTTTTGACCACATTAAGCCCATCTTCAAAATCGCCTGCTATTGTTTTAATTCTCGCATAAACATAATTGCCCGCTACGGCTATTGAATAGGGCCTGCTACCTGTAGCTACTGACCCCACCAGCACCTGGCAGGATAAAACAACTGCGGGAACTGTAGTAAACAAACCTGCGGCATCAATACTGCCCCAACTTGCTACGCCGTTTCTGTCGGTTTTTAATATGCGGCCTGCACTTGCACCAGTAGGCATTTGCAGGCCATTAGCTTTCACTCTACCGTTGACATCTAATTTTTGGGTAGGGGTGCTGGTGCCAATTCCTACATTTTGGGCAAGTATGGATTGGCCCGCCAATAATGCTGTAACCAAGAGATTGGTTTTCATTTTGTTATTTTTTATTTTATAAAAATAACATTGAAGGAATAACTCAGGAATACCAGTTTTAGTGGATTTTTAAAACAGACAAATGCACCAGTACTTTGTGCCAAGGGAGGGCTGGAAGAACGTTTGCCTTTATTTAAAATGAACATAAAGGGGCTTGGTGACTAAAGAAGTAGTTGCTGATTTGAAAGACCAATGTTTAATTAGGATATGAAGTGCCGTTGATCCAAATTATATTTTTTCCTTTTTCCTGCTCCATTTGTAAAATCTGCGAGGGCATTTGGCCCGAAAAAAAGAAGCCCGTCCGTGCGGGGACGGACCGGGAGTCTGAGGTCAGAACGCAGCGAATTAAGCCTGGGTTTAGAAAACTCTTTATGGTGATGTACTGTGAAATCGGGTATTGAAGAAAAATATCAAACTTTAAAAAGATATATGGTAACAAATAGTCACATGGGATTTAGATAATTTTTTTGAGCATTAATTTCCCCTTTTTTTCACTTAAGCCACCTGTTCATAAGTAACTCGTTACAAAATTGCTTAGAAATGGATGGCATTTCTTTTGTTATCTTTAGGTTATCTCCACTATCTTATAAGATAAGCCTATTGTCTTTTCTCCAATATCCAGGGTAAGCTATATTAAATCCCCTATATCCCAGTCAGCCTAACACTCTGAATTATTTTTCAACAACTTAAAAAAAAAATTATGAAAAAGTTTTTACTTGCCTCTGCTTGTATGCTATGCCTCGTAGCATCTAAAGCGCAAAATGTTTACCTCAACGAGATTTTCACATCTCCGGCTAGCGGTCACCAGGAATATTTTGAATTGTATAATGAAGGTATTGCAGTACCTGGTGAGGACCTGAGCAATTATACACTCGTTACTTATTATGTAACTCCAACGGGCGAAAGGGGATTTTATGTTTTGAACTTGCCGAACCAGGTTATTGCCCCACAAGGGTATTTTGTTGGTTCTTCTCAAAACTTTTTTAGTTACCCGGGGGGTGATACAACTGCAAATTATAGCTGGAACGATCAGGTATATATGAGCACCCATAATGCATCTACAGTGAAGTACACTTTGAATGCAGCAGGTACCGGTTATACGATGACAACGGGAACTTTTAATGACATTTTTACACAAACATCAGGTCAGAACCCCCGCAGCAGGGTTTATGCTGTTTTCTTATTTTATAATGGCGTTTACCAGGATGGAATTCTGGGATCAAGTCCAAACAAAAACCTGCCTCAATCTTTGCTTAACATGCCCGCTTTGCCAGCTTCATCTATGAACGGTGCAACTGCTCCAGTAAGCTTCGCAGCATTAGCAGGTGCATCAATAGAAAATTTGCCCCAATCTCCAAATGTTGATGGCGGATATTTCCGCACCAGGGATGGCATTAGCTGCGGTGGAAGATGGGCCAGAACTAATGGAGATGCGGATTTTACCCCAGGTAGAACTAATGGAAGGGGCAACCAAATTGGTGTAGATGTTACCTTTGAGTGTGGTAATACTACATTTACGTATGATGTTACAAATGCACCAAACCCCACTTTTCCTATAGTAGTAACCTTGTACTACGATGTTAATGGAAATGGTGTATTAGATGTAGCTGACGTGGTAGCAGGTACTCATACTGAAGTTTCTGTTAACGATCCTGCACACAGTTTTGCGGTTATTCCGGATGTTTCCTTATTGCTTGTTTTGAATGCTTCAATAGGCAACTCCTGCAGCAATCGGATTATTGCTTTCGATTGTGGATCAGGTGGCCCCTTGCCGGTTACCTTACTTAACTTTGATGTTGTTAAGCGTGTAGGAAGCATGGAGTTGAGCTGGCAGACTTCAACGGAATTAAACAACCGTGGTTTTGAAATTCAAAGAAGAATGAATGGTCAGTTTGAATCTGTAGGTTTTGTAACCAGTACAGCACCAGAAGGTAATTCTAACCTTACTTTAAGCTATAGGTTTAATGATGCTGATAATCTTCCTAGTGGCATAGTTTATTATCGTCTGCGCCAGCTAGATTATGACGGTAGATCCGCTTACAGTGATGTTAAAGCAGTGCGGAACAACACAAGAGAAGTTAGCGTTACAATTTATCCCAACCCAAGTAATGGTAATGCCAAGCTAGTGGTTCCTACCGAAGTAGGAAACCTCGATATTAGTGTGATGGATATTCATGGCAGGTTTATCAGCCGGTATTCTAACTTTACAGGATCAAGGTTGGATATTAATAACCTAAAAAAAGGTGTTTACATTGTAAGGGTACTATTTAGAGAAACGGGTAAACAAATCATTCAGAAGTTGATTGTAACTAATTAACATGAAAATAATAAGTGTTATAAACCAAAAATCCTGCAGCGCTCGCTGCGGGATTTTTTACGGTTCACCCTCGCCGCGGTTAGGGCTTCCAACATAATTGGATAAAACTCCTGTCTGCGAAATAGGGCTATGAATTTTTGTTTAAATAATTTTTTTTCAAATTACGTTTAGGAAAACCAAGATTTTTTTATATTTTAATAAACATTATACTTGTTTCAATGTTAGGAACGTAATTCAATTTTAACCAAAAACAACATTATGAGAAATAACCTGTTTAAAAACAAATTTTTATTTTGTTTATTAATGAATGTTTGCTGCATTGGTTTTGCCCAGGCACAAACCGGCACATTGAGCGGAGTCGTTACCGATGAAAAAGGCTCACCGCTGGCTTCTGCAACCGTAGTTGTTACGGGTAAAAATAAATCGGCTCTCACAGATGCATCAGGTGCATATAGTCTTACGCTAGCTGAAGGTTCCTACAACCTGACAGTAAGTTATACTGGCTATGGCATCAGTCAAAAAAAAGTGACCGTCTTGAATGGTGCTAACACCACCGCCAATTTCAGTTTGACTACTGCAGGCGATTTGTTGGCCGTAGAAATCATCGGTTCCAGGAGCTTAAGGAGAGTATCTACAGAAACCCCGGTGCCGGTGGATGTATTAAACATCGGGAGCCTGGCCAGATCAGCTCCGCAAGCCAATTTGAATCAAATTTTAAATTACGTAGCTCCATCTTTTACGTCCAACACCACAACGGTGGCCGATGGTACCGATCATATTGATCCTGCACAATTGCGTGGCCTGGGGCCAGACCAGGTATTGGTGTTGCTAAATGGTAAAAGAAGACATACTTCTTCTTTGGTTAATGTAAATGGTTCACCAGGTAGAGGATCTGTAGGTACAGATTTAAACGCCATACCAGCATTTGCCATAGAGCGTGTGGAAGTACTAAGAGATGGGGCATCTGCCCAATACGGCTCAGATGCCATTGCCGGGGTAATCAACGTTGTGATGAAGAAGAACATCAATAAACTCACCGCCTCTTTATTTGCCGGAGGCAATGCTTCCAGGGGTGCAAATGACTTCAGAGGTGGAATGGATGGTGAGCAGGTGCAGCTAGATTTAAACTACGGAATTGGTATTGGCAAAAAAGGGGGCTCCATAAACCTTACCGGTAGTTTAGCAGCCCGTGACGATACCAGGAGGGCAACAGATTTTAATGGTACGCTCTTTAATGTGTACAACGCAATAGAAGCCCGGGCTTTAAAAGGCGGTACCAACATCGCTTCTTTGTTCGACAACATTACCAACACGCCTAATACATCACAAATAATTAGTGCCATTAAGCAATATGCCCCCGAGGTAACTTACTTAACAGCCACCCAGCAAACCAATATACAAAATGCAACTACCATTAGCGGTCTACAGGGCTTATTAAATAGCGATGTTACCAATAATGAACTCGCTTTCAGAGGCCTGGAAAGAAGGGATTTCAACATGAGGGTTGGCCAATCTAAATTACAAAGTGGCCAGTTGTATATGAACACTTTTATACCCATCAATGCCAACCATACCTTTTATACTTTTGGTGGCTATGGTATTCGTAAAGGCAATGCTGCAGGTTTTTACAGGAGACCCAATCAAAATAGAACCAGTACGCAACTTTACCCTAACGGATTTTTACCAGAAATTGCATCAGACATTACAGACATCTCCCTGGCTGCTGGTGTAAAGGGAAAATTGGGTAGCTGGAATTATGATTTCAGCAATACCATCGGCAATAACCAATTTAAATATACGATTGAAAATACGGCCAATGCTACCCTGGGTAAAAACTCTCCAACCAGTTTTTATGCCGGTACATTGGGCTTTACCCAAAACACTACAAACCTTGATTTTACCAAAGGATACGATGTGATGGAAGGCCTGAACCTGGCATTTGGTGCTGAGTTTAGGGCAGAAAATTATAAGATACAGGCAGGCGATCAAGCTTCTTACGAAAGGTTTGATATCAACGGGTTGCCAGCCACACCTACTACCGCTGGTAATTTATTGCCAACAGATTTCTTTGGTTCCGGAAGGGCCGGTGGGGCACAGGTATTTCCTGGCTTTAGACCAGAAAATGCCTTGAGTAAAAATCGGAATAATGTTGCCGCCTATGCAGACGTAGAATTGAATCCAACCAAAGCATGGTTGATTAATGCCGCGGTTCGTTTTGAAAACTACTCCGACTTTGGAAGTACCTTCAACTATAAACTAGCAACGAGACTTAAACTTGCGCAAGGACTAAATTTTAGAGGCGCTATAGCAACGGGCTTTAGAGCACCGTCCTTGCAGCAAAGATATTTCAACTCTACTGCTACCCAATTCCTGGGAGGCGTTCCATTTGAAGTAGGTACTTTTACCAACGAATCTAGAGCTGCCAAATTGTTGGGTATTCCAGAATTGAAACAAGAAGATTCCAGGAGCTACAGCGCAGGTTTAACTTATAAAGTTCCGAATACCAACCTTACCCTTACCGTTGATGGATACCTGATAAAAATCAAAAACAGGATTGTAATTACGGGCCAGTTTGCCAGGCCAGGTGGAACACCTACTGGCGACTTGCTCACCCTGCAGCAATTGTTTGACCAGGCCAATGCAACATCTGCCACTTTTTTTACCAATGCCATCAATACAGAATCCAGAGGAATCGACTTCATTGTATCTAACAAATTCAATTTTGATAACTTTAGTTTAAAGACTGACTTAGCTGGTACGGTTTCCAAAACCTTTAGAACAGGCGCTGTAAAGGCATCTGCAATTTTGGCCAATACCGGCAATTTGAATAATTATTTTAATGAAGCCAGTCGCATTTACCTGGAATCTGCAGTGCCCATTAGCAAGTTGTCTTTCATGAATACATTAACTGCCGGTAAGTTTGATATTTTTCTTCGTCAAACATTCTTTGGTGCTGTTACAGACCCCAATACAACGGATGTAAATGGCGATGGTATCGAGCAAGGGGCATTCATCAACAATCAGTTTATTGCTGTAGAGCATCCAAGATGGGATGCAAGAACCATCACCGACTTTACGATTGGGTATACCATCAATAAAAATTTATTGATTACGGTGGGTGCCAACAATGTTTTTGATTTATATCCAGACAGAAACTTTAAAACCCAAACCGCTGCAAGACCTTTACTGGCAGGTGGCTACGGTGCTCCTACCACTATTGATTTAAGTAACAACAACCAGTTTGAGTTTTCGAGAAACGTATCTCAATTTGGATTGAATGGCAGATTTGTTTTTGCGAGGCTGAACGTTTCTTTGAATTAATTTTTATTAAATTTTTTTGAAAGGGCGGATGATTTAGATCATCCGCTTTTTTTTGTGGCAATTAGTTGGTAATGCTAGCATGGTATTTTATCAGGCTGATGAAGCCGGATGTACATTTTAGGCAGAAAAAGATCTCCGCTACTGTGTGACGTTTTTTCAGCCAGGGTGCAGTAAATATTCGTCAAATGGGCTGATGGTGGGCTTCACATATGGGGTGTGGCACGAAATACATCATCCCGTCCATCGCCATCTGGGTTTAAAAGGAATTCGTAATTTCTCCCTTGTCAGCACTTGCTGAACAGACTCTATGTAAGGTCTAATAATGCCACCTTACATAAGCTTCCATAGCAGCATACTGTGTCATTCCCAATTGAGCAAAGAGTCGGGCGGTGTTGGCATTTCGTTCTTCTGCCCGCTGCCAAAATTCCCTGTCATCACTTCCCTGGAAAGGCACACTATCTTTTTGCGACTGGTGAATAAATATGCCATGCCTTTTTTTAATTACCTGGTCGGGGCTCATGGGCACCGCCATTTCTATTTCGGTAATATCCCATTCCTGCCAGGCCCCTTTGTACAACCAAAGCCAGCAATCTTTTATCCACGCTTCACCTTGTTCCCTTAGTCTGTTCAAAGCTTCTATCACCACGTCAAAGCAAACTTTGTGGGTGCCGTGCGGATCTGCAAAATCTCCGGCGCAAAATATTTGCTGCGGTTGCAGGCGTTGCAGGAGTTCCATGGTTTGCAGCACATCCTCTTCTCCCATAGGCTTTTTTTCTATGGTGCCGGTTTCATAAAAAGGCAGGTTCATAAAATGAATCTGCTCATTTTGCAGTCCTACATATTTGCAAGTGGCCCTGGCTTCACAGCGCCTTATAAGTCCCTTAATCGCCCTTATATCTTCAGAATCTTTTTCAGTAGATTTTTTTGTGGAGAGAAATGCTGTTGCTTCAGCCAATATTTTTTTACTCATGCTTTGATCCTTCTCAAACATGTTGTCGAAACCTACAGCAAAGTCGAGAAAGCGTGTCACAAACTCATCGGTTACAGCAATGTTGCCGCTGGCTTGATAGGCTACGTGCACTTCGTGGCCCTGGTCGTGCAGGCGCATAAAAGTGCCACCCATACTTATTATATCATCGTCGGGGTGGGGCGAAAATATGAGTGACTTTTTTGGAAAAGGATGGTCTCTTTCAGGATGGTTCATCCTTGTTTCTGTAGGCTTTCCACCTGGCCATCCGGTAATACTATCTCTCAACAGGTAATACACTTGCAGGTTCATTTCGTATGCATCGCCTTTTTCGGTAAGCAGGTCATTAAGCCCATTATCATTGTAGTCATGATTGGTAAGACTTAGCACGGGCTTGTTCAGTTTCAGGGCAAGGTTTATTACGGCCCGTTTTATCATCTTATCATCCCACTCGCATTCGCCGGTAAGCCATGGATATTTAAAACGGGTGAGTTCTGCCGCAGCTGCATCATCTATCACAAAAGTGCAGTCGTCGTGGTTTTGAAGCAGCGAAGCTGGTATTTCTTCTGTATCATCTTTTTCAACAGCTTTCTGTAATACCGGGGCCTTGGTTTCGCCCCAGGCCATCAAAATTATTTTTTTAGATTTTAAAATGGTTTGAATACCCATCGTAATGGCCATGCGTGGTACCTGGCTCATATTGCCAAATTCGTAAGCATTGGCAATGCGGGTGCTATTGTCCAGGGTAATCAGTCTTGTTTTGGTATAGATACCGCTGCCCGGTTCATTAAAACCAATATGCCCGTTTTGCCCGATGCCTAGTATTTGAATATCCAGTCCGCCTGCGTCTTCTATTTTTTGCTCGTATTCCCTGCAGTGATCCTTCACCTTATCCTTTGGCATCATGCCATCGGGTACATGGTAGTTGTTGGGGTCTATGTCTGTATGAGCAAAAAGGTATTTGCGCATAAAATAATGATAGCTCTGCAAGCCATCCTTATCCATGGGGTAATATTGGTCTAAATTAAAAGTGATCACATTTTTAAAACTCAGGCCCTCGTGTTGGTGCATGCGCACCAGTTCGGCATACAATGTTTTAGGGGTAGAGCCGGTGGCCAATCCGATCACCGCTTTTTTACCTTCCTTATTTTTTTCGTTGATCAGCTTTGCAATAACAGCAGCTACATAAGCCGAGCCTTCTTTGGGCGAAGGAAAAATTTTTACAGGTATCTTTTCGAGGGAATCAGTGAAGTCAATTTTTGTCATAATAAAAACGTTTCTGTACAAAATGTGAGTCTGGTAAAAATAGGCCTATATTTTTTTTGAACCAAATCAGCAGCATTATGTCTACAAAAAAGTTGGGAAAAAAACTTTCCCAACTTGCGATTAAATTTTAAAAAAATCAATTTATTTCTATCTCATCCGCAAACAACCACGCCGCATTGCCACTGCCAGGCTGCCCTGTGGGGATGGTCCCCAAATTTTTAGCTACCACCTTTACAAACCTTGCAGTTGTTTTTTTATTGCTTGTGTAGCTAAGATGCCTTTTATCTGAAACGGACGCTATTTTTTCTAACAAGGTAAAATTAATACCATCCGGACTGCTGTAAAAATAAACGGCAGAAGGGCGGTAGATCCAGCTGCCTTTTTGTTCCAACCCATGAAATACAATTTGCTGGATTGGCTGGTTTTTTTCAAGGTCTATCACTGCCTCCAGATCTTTGCCTGCAAAGCCTAAAAATTCCCTGGAGCGGGTGAGACCCTTGTTATTTTGTACGCCATTCACCAATGTAAAAGCACCATCCCCCGGAAAGCCTTTGCTGGCTTCGGTTGTAAGCTTTATTTTTTTACCGGTGGCTTTGTTAAAAGAAAAACCTTGCGACAGTGTGGTACCCATGAACCGGGCGGTTGCGGATTTTACTTTGGGAGAAATAAGTTGAGCCTGCGTGTAAATCCATACCGAATCAGCCCCATTGAAATTTATTTGAATGGGCTCATTTATTTTTGATTCCAGTTTCCATAATAGCCCCTCGTAATTTTCTGTGGGCAAAAGAGTGGCTTTTAATTCGTAAAATGCTTTACTGTAATTTATTTTTTGTTTGTCTAACCTGGCTACGATTGCTGGAAGCCGCTCTTCAAAACTATTCCAGTTCCTGTTTGCTTTGGGCGACCACAGTACTTCGCTCAGTGCCGCCATGCGGGGAAATATCATGTATTCTATGGTAGAAGGATATTTTAAATATTCGGTCCATACATTGGCTTGCGCACCGAGTACATACTTTTCTTTATCGGAGGGCAGCGCAGCAGGAATGGGCTCGTACTCATACACTTTTTCCAGCGGCGTATAGCCACCAATCGTCACGCTGTCTTCATTGCTGCTTTGGCTATGATCAAAATACATCCAACCGCCTGGTGTCATAATCACTTCATGATTTTGTTTGGCAGCCTCTATGCCGCCGCCTTCGCCACGCCAGCTCATAACCGTGGCATTCGGTGCAAGGCCCCCTTCTAATATTTCGTCCCATCCAATAATCTTCCTGCCTTTTTTATTGATGTATTTTTCCATTCTTTGAATGAAATAACTCTGCAGCCCGTGCTCATCTTTTAGTTTCTTGTCCTTGATCAGCTTCTGAGCGAAAGGAGATTTTTTCCAGGCTTCTTTGGGGGCTTCGTCGCCGCCGATGTGAATGTACTTAGAAGGAAAAAGTTGCATCACTTCGTCCACCACATCTTCCAAAAAATTAAAGGTGAATTCTGTGGGCGAGAATATGTCTTCAAAAACTCCCCAGGTTTGTTGCACCTGTTTTCCTTTGCGGGCGCCGACCCAAGGGGTGCTCTCCAGTATTTTTGTATCCTGCTGTGGGAAGCAACTTAGTTGTGGGTAGGCCGCAATAGCTGCGGATGCATGGCCCGGCATTTCTATCTCCGGAATTACATCTATATGCCTTTCTGATGCGTATTGCACCACTTCTTTAATTTGAGCTTGTGTATAAAAGCCGCCGTAACGCAGGCTATCATTGCCGGTGCCGGGGTAGCGGCCAATGATAGTACCATTTCTATAACCACCCACCTCTGTGAGGCGTGGGTATTTTTTTATTTCAATGCGCCATCCCTGGTCGTCTGTAAGATGCCAATGAAATGTATTGAACTTGTAGGCCGCCAGGTAGTCGATGTATTTTTTGACGAAGGCCACCGGCTGAAAATGCCGGGCCACATCCAGGTGCATGCCACGGTAGGCAAAGCGGGGATAGTCCTTAATGGTTACGAGCGGAACAGATAGTTGATTGTTTTTTAAATTTGATTTTTCTAATGTAGTTTGAAGTAATTGAATCAATGTTTGAATGGCATAAAAAGTTCCTGCATTTGTTTTTGCGCTGATTTCAATTTTGTCTTTTTCTACAGTTAATTGATAGCCCTCATTTAAAAAGTTGCTTTCAGCATGTTTGCCTGATAAGGAAATGTAATTTTCGGATGGAATTGTTTTCTGTTTTATGGGTAATGCAAATCCAAAAGCCTGGTTTAAATACACATTTAGCATAGCTGCATATTGTTGCTGACCTGCCGTATATGCAAGAAGACTTGTTTTAGAATCTAATAAAAAAATGCCTGCCTTCTCGGTTAATTCTGCCGGCATTGGAACAATATTAAATTGTGCCAAACTGCCAACAGGCAGTAATACCATTAAATAAAAAATAATCTTTTTCACTGTAAATGTTTTAAAGTAATTGTTTAGCAAGGGCTGCCTTGGTGGGTAATACTGCTTTATATTCTTTGGCAAAAATCTGGTTGTTTTTTTCCGGAAGTGTAAATTCAATTACAGTTTTATTTTCTTCCTTGCAAAGTATGATGCCAATGGTTTTATTTTCTTTTGGTTGTTTTATTTTTCTATCATAATAATTTACATACATCTGCATTTGACCAATATCCTGGTGAGTTAGTTTGCCAATCTTAAGATCGAATAAAACAAAACATTTTAGTAGCCGGTTATAAAATACGAGGTCTACATAAAAACTATCTCCATCAAATGTAAACCGCCTTTGCCTTCCCTCAAATAAAAAGCCTTTGCCTAGTTCGAGCATAAAATCTTCTACTTTGTTGATGATGGCGGTTTCCAGGTCATTTTCAGAATAGCTGTCTTCTTCTTTTAATCCTAAGAATTCTAAGACGTAATGACTTTTTAAAGCATCTGTGGTTGTTTCTATTACCTGGCCCTTTTTACTTAGCTCCTTTACTTTCTTTTTATTTTTGCTTAATACCAATCTTTCATACACAGCAGCATTGAACTGCCTTTGTAGTTCTCTTACACTCCAGTTATTTGATACAGACTCTATTTCATAAAAATTTCGCTCATCTTTATTTGATATTTTTATGAGCTGCACATAGTGCGACCAGCTTAATTGAAAGGGTATTTTAGATTGCCCAGACACTGTCTGGGCAATTTGATTTTTTTGTCTTTTTTGCAATTGCCCAGACACTGTCTGGGCAATTGGGGAAAGTCTATTCTGGTAGATAAGATAAAAAGAGCTCATGTATTCTAAATTGGATTTAGAGTAGCCTCTTCCAAATTCTTCTGTAAGATAAACACTTAATATTTTTAAAGTTTCTTCTGCATATCCAGCCCTGTTCTTACCCATTTTTTCATCATCTACAATCATTCTGCCTATCTCAAAATAAGTAATGAGCATGGTGGTATTCACATTGCGAACAACATTTAGCTGTGCTTTTTGAATGATACTTTTTACAGAACTAAAAAACTTTCTTCTGCTTATCACTTTACTCATAAAAACATTGTTTGATTAACAACAGTGTAAATGATTTCAAATGTTTATTTTTTTAAAACCGGAAGCGTAAAATAGCTTCCCTTGCTTCCGGTGTAAATTCTTATCGTAGCTTTTTGAAAATCTTTATCGGATGCTTTGTAGATGTCTGTAAATTTTTGCGGATTCCTGTCTGCCAGCGGAAACCAACTACTCTGTACTTGTATCATGAGGCGATGACCTTTTTTAAAAGTGTGTGCAACATCTGGTAGTTCAAATTTTACAGATGTGGCTACGTTCGGAGCAAAGGGCTGTGGTACAGAAAAACTGTTTCTGAATTTGCCTCTCATAATTTCTCCTCTTACCAGCATCTGGTAACCGCCCATGGGGTAGGAGGCTCCTGCCATACCTCCTGTAAGAGAAGACGTGGTATAATTAAAAGTATCAGGAAAAACGTCTATTAGTTTTACTACAAAATCGGCATCCGTGGTAGATATGCTGGTAAGGAGGTTTGCAATAACGGGACCTGCCAACGTGAGGTCTTCTGTTAAAACATCCATTTCAAAAGAAAGAACGTCTGTTCTTCTAGACGCAAAGCGCTGATCGTCGGTCATGTATTCCCGGGTGCGACGGTTGTGTACGTCTTCTGTATACGGCACCGGCTTTGCAGGGTCACTCACATACTCGTAAAAAGCAGGTTTTGAAACAGGCTTCTCTTTAAAGCTCAATGATTCGTTGGCTCCAATAAAAAGTTTTGTATTTGCTACATTCCTGGCAGGCCAACTATCAAATTCCTTCCAGTTGTTTTCGCCGGTAAAAAAAATGGTAGCTTTTTTAATATCGCTTACACTGCCTTTATTTTTTAGATAATATTGAAAAAACGGAACCTCCAGGTTTTGCTGGTAATAAGCGGAGGTATTGCTGGCAAACTGAACGTTTCCTAAAAAACTTCCTTCTCTGCTCCATTGTCCATGATACCACGGACCCATTACAATTTTGTTGTTCGTTTGTGGGCTTTGTTTTTCCGTTGCTTTAAAGCAATTCCAGGCACCCCAGCAATCTTCGGCATCAAACAATCCACCAACCCAAAGCATGGCAGGTTTAACATTGTATAAACCTACTCTCGCATTGCGTGCCTGCCACCATGCATCGTAATTTGGATGGTTCATCATCTCGTGCCAGAATTTAATGCTGTCGCCTACCATTGTGCTCAGATTTTTTAAATTCCCTGCTCTTAAAAAAAACTCGTAATTGTCTTTTACGGGTGTTGTAAAGCCGGGGCCATAATCTTTTGTGGGCACGGGATGCGGCTTGCCAAAAGTGGGATAAAATCTAAATGCATCCATCTGGAAAAATGCTCCGTTGTGATGAAAGTCATCTCCAATAAACCAATCCGTAACGGGCGCCTGCGGGCTTACTGCTTTTACAGCAGGATGACCGCTCAAAGCAGCCTGCGTGCTATAGAAGCCGGGATAAGAAGTACCGAACACACCTACATTTCCGTTGTTGTTAGCAATGTTTTTTACCATCCAGTCAACTGCATCATACGTGTCGCTGGCCTCATCAATCTCTTTGCCGGTCTTATTTTTATTAAAAGGACGTACGTCTTCAAATACGCCTTCGCTCATGTACCTTCCCCGAACATCTTGCGTAACAAAAATGTACCCTTCTTTTGCATATTGCATTTTATAACTGGTCCAAACAGGCACGAATTTATCTTCGCCGTAAGGTGCACAGGAGTAGGGTGTGCGGGTTAACAGGAACGGATGTTTTTCTGAACCATCCTTAGGGATATAGAAACTGGTAAATAGTTTTACACCATCACGCATGGGGATGTAGAGCTCCTTTTTTTCATAGTTATTTACAAACCAGGTGCTGTCCACATTGTGTGCAATAGCATTGAATGAAAATCCTAGTAAAAGCGAAAAGATCAGGCGTATTTGCATAATGACTTAAGTTTAGATCGCTAAATTTACCAAAACAATACGACATGCATATGGATACTCCTTCACAATTGATCACTAAATTTTATACATCCTTTCAAAACCTTGATGCCCGCGGCATGAACGCTTGTTATAGTGAAGACGTTGTGTTTTTTGATCCGGTTTTCGAGCTATTGCAAGCAAACGAGGCCAGGGCAATGTGGAGGATGTTGTGCAAAAAAGCAAGAGATTTCTCCTTAAGCTTCTCCAATATACAAGACCTGGGCGATGACTATTACACTTGCGATTGGGTGGCCACCTACACGTTTTCTGCCACGGGCAGAAAAGTGGTTAATAACGTGAAGGCACACATGAAGATTGAAGGCGGTAAAATTACAGAACACAGTGATGGTTTCAGTTTGCACAACTGGAGCACCCAGGCACTGGGGCTTAGCGGAAAATTACTTGGCTGGAACAGCTTTTATCAACGTAAAATAAAAAACACCGCTAAGAGGAATTTATTAAACTTTATGGATGCAGGTAACTAGGAGTGCTGATAGTTGCTGGATTGCATTTTTTTTATAATGTATTTCACCTGGCAGGTAATAGTATTCCTGCAGGCATTATTTGGAGCCGGGCTTTAGAGGCAGCCTTTCACTTATTCAAAATAAAAAAGCTGTATAAACCAACATTTATACAGCTTTTTTATTTCTATAATTTTTAATTTAATTAATCCAACTTAGTTATCTTAATGATGTTGGTGGGCAAATGTAATTTCACCGGTGTACTACCAGTGTTGATGATTACGTCACCCGATTTTACAAAACCTCTTTCTTTTAAGATACCAATCTGGTCAAAAATGATATCATCTAAGCTTTCTTCTTCGGCATAATAAAATGCACGCACGCCCCAACTCAAACTAAGCTGGCTTATCAAGCTATGCTCTTTACTAAAAATATACAGCGGAGCCTTGGGCCTGTAACTGCTAAGCATAAACGCTGTATAGCCGCTCTGTGTCATTCCTATCAGAGCTTGTGCCCGCACATCTTTCGATAAGCTGCATGCATTATAGCAAATGGCATCACTTAAAAAAGATGGTGAATGTGGTTGCGGGGTAAGAATATCATCCCGGTCATATTCGTAAACCGTTTTTTCTACCTCCATAATAATTTTACTCATGGTTTCTACCACCAGCGTCGGATAAGATCCTGTGGCAGTTTCACCACTCAACATTACCGCATCGGCACCTTCGAGCACAGCATTGGCCACATCACTTACTTCGCTGCGGTTGGGCTTGGTTCTGTCCAGCATACTCTCCATCATTTGGGTAGCTACAATTACGGGTTTGGCCCGGTGCATGCATTTGCGAATAATGTCTTTTTGTATAACCGGAACTTTTTCAATGGGGATTTCCACACCGAGGTCGCCACGGGCTATCATGATGCCATCACTCTCCACAATAATGTCCCGCAGGTTTTTAAGCGCTTCGGGCATTTCTATTTTAGCAATCACTTTTATTTTGCTGTCCTTTTCCTTGATGCGTTTTTTAAGATCAACTATGTCAGCAGTTTTGCGCACAAAAGAAAGAGCAACCCAATCTAATTTATGTTCTATTATGAATGCAAGATCGGCAATGTCTTTTTCGGTGAGCGAAGGCATAGTTAAACCACTATCGGGGAAGTTTACGCCTTTCTTGGGAAACAGCATGCCACCAAGGGTTACGCTGAGTTTGATCTCTGTATCATTGAGTACTTCCAGCGCTTTCAGTTCCATCTTGCCATCATCTAAAAATATGCGTTCTCCAGGCAATACATCGGTGGTAAGATTAGGATATGACACATATAATTTTTCTTTGGTGCCAATCATTTTTTGCGTGGTAAAAATAACTTCGTCGCCCTCCTGTAAAAAAACTTTCCCATCCTCCAGGTCGCCCACTCTTATTTTAGGCCCTTGCAAATCGCCGAGTATGGCAATGTTGTAAGGCTCATTTTTTATAATCATACGAATTTTTTCAATCACATCAATCTTATCCTCGTGAGACCCGTGTGAGAAATTTAAACGAAATACATTTACCCCTGCTTTTACCAGGGACAAGAGTTTTTCGTAGGTATCGCAGGCAGGGCCAACGGTAGCAACTATTTTTGTTCTCTTTTGAGAATGCTCAAAGCCTGCTGACTTATCCATTTCATGGTGTAAGTATTTGCCCAAATTTTTACTCATTATTTTATTTCTATTTTTTAAAAAATATGTTTAAAAACGACAACCATCCAGGGCTGGTAACCTCCGGTGCTATGCATGCATCAGGAAGACAAAATCTTCACAATCTTCATCCATTCGTGGCTGATGCTCTGTTTCTTTTTTACTGCTTCATTCAGTGGAATGTAATGCATTTTATTATTTACGATTCCTACAAACACATTGTGCCTGCCTTCTATAAGGCATTCTACAGCATGGTAACCCATGCGGCTGGCGAGTAGCCTGTCCATACAGGTAGGGGAGCCACCTCTTTGAATATGCCCTAGTATAGCAACTCTCACTTCCTGGTTGGGCATTTTTTCTTTTATAATGCGGGCCACTTCGTTGGCACCGCCAAACTCATCGCCCTCTGCCACCACAATGAGGTTCACCAATTTTTTCCTTTTTTCCTTTTCTGCCAGCGATGCCAGTATGTCTAGCATGATCGTTTTCTTTTCTGGTATCAGAATATTCTCGGCGCCAGTAGCAATGCCACTGTGCAGTGCTATGTAGCCTGCATCTCTACCCATTACTTCTATTACAAACAAACGATCGTGCGCATCTGCAGTGTCTCGTATTTTATCTATTGCTTCTACCGCGGTGTTTACAGCCGTATCAAAACCAATGGTAAAGTCTGTGCCTGCTATGTCCTTGTCAATAGTGCCCGGCAGTCCTATGCAGGGAATGTCGTATTCATTGCTAAAAATTTGCGCTCCCCGGAAGCTACCATCGCCACCTAAAATTACGAGGGCATCAATTCCTCTCTTTTTCAAATTTTCGTAGGCCCTTTTGCGGCCTTCAGGCTGAAAGAACTCTTTGCAGCGGGCAGTCTTTAAGATAGTGCCTCCCCGTTGAATGATATTGGCTACACTGCGGCTTTCCATTTTTATAATGTCATCTTCTACCATGCCACTGTAGCCTCGCATGATGCCGTATACTTCTAAGCCGTGATAAATGCCTGTTCTCACAACTGCTCTTATAGCAGCGTTCATGCCGGGGCTGTCGCCGCCACTACTCAGTATGCCAATTTTGGTAATTTTCTTTTTCATGCCTTTAAAATGCTGTTTGCGGTTCGTGGGTATATTACGATTTTAAAATGCGTCAAATCTACACACTAAATTTTTAAAATGACCATCCTTTCCAATTACTTTATTTTGTTGGTAACTTCATAAAAAATTTTACAGTATGAAAATGATCTTGTCTTTAGGCCTGCTCAGCCTTTCATCTCTTTACAGTATGGGCCAGATAAAATATCCAGAATCAAGAAAAGACAAGCATGTAGATCAGTATTTTGGAACATCAGTTCCCGATCCTTATCGCTGGCTTGAAGACGACAACAGTGAAGAAACTAAAGAATGGGTGACCAACCAGAACAAGGTCACTTTCAATTATCTTGACAAAATACCCTACCGCAAACAATGGTTCAACGAGCTGGAAGCACTCAACAATTATCCAAAGTTTTCCTCTCCATTTCGCAGCCACGATTACTATTATTTCTACAAAAATGACGGTTTGCAAAACCAGTCGGTGTTATACAGGCAGCGTGGCTTGAAGGGGGTAGCAGAACTGGTGTTGGACCCAAATAAATTTTCTGCAGAGGGCACAACATCCCTGGCAGTATTCTCCCTTTCAAAAAACGGCCGCTATGCAGTGGTAGGTAAGTCTGCCGGCGGCAGTGACTGGCGAACTTATTTCGTGATGGATATGAAAACCCTGCAATACCTGCCCGATTCCCTGGCCTGGGTAAAAGTGAGTGGAGCCAGTTGGTTGGGTGATGGATTCTTTTACAGCCGCTATCCCTCTACAGGAGTAGGAAAAGAGTTGTCTACCAAAAATGAAAATCACCAGGTTTATTATCACAAAGTGGGCACATTGCAGGAAGCTGATCAATTGGTGTACGAAGACCCTGCCAACCCTTTGCGTTTTCACGGGGTGTTTACTGATGAAGATGAACGTTTTGTTTTTCTCAATATTTCGGACCGAAGTAAATACAAAGGAAACGCACTTTTATATTACGATAATAGTAAATCTGAGAAAGCATTCAAGCCCATCGTAAAAACTGCCGGAGATTTTGCCTATAACCTGGTGGATGTATACAACAACAAATTTATTGTAGCCACCAATGATGGGGCCCGCAACCAAAAAGTGGTTGTGATAGACCCTAATCATCCGGAACCGGCAAATTGGAAAACCATTGTTCCTGAAAACACAGAAAACATTGCCGGCATCAATACTGCCGGGGGAAAGATGTTTATCACTTACATTAAGGATGTAACCAGCAGGGTATATGTTTATTCTATGGATGGAAAACTAGAAAAAGAAGTGGCTCTGCCTGCGTTAGGCTCTGCAGGTGGTTTTGGCGGTGAAAGAGAGGATAAGACGGTCTTCTATTCATTTACATCTTTCACTTTTCCGCCAACCATTTACCAGTACGACATTGCCACCGGCAAAAGTGAAATATTTAGAAAACCTGAGGTGAAGTTTAACCCGGAAGATTATGTAACAGAACAGGTTTTTTACCCAAGTAAAGATGGAACCAAAGTGCCCATGTTTATTGTGTACAAAAAAGGGTTGAAGATGAATGGAAAAAATCCGACGATGCTGTATGCTTATGGTGGGTTTAATATAAGTGTGAGCCCGGGCTTTAGCCCTTCAAGAATTTCCTGGTTGGACAAGGGCGGCATTTATGCATCTGCCAACCTGCGTGGCGGCAATGAGTATGGCGAAAAGTGGCATGAGGCCGGCATGGGCTTAAAAAAGCAGAATGTCTTTGACGATTTTGTGGCGGCTGCTGAATTTCTTATTGCAAAAAAATATAGTTCCAAAGATTACATGGCAATTTATGGTGGTTCTAACGGAGGACTTTTAGTAGGTGCCGTGGCTAACCAACGCCCTGATCTTGTAAAAGTGGCTATACCAGCAGTTGGAGTAATGGATATGCTGAGGTTTCATAAATTCACCATAGGCTTCAATTGGATAGCCGAGTATGGAAGCAGTGAAAAATCTGCCGAGGAGTTTAAGAATTTATATGCTTATTCTCCCATGCACAATATAAGTGCTACCAACAACTATCCTGCAACCCTTGTTACCACAGCCGATCATGATGATAGGGTAGTGCCGGCGCACTCCTTTAAATACATTGCTTCGCTGCAGGAAAAATACAAAGGAAAAAATCCGGTATTGATAAGAGTGGATGTGAACAGCGGCCATGGCGCCAGCAACCTGAAGAAGGGCCTGGAAACAACAGCAGATATTTATTCTTTTATTTTTTATAACATGGGGGTGACGCCTAAGTTTTAAAAAATATTTTTGTAACCCAGTCGGCCTTCAATAGCGTCGACTGGGTTTTTTCTTTTACCGCTGTGAGGGTTACAACCGCCGGCAGAGTGCCCAACAGATTTTAAAAGCGGTTGGTTGTTTACATCCTCTCCGGCACTTCAATTCCCAGCAAACTCATTCCTCTCTTCAACACATTAGAAGTCATAATTGCCAACTGCAAACGCAACTGTTTTTTTTCTGCTGTTTCTGCATTGGCAATAGAATGTACTGTATAAAATGAATTGAAAATTTTGGCAAGGTTGAAGATGTAGATGGCTATTACAGACGGGTTCAGCTCTTTGGCAGCCTGGGCCAGTATAGAACTAAATTGCTCCAGTGCCACCAATATCTCTTTCTCTAATTTGAGCAAGCTGCCGGGGTTGGAAGGCCCGCCTTCGTTAGCTGCCTCTTTTCTTAAAATACTTTTAATTCTTGCGTAAGTGTATTGTATAAATGGTCCCGTAAAACCATGAAAATCTATGGACTCCTCGGGGTTGAAAATCATCTTCTTTTTAGGATCTACCCTCAGTAAATAAAATTTCATGGCCCCGAGGCCCAGCGTATTAAAAAGGGTGTCTAATTCCTTCGCTTCAAAATCTTTTACTTTTCCCAGCTCTTCGGTGTGGCGCCTGGCAGTGGCAATCATTTCGTCTACCAGGTCATCTGCATCTACCACCGTGCCTTCCCGGCTTTTCATTTTTCCTGTAGGTAATTCTACCATACCATAACTGAGGTGGTACATATTTTCTGCGTTCGGTAATTGTAGTTTTTCAGAAATTAGTTTCAGCACTTTCATGTGATAGTTCTGCTCATCGCCAATAACATAGATACTTTGGTCGATGCCGTACTCCTGGTATTTTTGTTGCGCCAGGCCAATGTCTTGCGTGATGTAAACAGAAGTGCCGTCTTTGCGTTGCACTATTTTTCTATCCAGCCCATCTGAGGTAAGGTCAATCCACACACTGTTGTCAGCCTCCTGTTCAAAAACGCCTTTCTCAAGTCCTTCTTCTACCGTTTTTTTACCCAGCAGGTAGGTATTGCTTTCATAATAAGTTTTATCAAAATCACTTCCTATCTTTTTATAGGTTACATCAAAACCTTCGTATACCCAGCCATTCATTGTTTTCCAAAGTTCCATCACTTCGGGTTTGCCGGCTTCCCAGTCGAACAACATTTGTTTGGCTGTTTGCATGATGGGAGTACAGCCCCTTGCAATTTCCTTGATCTCCGAATGTAGTTTGCTAATCTTTTCTTCATCTTTTAATTCGTCCAGCTTTGTGAGCGCTACCAGCAGCCTCTCTAGCATTTCTTTATCTGGGCCTGCGAAATCACTTAGGTCGCCAAGATTTATTTTGTTGATGAGCACCTGGCTTTCCTGCTTCAGATCGTCTTCAAATTTTACATAATAATCGCCCACCAGGTGATCGCCTTTTACACCCGTTGAAGCAGGAGTGGCACCACTGGCATATTTCTGCCAGGCTATCATGCTTTTGCAAATATGAATGCCCCGGTCATTAACGATGCAACTTTTAAAAACTTCGTACCCGTTGCTCTTTAATATTTCCGCTACGCTCCATCCTAAAAAATTATTTCTTAGATGCCCCAGGTGTAAAGGTTTGTTGGTATTGGGAGAAGAATATTCTACCATCACCTTTTTTCCATTTGCAGACAACAGGCCATAGCAAGGGTTTGAAAAATTCTCGTTCAGGATTTTCAGCCAAAAACTATCAGCAACCACGAGGTTTAAAAAACCTTTAATAATATTGAAACTTAAAAATAAATCGGGATGCCTTTGCAGCAGGTCGCTGCCCAGTTCTTCGCCCAGCACCGCCGGGTTCTTACCGGTTTTTTTTAAAAGTGAAAACAGTACTACTGTGTAATCACCTTCAAATTCTTCTTTGGTTTGATTTACCTGGAAGTCCGTCTCCGTAAAGTGGATGTTGTATAAATGCGATAGGCTTTTTATGACGGCCTGTTGAAGTTCCTGAGCTATTGACATGGCGCAAAATTAAGAAAAGTAAAAAGTAAAAAGTAAAAAGTAAAAATTCAAAAGGCCAGTGTTCCGGGGCCAGGGACATTTCAAATTTTCAAACGTTCCTTCGAAACTAAAAAGGATGTCATTCTTTTTTACTCCATAAGTCGTTCCCAAGGAACGTTTCCTGGGTAGACCATATCAAAAAATTAGTTCAGGCGTTTCCTGGGTACGCTTCGTGGATGCGACAATTTTAAATGCACCCTTTGACCATGCAGCCTTGCATTTTTATTTTTTTTACTTTTTTATTACCAAATCCAGCTTCAAATTCTCCCATTTTTAGCTACCTTTGCGCCCATTTTAAATATTATGATTAGTGTAAATAACGTCACCCTTGCATATGGCAAGCGGGTTTTGTTTGATGAAGTAAACATCAGTTTTACAAAAGGAAATTGTTATGGTGTCATCGGTGCCAATGGCGCCGGTAAGTCAACATTTCTTAAAATTATCAGTGGAGAAATAGAACCTAACAAAGGCACCGTGAGCATCACGCCGGGCGAACGCATGGCAGTGTTGAATCAAAATCAATTTGCTTTTGATGAAGAAACGGTGATTAACACGGTGATGATGGGCCACAAAAAAATGTGGGAAGTAATGCACGAGAGAGATGCTATTTATGCCAAAGATGATTTTAGTGAAGCGGATGGGTTAAAAGCCGGCGAATTAGAGGAACAATTTGGTGAAATGGGAGGGTATACAGCAGAGAGCGATGCCGCTACTTTTTTAAGCGAACTGGGCGTAAAAGATGAGTTGCATACCATGTTGATGAAAGACATTGGCGCCAACCTGAAAGTGCGGGTACTGCTTGCACAGGCGCTTTTTGGAAATCCTGACATACTGTTACTGGATGAGCCTACGAATAACCTCGATGTGGAAACCATCAGTTGGCTGGAGAATTTTTTGGCCGATTATCAAAATATAGTTTTGGTGGTGAGTCACGATCGTCACTTTTTAGATGCCGTTTGTACGCACGTGGCGGACGTAGATAAAATGAAGATCAAAGTTTACACCGGGAACTATACTTTTTGGTACGAAAGTTCTCAGTTAGCCTCCAGGCAGGCCTCCGATAAAAATAAAAAACAGGAAGAAAAGAAGAAAGATTTGCTGGAGTTTATTGCACGCTTTAGTGCTAATGCATCTAAAAGCAAGCAGGCTACGAGTCGTAAAAAAGCCCTTGATAAACTCGTGTTCGAAGACATTACTGCCAGTAACAGGAAATACCCAGGTATCATTTTTAAGCAGGAGCGGGAAGCTGGCAACGATATCTTGAAAGTAGAAGGCCTTTCCAAAAAATTGGATGGCAAAACTGTTTTCAGCAAATTAAATTTTGATGTTCAAAAAGGCCAGAAGGTGGCTTTTCTTAGCCGTGATCCCATGGCCCTTACTACTTTCTTTGAAGTGCTTAATGGCAGGATACCGGCCGATGATGGCAATAACGAGTGGGGTACCACTATCACCACGGCTTATTTACCAAATGATAACAAAGAATACTTTGACGGCAATAGTTTGAACCTCATGGATTGGCTTCGCCAGTTTGTACCACCTTATGTAAAAGATGTAGATGAAGATTTCTTGCGGGGTTTTTTGGGCAAGATGCTGTTTAGCGGCGATGAGATATTGAAGAAAACTTCCGTATTGAGTGGGGGAGAAAAAGTTAGATGTATGCTGAGCAAAATGATGATTCAAAATCCCAATCTATTGATACTGGATGAACCAACCAACCACCTGGACCTGGAGAGTATCATTGCTTTCAACGATAGCATGGTTTCCTTTACCGGCACAGTATTGTTTACAACGCATGATCACCAGTTCATGCAAACAGTGGCCAATCGCATCATAGAAATCACCCCAAAAGGGATGATAGATAAACTGATGACCTACGACGAATACCTGGCAGATGACAGGGTAAAAGAACAGAGAGAACTCATGTATAATTAACGGCTCTTTGGCACGATTTTTAACAACAATTGGTAACCTAAAAAAAACAAAAAACATGAAAAAAACAGTTTTAGCATTATTTGTATTGATGGCAATTTTTCAAAGCACGGCCACGGCTCAAAGTAACGTGGGCTCCAATGACTACAAGACAGCCATTGGCGTAAAATTTTACCCAGGTGCAATTACTTTAAAACATTTTGTAACTGATAAGCATGCCCTTGAAGGCATAGCCTACTTTTGGAACCGGGGTACCCGCATTACAGGGTTGTACGAAATTCACGGAGACATTGAGAACGCAGGCGGTTTGAAATGGTACATTGGCCCAGGAGCTCACGTTGGTTTTTACAACAACAAAACTTACAATGGCGTGAACTATGGCGGCAAAACCTATATAGGTGTAGATGGTGTAATCGGCCTTGATTATAAAATCAGGAGTGCTCCTATCAATTTTTCATTAGACTGGCAGCCTTCATTTGAGTTTGGTGATGGTGCAGGGTTTAGTGGTAACTGGGGCGGTATCGCTATTCGCTACGTACTCTAAAATATTATTTGTATGAAGAAGGAACCTGTTGGCAACAACGGGTTTTTTTATATATTACAACTTTTATTTCCAACTGGTTTACTTATTCATGAAAAAATTCATCACCAGCGCCATCGATTTTTTTTATCCTCTCTTTCAAAAGTTTATGCCTTTGCAAACCTTTAGGTATGCAGCCTGCGGTGGCGGCAATGCCTTGCTGGGGCTCATTACTTTTTATATAGGTTACCAGTTTATTTTTGCAGAGCAGGTGGTAGATCTTGGTTTTATTGCTTTTGAGCCGCACAGTGCAGCACTCATCATTTCATCCTTCATTACTTTTATCATTGGTTTTATTTTGAACAGATATGTGGTGTTTACTACTTCTAATTTGAGAGGCCGCATTCAATTTTTCAGGTATTTTCTCTCCTTCTCCTTCAATCTCATCATCAATTATTTTCTACTAAAATTACTGGTAGAAAAGCTGCACATGTATGCGATGCTCGGGCAAGTAATTACCATTGCCATTGTAATAGCTATCAGTTATTTTACACAACGCCATTTTACTTTTAAGGTTAAAAAAGATGGCGCTGCTGAGTTTACCGAGCTAAAGTGAG
Organism: Chitinophagales bacterium; assembly: GCA_038257335.1. Classification (GTDB taxonomy): domain Bacteria; phylum Bacteroidota; class Bacteroidia; order Chitinophagales; family Chitinophagaceae; genus Ferruginibacter. Next base: position 4,600 of record JBBSJJ010000031.1, on the reverse strand, counting down.
AAATCTGTTTCAGGGGGTCAAAAATTATAGGCTGCCGCACTACAAAATGGCAGTAAATTATCTACGGTAATCATTGAAAGAAGCTGGAAGTGGTGCTTCTTTTTCGATATGGGCTGATCTCTGCCATTTTTGCACACTTTTTCCCTTGGCACAATGATTGACAATTGTATCCCACAAACGATTAATAAATAAATATTTACAAATGGCAAAGATTATAGGAATTGATTTAGGAACTACCAACAGTTGCGTTGCAGTAATGGAAGGCAACGAACCAGTTGTAATTGCAAACGACGAGGGTCGGCGTACAACACCTTCTGTGGTTGCTTTTTTAAAGAATGGTGAACGTAAAGTAGGTGATCCGGCTAAAAGACAAGCCATCACCAACCCGCAAAACACCATTAGTAGTGTGAAGCGTTTTATGGGCCGCATGTTCAATGAAGTAACAGAGGAAACAACCCATTGGAGTTACAAAGTGGGCAAAGGTGACAATAATACGGTTCGTATTGACATAGATGGCAGGTTGTATACTCCACAGGAAATCAGTGCAATGGTATTGCAAAAAATGAAAAAGACTGCCGAAGACTACCTGGGCCAGGAAGTAACAGAAGCAGTAATTACTGTGCCTGCTTACTTTAACGATGCGCAGCGCCAGGCCACCAAAGAAGCAGGCGAAATTGCCGGCTTAACGGTGAGAAGAATTGTAAACGAGCCTACCGCAGCAGCCCTTGCTTACGGGATGGATAAAAAAGGAATAGACCAGAAAATTGCAGTGTTCGACCTTGGTGGTGGTACATTTGATATATCTGTTTTAGAATTAGGAGATGGTGTATTTGAAGTAAAATCTACCAACGGTGATACGCATCTCGGCGGTGATGACTTTGATAAAGTAATTATGGACTGGCTGGCAGATGAGTTCAAAGCGGATGAAGCAATTGACCTGCGCAAAGATCCCATGGCGCTGCAACGTTTGAAAGAAGCTTCAGAAAAAGCTAAAGTAGAATTATCATCTTCTTCCGAAACAGAAATCAACCTGCCTTATGTGACCGCAGTAGATGGCGTGCCCAAGCATTTAGTAAAAAAATTGACCCGTGCAAAGTTTGAAGCCCTGGCCGATAAATTATTTGAGCGCTGCCTAAAACCTTGCGAAGCAGCCTTGAAAGATGCTGGCCTCAGCACTTCACAGATAGACGAAGTGATTTTGGTAGGCGGTAGTACCCGTATTCCTAAAGTGCAGGAGATTGTAGAAAAATTCTTTGGTAAAAAACCAAACAAAGGTGTGAACCCTGATGAGGTAGTTGCGATTGGTGCAGCTATACAGGGTGGTGTGTTAACCGGTGAAATTAAAGATGTGTTGTTGCTGGATGTTACACCCCTTGGATTGGGTATTGAAACCATGGGCGGAGTAATGACAAGGTTGATTGACAGCAACACGACCATCCCTACAAAAAAATCTGAAACCTTTAGCACTGCCAGCGACAACCAACCCGGCGTGCAGATACATGTTTTACAGGGCGAAAGACCAATGGCTTCGCAAAACAAAAGCCTGGGTATGTTCAACCTGGATGGCATTCCGCCAGCACCAAGAGGTGTACCGCAGGTAGAAGTTATTTTTGATATAGATGCCAACGGTATTCTTCACGTAACGGCTAAGGATAAAGGCACTGGTAAAGAACAAAAGATTCGTATAGAAGCCGGAAGCGGATTGAGCCCGGAAGAGATTGAAAAAATGAAGAATGAGGCCAAGGCCAATGAAGCGAGCGATAAATTGGAAAGAGAAAAAGTAGACAAGATCAACCAGGCAGACAGCCTCATCTTTCAAACAGAAAAACAGTTGAAAGAATACGGCGAAAAAATTCCTGCTGAAAAGAAAACAGCGATCGAAACCGGGTTGGAGGAATTAAAAGCTGCGCACAAATCGCAGGATGTTGCCCAGATTGACACAGCCAGTGCTGCATTGAATGCTGCCTGGACTGCAGCCAGTGAAGATATGTACAAAGCAACGCAGGAAGGCGAAGGTCAGGCTCAGCCTGGTGCAGAAGGCGCAGGCCCCGCAGACGGAGCACCAGATGCAGGTTCAGAAAATGTAACCGATGCAGAATTTGAGGAAGTAAAATAATTAATACTGTTGTTACGAAAGGCCGCCTCCACCAGAGCGGCCTTTTTTAATACCCTCAACCAGTGTAATTATGTCCTCTTGATATGGAACCTTTTTATGTTCCTGGTAAATATTTCAGATTTAGATCAACTATATCCTGGTGAAATAAATAATCGATATCTACGTTAATGCTTCAACTCTGAAACAACAAACCACTCTTTTATGCAAATTTTGAAAACCCTTGTCGCCGTTTCTGGCATCTTATTATTGTTAGCATCATGCTCCAGGTCTATAACAGTTCAGCAGGCAGCAACAGGCAATTACAATAAGTGCCGGCCTATTCGCTGATTTTTTTCCATTGCTGAGTTTTGATCATGCAGCTACCAAACCTGGTAGCTTTGTTGTGCCATTACAAGACCAGTTCATCATGACATACTTTACTGGTATCACTTTTGCAATGGCTGTATAATATTAATAACCCACCCCGTTTAATTAAAACAGCATTTTATGAAAAAAGTAAAAAATCTATCACTTGTTTTCTTGTTGATCGCGGGCTTATCTAATTGTAAGCCCAAAGCAACCACCACCACTACGGCAAACAATACAACCAACACCAGCTCGGCGGCGGAGATGTCTAAAGCAGATGTCACACAAATAACCAATCGTGAAATAGCCAGTTGGGAATTTGCAAAAACCAAGCAGTTAGATAAACTCAAAGAAATACTGGCGGAAGATTACCAGGCATTTTTTGGGAAGCTCACCATGAATAAATCTGAAGTGCTGCAATCGTTTCAGAGCAGCAATGTAAATGCTTATCGCCTCTCTAACATTAGGGTAAAAAAAGTGGCCGATGATGTAGCTGTTATTTATTATGAGGCGCTTCAGGACGCTACAGACCCTGAGGGCGACAGGTGGGTGCCCCAAATTGCAGCTTCTACAACTTATGTAAAAAGAGGTAACCAATGGTACTCCGTATTTTACCACGAAACGCCCATCACCCGGTAGTTTAACAGGTCACATCACTCATATTATACAAAATGCCCGGCATCTGCCAGGCATTTTGTATAAATAATATAGAAAGACCTACATGAGGTCTAAAGCAAGCGCAAAGAAAGTAACATTAAAAGGAAGTATCATAGAGCAATAACCGCCACCAATTGCATACACACCAAAGAAAACTGCAATGGAGATGAAAAATAAAATCCAGTAAAGGCCTGTCGATCTTTTATTTGTAGTAGTCATATTGTAATTGTTTTTTGCAAATATAGCATAGATGAAATAAACGTCTTCAATTTTATCCGGCAAAAACTTTTTAATAATTTAAAATACTCAATATGTAAATTGCGTACTTAATACACGTTCATGATTTTAAATTTCTATGTTGGTTTCCGGTCGCTACATGGCCAATCTGTTGCTGTCAAAATTATACCGCCTTCCAAGAATGACGTTTCACATCCAGTTGAGTTACCCTTACAATATATAAATGAGTCCTCCTGGCACCTGGGTTTAAAAGCTTCAGAGTTGGCTATTGACGACGAACTGGAATACAGTTACATTTTCAGGGATGGCAACAATGGCGAAGTAAAAGAATTTTGCAAAAACACAAGGGTATCTCTTAAAAAAATAAAACATAAAAAAATTGATATCATAGACGAGTGGAGAGATGACAGCTTTTTCGACAATGTATTTTCAAGCAAGCCCTTTGCTACCGTATTCAACCTGCAAAAAGAAAAGATAAAGGTGGCAGATACTAAAAGCCCCACGCATATATTTTCGGTGACAGCCCCAGCTTTAGCTGCTGGTAAAGCAATTTGCATAACCGGCAGCAGCAAAAAGCTGGGCGATTGGAATACGGCAGAGCCACTTTTAATGGAGCCTAAAAATGGGCAGTGGCATCTGCGGGTAAACCTTGCTAAAGAAACTTTTCCCATAGAATATAAGTTCGGTATTTACGACCTGCGTCTTCACAAAATGGAATATGAAGCAGGCAGCAACAGGGTGCTCTCTCTGGCTGCAGAAAAAGATACCCTTCGCCTGCTCCATCACAAGGTGAATGCATCGGCTTTTCGCTGGAGAGCAACAGGTGTAAACGTTCCTGTGTCTTCCTTAAAAAGTGAAAAAAGCTGGGGCGTAGGAGAGTTTACAGACTTGAACCTGTTGATCGATCTTTCAAAATCCACCGGCATCCGGTTGATACAACTCTTGCCAATCAACGATACAACCGCAACACATACCAACAAAGATTCTTATCCCTATTCGGCTGTATCTGCTTTTGCATTGCACCCCATTTACCTCAATGTTCAGAAATTAGCTGCGGCGTTGGGTGTGCAATTTGGCAGCGAAATGTTGGAGCAAGTATCTACATTAAATGCAAAATCTTCTTTACACTACGAGGAAGTAACAGCGTTAAAGAAAGCCGCCATCGAACTATTATTTACAAAAGACAAAGCCTCTTTTAAAAATGATTTCGATTGGTTTAGCTTTTTCGATTTGAACCGCCATTGG
>JBBSJJ010000030.1:0-37121 GCA_038257335.1 Chitinophagales bacterium | reverse complement strand
GACCTTTCCGAAAGCATTCGGAACGCTCTAACCAACTGAGTTAGTCATGCTAATTTACCGGCTGCTGTACGTAAAGTAAAAAAATATCCTGCCGAAGCAGGATTTAAGTGGAGAGTATCGGGGTCGAACCGACGACCTCTTGCATGCCATGCAAGCGCTCTAGCCAACTGAGCTAACCCCCCATTTAATTTTAAAAATATCAAGACCTTCCCGAATACTATCGGGACGCTCTAGCCAACTATGTTAACCCCCCATTTAATTTTAAAAATATCAAGACCTTCCCGAATACTATCGGGACGCTCTAGACAACTGAGTTAACTCCCATAAATTTGGACTGCAAATATAACGGCAACTAATATGGAAACAAAATTTTTAATTGCAGGCAATAGTTGGGGAAATTTTCAAACCAACACATTAAGCTATTCTCAATTTGTAGATTTATTTGCTGCAAATACTTGATCTGCAAGTGTAAATTTATTTGGCTTAATAAATGATTATGCATTCTTGGTTTTTCATAGGATATTGGATTTAACACGGGACTTTATTTCTATTTAGTCCCTTTTTTTTGCCCCTACCATATCAGGGTTAAAAGTCTAATTATACCGCATAAAAAAATGCCCCGATAAAATCAAGGCATTTACTATTAATCTTTACTGAAATTATTCACCCCAGATATTGTCTTTTCCTTCCAACCATAGTTTCACAAGATCGGTGGTAATAGATTTAGGCCTTTCTAAAGGGAACCCAAGAGCCCTGTCCCAGCAAAGGCTGGCCAATACTCCCAAGGATCTTGACACACCAAACAAGACGGTGTAAAACTCATACTCCACCATGCCATAATGAACAAGCAGGGCACCGCTGTGTGCATCTACATTGGGCCACGGGTTCTTTATTTTACCAATGGTACTTAATATGGGTGGTACAGTCTCGTACACATTCCAGATAGTTTGCACCAATGGATCATCGGGCATATGCTTTTTGCCAAATTCCATTTGTGCTGTAAAGCGGGGATCCGTTTTACGCAGCACGGCATGACCGTAACCTGGTACTACTTTTCCTTCGTTGAGTGTTTGCTTCACGTACTCCGCTATCTGCTCTTTGGTAGGCGATTCGCTGCCAATTTGTTCCCGTAATTCAAATATCCACTTAATCACTTCCTGGTTTGCGAGGCCATGCAGTGGACCAGCAAGACCATTCATGCCCGCTGCCAAACTGAGATATGGATCACTTAACGCAGAACCTACCAGGTGCGTCGTGTGTGCGCTAACGTTACCGCCTTCATGATCTGCATGAATGGTCATGTACAAACGCATCAGTTCTTTGAAACCTTCGTCATCGTACCCCATCATGTGTGCAAAATTTCCCGACCAGTCCAGCAAACCATTGGGTTGTATATGATCTCCGTTTTTGTACTTGCGACGATAAATGTATGCTGCAATTCTTGGCAGGCGTGCTATTAGGTCCATGGTATCATCAAAAACAGCATCCCAATAATCTTTTTTACTCATGCCCTTTGCATAACTCTTTGCAAAAAGACTTTCGGTTTGGAGTGCCATGATGGCTATTACAAACTGCGTCATGGGATGAGTGGCCACCGGCAATGCTTCGATGGTTGCAAACACATGATTGGGTACATGGCTGCGTCTCTGCCAGGTACTTGTAAGATGGTTCACCATTTCCTCATCGGGCAATTCTCCCAACAACATTAGTAAAAACAAACCTTCTGGCAATGGCTCCGAACCACCCGGCGCCTTGGGCAATGTTTGCTGCAATTCAGGGATAGAGTGCCCCCTGAAGCGAATGCCATCCTGCGCATCCAGCAAAGATGTTTCGGTAACCAGACCGGTGATGCCACGCATGCCCTGGTATACCTGGGATAAGGTGACCTCACCTATAATTTTATCTCCATGTTCTTTTAATAATTCTTTTATTTCTGCTGCAACTGTATCTGCTTTTTGCTTAAACTTTTCTTTTATAATTCCCATAGTTGTATAGTTGAATAAATGATTTTACATTAAAAATGCTGCATTAACAGGCATCAATGAGCAATTAATACAAGGAGTAATTGATGAATACAAGCAATTAAAAAATATTTTTTAGTACTCCTGCAAGCAAAAAAAGCATGCACCGGGATGCCACTGAATTGAGCTTTAAAATTACGGTGCCTCCGACTGTAAAACAAAAGTTTCGAGATAAAGTTTGGGCACAGCCGCAGAATGATTATTTAGGGGCTCTTTTATAAAGATAAAATGCAATAAAGCCATAAATGATGTTAGGAGTCCAGGAGGCTAGCCAGGGGGAGAAAGTTCCCTTAGTAGCAAACACTACACTTACCCTGCTAAATAAAATATACAACACACATAATATAATGCCTACAGCCAAATGCATACCGCTGCCGCCCCTCACTTTGCGGGAGGCTAGTGACACACCTATGATGGTTAATATGAAAACTGAAACAGGTACCGCATCCCGGTTGTATCGCTCCACCAGCAGTGTACTCAGCGACTCAGATTGTCGCATTTTTTCTAACTCAATAAATTTATCAAGGTCGGGAGTAGTCATCTGGTCTTTGAGATATTCATCTTTACGCAGGTCAAGTGGCTTGAAGTTGTAAGTCATCCGGGCAGAGTCATATCTTTTTACCGTTTCTGATTTTTGCAAAAAGAAACGTTCCTGCACATTGAGTAACCTCCACTTTTTAGAAGCAGTATCCCAATTAAAATTAGGGCTGCGCAAATTATAGACGAGCTCATTGTTCCTGAACTTTTGTATAAAAAAACCAGTGCCAGATTGTGAAACTGTGTCGTAGCCCCGGATACCTACATAAGAGTTGGCATCTAACCTAAAATAAATATATTGCTTGTAACTGCTGTTTACATTGGCTGCGCCTTTGTTTACATCAACATAGGTTTTTTCAAAATTTCCCCAGATGAGATTGGCTTTTGGCACTACATATTGATAGCCTAACCACAAGATGGAAGATAAGAAAAGACCACCTACAACAAATGGTAGCATAAACCTGCGATAACTTACACCACTGCTTAAAACTGCAATCACTTCAGACCTTCCGGCCATTTTTGAGGTGAAGAAAATGACCGCTATAAATACGAACAGCGGAAAAAGCATTGCATCGATGCGTGGAATAAAACCAAAATAATAATCGGTGATAATACGCCAGGTAGACAATTTGGATTTGACGAAATCATCGGTATGCTCGCTGATATCTACCACCACTACAATAACGGTGAGCAATATTAAACAGAAAAAGAAAGTACTTAAAAATCCCTTCAGTATGTAGCTGTCTAACTTCTTCATTGAGACTGGCAAGATAATTCAAAAAATAGTGAATGGCAGAAGATGAAGTGTGAAAACTTTGTGGCTTGAGAAACGATCAGTGCCCTTGCTTCATAGATTGCGTAATTGCGTTAGCCGCTATCCAACCGGTTGTCCATGCATTTTGAAAATTAAAACCTCCTGTTACACCATCCACGTCTAATACTTCGCCGGCAAAGTAGAGTTGCGGGTGCAATTTGCTTTGCATGGTATTGGCATCCACCTCCGATAGCTGGATACCCCCGGCCGTAACAAACTCTTCTTTAAAAGTAGTTTTGCCACGCACAGGAAGTTCTTGCGCAGACAATATCTTTACCAGTTTGTTCTGCTCTTTAGCAGGCAAATCTGCCCATCGGCAATGAGCGTCTATGCCGCACTGTTGCATAAAGTATTCCCACAACCGGGCAGGAATGCCAAAGGGATTCCTGTTGATGATTTTTTGCGAAGCGATCTCAAACCGAACCTGTTGGAATTTTTCCTTTAGGCTGTTTTCATTGTAGGCTGTTACCCAATTAACATGAATGTTGAAATGGTAGTTACTTTGCTCCAGTTCCCGTGCTGCCCAGGCTGAAAGTTTGAGTATGGCCGGGCCGCTGAGACCCCAGTGTGTAATGAGCATAGGGCCCGACTGTTGCAATTTGCTCCCGGCGATTTTAACGCTGGCATTCTCCACGCTTATGCCCATGAGTTGCGTTATGGGGTTTTGCGGAATATTAAAAGTAAAAAGAGAAGGCACAGGAGGTTGAATGGTATGCCCAATTTTTGTGAGCCACTCAAACTGCGCCGACTTTGGGTAGCCACCGCTTGCTATGCACAAGTAGTCTGCTTTTATAAATTTTTGATCAGCCAAGGTAAGTGTGAACTTTTGATCAATGCTTGTGTCATCAATATGAATCTGCTTCACATCTGCATGCATGCGCACCTCTACGTTATACTTAGCGGCTTCCATCATCAGGCAATCTACAATGGTTTGCGAGGTATTGCTGGCAGGAAACATGCGGCCGTCGGCTTCCGTTTTAAGCGGTACAGCTCGCTCCTCAAACCAGCGGATAGTATCTGTGGTAAAAAAATGCTGGAAGGCCTTTTTTAAGAAGGCTGCTCCCCTTGGATACTTTTTAAGCATGTCTGTATTATTGAAACAGGCATGGGTTACATTGCAGCGTCCGCCACCGCTTACTTTAACTTTGCTTAAAACTTTTGAGCTTTTCTCCAACAGCAAAACGCTAAGATCAGGATGAAGTTTTGCTGCGTTTACGGCGCAAAAAAAACCTGCTGCTCCACCACCAATTACTACAAGAAGTTTTTTTTGTTGCATGTTTTGATTGAGAAAGGTGAAACGTGAAACCTGCCTGCCGGCAGGCAGGAGTGAAAGCACGTTACTATCCGGGGAATTGCCACTACCTAATGGTAATAACAAAATCAAAATGAACTATCCTAAGCAATTACTTCCGTTCGAAGTAATTCACAAACCAATTTCAAATTCCGAAGGTTTCTCTTTTCACTTTTGACTTTTGACTTTTCGCTTTTGACTTTTGACTTTTGACTTTTCACCATTGACCATTGACCTAATCAAAACTCCAGGTTAGATTTTGATTGGCTTTTTCAGCTTCTTCAATTTCTACAAAAGAAGAAAGTATATCGGGCGCTCCTTGCGTAATACATACATCGTGTTCAAAATGAGCGGAGGCTTTTTTATCATTGGTACGAATGGTCCATCCATCCTCATCCTGGAACACTTCTTTTACACCAAGGTTTATCATGGGTTCAATGGCCAATACCATTCCGGGTTTCAATTTTGCCAATGTGCCTCTTTTGCCATAGTTGGGTACCTGCGGCTCCTCGTGCATGTTTCGCCCAAGACCATGACCCACCAAATCTCTCACCACACCGTAACCATGTTTCTTTTCCGTATGCTCCTGGATGGCATAGGCAATATCGCCCACCCTATTGCCAGCCCTTGCTTTTTCGATGCCTTTATACAGGGATTCCTTGGTTACCTTCAACAACATTTTCACTTCGTCAGAAATTTCTCCGATTGCGTAAGTATAAGCACTATCGCCATGAAAACCATTTTTGTAAACACCAATATCCAGGGACACAATATCACCATCTTTCAAAACATCTTTGGAAGGAAAACCATGTACCACCGCATCGTTCAGAGAAATGCAGGTAGCAAATGGATAGGTTCCACCATAGTTTTTAAAAGAAGGAATACCCCCGTTATCTCGTATAAATTCTTCAGCCAAATCATTTAATACTAAAGTGCTAACGCCAGGCTTTAATACCTTAGCAAGTACCGCATGGGTTTTACCAACCATCAGGCAACTATGGCGCATGATTTCAATTTCCTCTTTTGTTTTATAGATGATCATCGTAAGCTTTATTTAACAACAAACCCTAACGATATTATCGTCAGGGTTTGCAAATTTATTATCTCTTATTATATTAATTTAGATACCCTGAGTAACGGTCTGCTGTCTTCCCTGAATTCTGCCGCTACTCATTAAGCCATCATACTGACGCATTAGCAATTGTGTTTCTATTTGCTGAAGCGTATCAAGAATTACCCCTACCATGATGAGTAACGATGTACCACCAAAGAAGGTTGCAAAGTTTGGCTGCATGCCAAACGCTAACTGAAACATACCTGGAAGAATACCAACAAATGCAAGCAACACCGCTCCTGGTAAAGTAATTCTATCCATGATGGTACCAATATAATCTGCCGTAGGCTGACCCGGCTTTACACCTGGTATAAAACCATTGTTTCTTTTCAACTCATCAGCCATTTGCTTAGGATTGAAAATTAAAGCTGTATAAAGAAAAGTAAAAGCTATTACACAGATCGAGTACACGATCATGTAAACAAAATTGGTGTGATCTGTAAAATATTTAGCCCAACCTTCGCCGGTGAAACCCGTGAAGATGGTTGGTAAAAACAAAATAGCCTGTGCGAAAATGATAGGCATTACACCTGCTGCGTTCACTTTTAAGGGAAGGAAGTTACGTGCACCGCCCAATTGACGGTTGCCAACAATTTGCTTCGCATATTGTACGGGAACTTTTCTTGTGCCTTGTACCAGCATGATCAAGCCCATGATAACTGCTATCAGGAATACAATTTCCACCAACATGATTAACAAACCGCCAGCACCATTGCCAGCCAGCCTTGAGGTCCACTCTTCCATAAATGATTGTGGAAGACGTGCAAGAATACCTATCATGATGATGATAGAAGTACCATTACCCAAACCTTTGTCGGTTATTTTTTCGCCTAACCACATTACAAACAAAGTGCCTACAGTAAGAATTACTACCGTAGAAACCCAGAAGAATCTACCGTATGCCGGTATCAAAGCTTCTGCAATACCCGGGCTATTTAAATAACCGATGTAGGCTGCTGCCTGGAAGGCAGTAACAATTACGGTGAGATAACGTGTCCACTGGTTGATTTTCTTACGGCCGCTTTCACCTTCTTTTTGAATTTTTGCCATTTGAGGAACCAGTATGGTCATCAACTGCATAAAAATGGAAGCTGAGATGTATGGCATGATTCCCAAGGCAAAAATGGAGGCCTTAGAAAAGGCACCACCTACAAATGCGTTGAGCAATCCCAACATTCCACCTTCGGTATTGGCAGCAAGATTGTCTAATTTATTGGGATCGATACCGGGTAACACAATAAAGGACCCCAGACGATAAATGAAAAGCAAGACAAGAGTGAAAATAATTTTATTTCTCAGTTCCTCAATGCTCCAGATATTTTTAAGTGTTGTTATGAACTTCTTCACAGAATTGATTCGATTTAATAGTTAGTGGCTCTGAAAGTAAAAAAACGCATAAATTATCTTTATGCGTCGACAAATATCGGGAAATTATTTTACTATTTCGATAGTACCTCCCGCAGCTTCAATTGCCGCTTTGGCTTTTTCGCTTGCAGCGTTTACTCTGAACGTAAATTTTCCTTTTATTTCACCGTTACCTAAAACCTTTACAAGATCATTCTGACCTATCAGGCCATTGATGTAGAGATTCTCAGGAGAGAATTCTGTGATGCCATACTTTTCAGCATAATGATCTGCCTGGCCAATATTGATTACTTTATAATCAATTCTATTGATGTTGTTGAAACCACGCTTTGGTATACGACGTTGAATGGGCATCTGGCCACCTTCAAAACCTTTTTTACTTTTATAACCGGCACGACTTTGTCCACCTTTGTTACCTTTTGTAGAGGTACCACCTTTACCACTTGCCTCGCCTCGGCCAATTCTGATTGCTTTGTGTGTAGAACCTTTTGCAGGTCTGAGCGTATGTAATTTCATGTTTGCTTTTATTTTAAACTTACGCCCCGAAAGCATTCGGGGCTCGCTTTATTAATTGATAATTATTTAAAAGGGTTGATAATTGTGCGGGATAATTGTAAATTATTCCATTATCAATTATCCAATGCTTATGCTAGTTCTTCTACTTTAACAAGGTGGTTCACTTTGTTAACCATACCTAGTATCTGGGGAGTAGCTTCTACTTCTACAGACGCATTCATTTTTTTTAACCCTAAAGCTATCATCGTTCTCTTCTGACGTTCAGACCTGTCGATCACGCTTTTAACCTGGGTTACTTTTATCTTTTTCATTTTAAAAAGGTTTGAGGCTTAAGGCTTAAGGTTCATGGTTTAGGGTCTTGCAACTTTTCACCTTTCACCTTTCACTTTTCACCATATTATCCGTTAAATACTTTCTTTAAAGAGATGTTACGAGTCTTGGCTACGGCAATTGGTTCACGTAGTGTAGCTAGCGCTTTAATGGTAGCTTTAACCACGTTGTGCGGATTGGCAGAACCTAAGTTCTTGGCCAAAACGTCTGTAATACCAGCACTCTCCAACACTGCACGCATGCTTCCCCCGGCAATAACACCAGTACCATGAGCGGCTGGCTTTATTAATACCTTGGCTGCACCTTCTTTGCTTAATTGCTCGTGTGGAATAGTACCATGCATAATTGGAACTTTAATAAGGTTCTTTTTGGCATCTTCAATTCCTTTGGTAATAGCTTCCTGCACTTCTTTTGCTTTACCCAGACCATGACCAACTATACCTGCTTCGTTTCCTACTACTACCAGAGCAGAGAAACTAAATGCACGTCCACCCTTGGTTGTTTTTACAACACGGTTAATAGAAACCACTTTCTCTTTTAACTCCAGGTCTCCGGCTTTTATTTTATTTAAAATTAAATTTGACATGTATGATCGATTTACGATTTTATATTTATGAATTTTGATTTAGTCAGGCTGCAGATAAATCATAAATCCGCAATCCGACATCTGAAATCTTAGAAGTCCAATCCACCCTCTCTTGCTCCTTCTGCCACTGCCTTTACACGACCATGGTAAATGTAACCACTACGATCAAAAACTACATCCTTGATTCCCAGCTCGGTTGCTTTTTTTGCAATAGCTTCTCCTACCATTTTGCTCTTTTCAGTTTTTGCTACTTTTTGTGCACTAATGTCTTTTTGCTTAGAAGAAGCAGAAGCTATAGTGGCACCATTGGTATCATCAATTAACTGAGCATAAATTTCTGAGTTGCTCCTGAAAACGCTAAGACGTGGTTTGGCAGGCGTACCGCTTATTTTTTTGCGGATGCGATACCTGATCTTTTGTCTTGCACTTGATTTATTGTTACTCATTTTATTCTATTTATTTTCCCGATTCTGCCGGGAACGATTTGAAAATTAAATGATTTGAAGATTTGAAGATTAATTTTCTTTCTATTTGTAAGACGGTTTAATTTACACATCTTCAAAATTTCAAATTACTATTTACCTGCTGACTTACCTGCTTTTCTTCTCAGCACTTCGCCAACAAATTTCACACCTTTACCTTTGTACGGCTCCGGCTTACGCAGGCTACGGATTTTAGCAGATACAGCACCTAATAGTTGCTTATCGATGCTTTCTAAAGTGATAATTGGGTTCTTACCTTTTTCCTGGGCAGTACTAACTTTTAATTCTTTAGGAATTTCGATAACTATGTTGTGAGAATAACCCAAAGCAAGGTCAAGCAAGTTTCCCTGGCTAGCAGCTTTGTAACCCACACCCACTAATTCTAGTTCTTTTTTGTAACCGTCTGTTACACCTTTTACCATATTGCTTACCAGTGAACGGTACAAGCCATGCATGGCACGGTGACGGATCTGGTCTGTAGGGCGGGAAAATTCAACAGTATTGTCTTTAACTTCTACAGTAATGTCACGATCAATAGATTCGTGCAATTCACCTTTTGGACCTTTTACAGTAACCTTGTTGTCTTTATTAACCGAAATGGTAACACCACTTGGAATATCGACTGGCTTTTTTCCTATACGACTCATTTTTTAAAATTTGATAATTTGATAATTAGTTAATTGATGATTTTTTTAACGGTCAGCCATGTATAGAAGGCTTAAGGTCTATGTGCTATTTACGATTGGAAAGTCATCATCAAATTTCCAAATCGTATAATCTTGAAATTGATTAGAATATGTTGCAAAGCACTTCTCCGCCTACGTTCTGCGCTTTAGCTTCTTTGTCTGTCATCACACCTTTAGAGGTAGAAACGATGGCAACACCTAAACCATTCTTCACACGCTTAAATTCATCTGGTTTTGCGTAGGTACGCAAACCCGGGCGACTTACTCTTTCTAAACTCTGAATTACCGGTAGTTTAGTGGTAGGGTCGTATTTCAAAGCTATTTTGATAACACCTTGTTTGTTGTCGTCTTCAAACTTGTACTTAAGGATGTAACCTTTTTCGTACAGGATTTCTGTAATGCGCTTTTTCAAATTGCTGGCCGGTATTAAAACAATACGGTGGTTAGCCATTTGTGCGTTACGAATTCTTGTTAAATAATCTGCAATTGGATCAGTAACCATTGTTATGTGTAGTTAATTGATTTAAAAATTTGTTTACAATGCGATATCCTTTTCCCCCTTTGGGGGCAGGGGGCTCTACCAACTGGCTTTTGTTACGCCAGGTATTTTACCAGACAATGCCATGTCTCTAAACATGATACGGCTAACACCGAAATGACGCATGTAACCACGAGGGCGACCTGTAAGCTGACAACGGTTTTTTAAACGAACCGGTGAGGCGTTTTTTGGTAAAAGATCCAAGGCTGCATAATCACCGGCGGCTTTAAGGGCTGCCCTTTTTTCTGCAAACTTCTCTACCATTTTGGCTCTCTTTCTTTGCCTGGCTTCAACTGATTTTTTTGCCATAATGTATTTTTATTTACGATTGACGAGTGATGAATGACGAATAGAAAACATTTCGGATTCGTTATTCGTACTTCGTACTTAGTTTATTTTTTTACGTTTTTAAAAGGCATACCCAACTCTTTAAGCAATTCGAAAGCTTCTTCGTTGGTGCTGGCGGTAGTTACAAAAGTAATATCCATACCAGTGATCTTATTTACCTTGTCAATATCAATTTCAGGGAAAATGATTTGCTCAGTAACACCCAGGGTATAGTTACCACGGCCATCAAAAGCTTTATCATTTATACCTTTGAAATCACGTACACGTGGTAAAGAAACCGATACCAACCTGTCCAGGAATTCGTACATTTTTACACCACGCAAAGTAACACGTGCTCCAATTGGCATTGCTTTACGCAACTTAAAGTTGGAAATATCCTTTTTGGATAATGTAGAAACTGCTTTCTGCCCTGTGATGTTGCTAAGTTCATCGATAGCAATATCGATCAACTTTTTATCATTCACCGCCCCGTTTACACCACGATTCAAACAAATCTTGGTTAATTTAGGAGCTTGCATTACAGTTTTGTAGCTGAACTTTTTCATAAGCGCAGGTACTACTTCTTTTTTGTATTTGTCTGCTAATCTTGCAGCGTTATTTGTTGTGCTCATTATTTGATTACCTCCCCTGATTTTTTAGCTACACGAACTAGTTTACCATTTTCACGAGTTAGTTTAACTTTACTCGGTCCACCTGTTTTAGCATCCCATAACATTACATTGCTGATAGCAATAGGCGCTTCTACTTTCAAAATACCACCTTTGGTGTTTTGAGCGGTAGGCTTTGTATGTTTGGTAACGATGTTAACACCTTCTACCAAAACACGTGCTTTTTCCAAAATAACTTCCAACACTTTGCGGGGCTTCTTCAGGTCTTTATCTTCACCTGATATTACTACTACCTGGTCGCCTTTTTTAATGTTGAACTTTGGTTTAAATCTTGTACTCATTTTTATGTTGCTTTAGGAAGTCAAAAGTTAAAAGTCAAAAGTCAAAAGCTTACATTCTCTTCTAACCGATTCTTTTTAATTTTTCCTTTTTAATTTTTAATTAAATTATAGAACTTCTGGTGCCAGAGAAATAATCTTCATGTAACCTTTGTCTCTCAGTTCACGAGCCACCGGGCCAAAAATACGTGTACCCCTTGGTTCATCTGCGTTGTTAAGCAGTACTACAGCATTGTCATCAAAACGAATGTAAGAACCATCTTTACGACGCAGTTTGTTTACAGTACGTACAATAACAGCTTTTGTAACCGTACCTTTTTTGATACCACCTGCAGGCATTGCATCCTTTACAGTAACTACGATCTTATCGCCGATCTTAGCATAATCCTGTCCGCTATTACCCAGTACACGAATACACAACACCTCTTTGGCACCACTGTTATCCGCTACATTTAGTCTGCTTTCTTGCTGAATCATTTTTTTATTATTTGTGATTTATGATTAATGATCTATGATCACTAATATAAACCAGTGTTTAATACATATTTAAAACTCTAAACCGGAGAAGATAAAAAATCGTACATCCGAAATAAGAAATTATTACTTCACTTTTTCTAACACCTCTACCAATCTCCACCTTTTTGTTTTGCTTAAAGGGCGGCTCTCCATGATCTTCACAGTATCACCAATGTTGCACTCATTCTTTTCATCATGAGCATGAAAGCTGGTACTTTTTTTCAGGAACTTTCCATAAAGCGGATGCTTTACTTTTCTTTCCACTTTAACAGTAATGGTTTTATCCATTTTGTTACTAGTAACCAAACCTGTCCTGGTTTTCCTTAAATTTCTTACAACACCTGTTGTAGTTTCTGTTGCTTCCATCTTATTATTATTTTATTGGATTAAGCTCCAATTTGATTTTTTCTTAGTTGAGTTTTTAAACGGGCAATATCTCTTCTTAAAACCCGGATGCTCTGTGGATTCTCCAGGGGAGAGATTGCATGAGCAAATGTGAGCTTTTTAAGGCGTTGCTCGTCTTCCTTAATCTTTGCAGTTAAATCTGCCTCGCTCAAACCATTAAGGCTTTTTACAAAATCTACTTTTTTTGACATCTTTCTTTAATTTGATAACCTGTCTGCCGACAGGCAGGTTTGATGATTTGCCATCGTGAAAATTATCACTTCAGCTTTATCTGCTAATTTATTTATGCTTCAAAATCCCTGCTCACGACAAACTTTGTAAGAATAGGCAGTTTTTGTGCAGCCAGTTCAAAAGCATGTTTCGCTACTTCCTGAGTAACTCCATCTGCCTCAAATAAGATACGGCCTGGTTGAACGATAGCTGCCCATCCCTCAGGGTTACCTTTACCTTTACCCATCCTCACCTCTGCAGGCTTAGCTGTAATAGGCTTATCTGGAAAAATTCTGATCCACACGTTACCTTCTCTTTTCATTGCACGGGTCATTGCCTGGCGGGCACTTTCTATCTGGCGGTTGGTTAACCAAACACTATCTAAAGCTTTTAAACCGAACGTACCAAAAGCAAGGGTAGCACCACGTTTGGTATCTCCCTTCATTCTTCCTTTCTGTGTCTTTCTGTGTTTGCTTCTTTTTGGTGATAACATCTTTATTTGATTTATGATGTGTGATTTCAGATTTATGATGTCTGAACCCTACATTATTGACTTATAAATTTTTTAGTTGCGACCCGGATGAAATCATAAATCAGACATCCAAAATCAAAAATCATCTTTATCTTCTTCCGCCACCAGCGCCGCCACGGTTATCGCCGCCGCCGCCACGTCTGTCTCCACCACCGGCACCACCTCTTCTATCATCTCTTCTATCTCCACCACCTCTTCTATCATCTCTTCTATCGAAGCCACCTGCTGGCCTGTCTGGACCATCATTTTTTCCACCGGCAATAACGTTCGGGTTCAGATCTCTTTTACCCAATACTTCTCCTTTACAAATCCAAACTTTGATACCAATTTTTCCGTAAACAGTTTGTGCAAATAGGTTTGCATAATCTATATCCATACGCAATGTATGTGTAGGGGTACGGCCTTGCTTTATTTCTTCGCTACGTGCTATCTCAGCACCACCTAAACGACCACCAACTTTAACCTTAATACCTTCTGCACCCATACGCAATGCCGAAGCAATTGACATTTTTATAGCACGCTTATAGTTAATTCGATTTTCCAATTGACGGGCAATGGTATCGGCCACAATGTTTGCATCCAACTCCGGACGACGGATCTCCAAAATGTTGATCTGCACATCTTCTTTACCACACAATTTTTTCAATTCCTCTTTGATGCGGTCTACTTCTCCACCACCTTTACCAATAATGATACCTGGCTTAGATGTATGAATGGTTACGATCAACTTGTTTAGTGTACGCTCAATAACAATTTTAGCTATACCACCCTTGTTGATACGTGCATTCAGGTAGTTCCTGATACGGTCATCTTCGATCAACTTGTTGGCATAATCCTTTTTGTGAGCATACCAATTGCTGTCCCAACCACGAATGATTCCTAATCTTGCACCTATTGGATTTGTTTTCTGACCCATAGTATTAATTTAGTCTTTCGTTTTCTTTTAGAAATCTGAAAGTTTTTTATTGAGTTTCGTTTTCTAACTATTTTTAAAATTATTTGGCTGCATTAGGCTTTGAAGCTTTTTCAGCTTTGTCTGCTTTTTGTAGTTTCTGCACTTTTTCAGCAGCTGCATCTACAATCACTGTCACGTGGTTGCTACGTTTGCGAACTCTGTAACCACGACCTTGTGGTGCGGGGCGCATACGCTTAATAACTCTAGCCCCATCAACCATAATAGTCTTTACAATCAAAGTATTTTCATCAGCACCTTCGTTTTTAGCTTTCCAATTGCTAATAGCAGAAAGGATAAGCTTACGTAATGGAACTGCTGAATGCTTTGGATTATGCTCTAATACTGCTAGTGCATGTTCTACCTTCATTCCACGAACTAGATCTACTAGTAAGCGCATCTTTCTTGGTGATGTGGGTTCGTTATTTAATTTTGCTACTGCTTCCATTTTATATTAGTTTCTTGTTTCTCAAAAGAGAAAACGTTTTATTACATTTTTTTACTTGAGTGACCTCTGAAGTTTCTTGTTGGTGCAAATTCACCTAGTTTGTGACCTACCATAAACTCGGTAACGTAAACAGGAATAAATTTATTTCCGTTGTGCACTGCAAAAGTGTGCCCTACGAAATCGGGGGAGATTGTACTCCTGCGACTCCAGGTTTTGATAACACCTTTTTTAATTTTACCCTCCGTCATCGACAAAACTTTAGTTTCAAGTTTGATTTCGATGTAAGGACCTTTTTTTAATGAACGAGCCATGTTTTATTTTTGATTTATGATTTCGGATATTTGATTTCTCCAACCTCCGAAATCTGTTTGTTTATTTGCCTGGGCTTTAGACCAAGACCATTTTAACTATTAAACTGATCAACTATTTACTATTTGTTTGGTAGCTTCTTACCGTTCCTTCTTGTAATAATCATTTTATCTGATCCTTTGCCTCTTGTACGAGTAATCTGCCCTTTTGCATATTTACCTTTACGGCTACGTGGGTGACCACCAGAAGCTCTACCTTCACCACCACCCATCGGGTGATCTACCGGGTTCATGGCCACTGCTCTTGTACGTGGACGAATACCCTTCCAACGGTTTCTACCTGCCTTACCCATACTCTCCAGGCTATGATCACTGTTGCTGGTTACACCAACGGTAGCATAACAGTTGATTAGGATCTTCCTTAACTCACCACTAGGCATTTTAAGCACTGCATATTTACCTTCTTTGTTATTCAGCTGAGCTGAAGTACCAGCGCTCCTTACGAGGATACCGCCTTGACCAGGCTGCATCTCTATGTTGTGAACGTTTGTACCCAAAGGCATATTTTTAAGCATCAACGCATTTCCCAATTCCGGCACTGCACTATCACCACTTATAACTGTTTGGCCAACCTGCAAACCTTGTGGTGCAAGTATGTAACGCTTTTCACCATCTGCATAAGCAAGAAGGGCGATAAAAGCTGTACGGTTTGGATCGTACTCAATTGTTTTTACGGTAGCTGGGATATCTTTCTTATTCCTTTTGAAATCTACCAGGCGATACATGATTTTGTTTCCACCACCCATGTAACGCATGCTTCTTCTACCTTGTGAGTTTCTACCTGCAGTGTTCTTTTGCTTTTCGAGCAAAGACTTTTCAGGAATGTTGGTAGTGATTTCTGCATACGCATTACCAATTCTCCAACGGGTTCCTGCTGTGGTCGGTTTGTATTTTCTTAGTGCCATTTTCTAACTATTTTATTTTTCAATTTTTGCGGTAATTGAATACCATTCATTAATGTTGATCCCAGGTCCCCTTCAGGGGTCAGGGGTTTCTCTTATACTGTCGCTCCGTAGATGTCTATTGTTTCACCTTCGGCAACGGTTACTATAGCTTTCTTCTTGGCAGACTTGCGTCCAACAATGTATCCAGCCTTAGTATATTTGGATTTCAGCTTAGATGGCATTACTGCTGTGTTTACATCTTCTACCTGAACACCGTAAAACTCTTCAACGGCCCTTTTAATTTCCAGTTTGTTAGCCTTTCTGTCTACAACAAAAGTGTAGCGATTCATTTTTTCTGATTGCTTATTAGCTTTCTCAGATAAAACAGGCTTTATTAATACATCAGACAGTTTCATAACTCTAATTTGATAATTTTTATAATGTGCTTACCAGCTGTTTTCTTAAGCTTCTGCTTCTACATCTTCTATAGAAAACAATTTTGCTGCGCTCTCTGTTAATACCAATACGCCTGCGTTCAAAATATCGTAGGTGTTCATATCGCTGATCACTGTACCGTTAACACCTTGTACATTGCGTAAGCTCAGGTATAAATTGTCGTTGTATTCCGGTATAACAACAAGGGCCTTTTTTCTACCGAAGTTTAGGTTCTTAAGAATACCCGTGAATGTTTTGGTTTTAGGAGTGTCCATTACCAGATCTTCCAATACAACAATTGCATTGTCTTTAGCTTTATAGGCCAATGCACTCATTTTAGCTAAGTCCTTCACTTTACGATTCAATTTGATATCGTATTTGTGTGGTTTTGGGCCAAAGATGGTACCACCACCTTTATACAAAGGATTACGCAGGTTACCTTTACGGGCACCACCAGTTCCTTTTTGTTTGTGCAGTTTTTTAGATGAACCTTTAACTTCTGCACGGGTTTTTACTTTGTGTGAACCCTGGCGTTGTGCACCCTGGTATTGCTTCACAGCAAGATAAATAACGTGATCGTTTGGCTCAATTCCAAAAATTTCTTCCGGTAACTCTACTGTTCTTCCGGTTTTTTCGCCTTTTGTATTTAATATATCTAGTTGCATTGTACTTTATTTTATAGAACCTGATTAGCTGTTTCCGTTGCGTTCTTATTTACTAATTAAAACGATTGAACCGTTATGGCCCGGAACGGAACCACTTACCAATATGTAATTCTTTTCAGCGAAAATCTTTACAACTTTAAGACCTTTCATTTTAACCCTGTCGCCACCCATACGACCTGCCATGCGCATACCCTTAAATACACGGCTGGCATCAGAAGAGTTACCAATAGAACCTGGCGCTCTGGATCTATCGTGCTGTCCGTGAGAAGCCTCACCCACACCACTAAAGCCATGACGCTTAACAACACCCTGAAAACCTTTACCCTTGGTGGTACCCACAACTTCAACATCATCACCTTCGGTAAAGATGTCAACAGTGATGGTTTCACCAACGTTTTTATCAGATTCGCTATCGCGGATTTCTTTTACGAATTTTTTTGGAGCTGTATTAGCTTTTGCAAAGTGGCCGGTTGCGGCTTTGGTGGAGTGCTTTTCTTTTTTATCGCCTAGAGCGATCTGTAGAGCATTGTAACCGTCTGTTTCAACGGTTTTCTTTTGTGTTACTACACATGGCCCTGCCTCTATAATAGTAACGGCGGTTTGCTTACCGTTTGTATCAAAGATACTGGTCATGCCAATCTTCTTACCAATAATACTTTTCATTGTATCTTTTTTATACCCAGCGCTCCGGATGTGCGGAGTTAGGTGTTCAATATTTATTTCTTCTTTTTAAGAACTTAGCTTCTGCCTCCTCCGCCGCGGCGGAGAGGTTCATTAAGCTTTAATTTCAACGTCTACACCACTTGGCAGGTCTAACTTGCTTAGAGCGTCAACCGTACGGCTGCTGCTGGTGTAAATGTCTAACAAACGTTTGTGTGTGCACAATTGGAACTGCTCACGGGCTTTTTTATTTACGTGCGGCGAACGCAACACGGTAAATATCTTTTTATGCGTAGGTAAAGGAATTGGACCTGTTACCACTGCCCCTGTACTGCGTACAGTTTTTACAATCTTCTCCGCAGATTTATCAACTAAATTGTGGTCGTAAGACTGTAATTTGATTCTGATTCGTTGTGACATATTTAAAGAACTTTAAGATTCCGTTTTTTAATTTGGAGTGCAAAGGTAAGGGTAGCATTTTAAACAGCAAAGACTTAAGAGAAGTTTTTTTAAATTATTTCTTATAGCTGGTGCAACATTTAGGAATGGTTTTTGGTAATTGGCAGTCAATCTACTTTATTACTTAATTTTCTAAGACTATGAAATCATCCCTCACTCTCTTATTTTGCCTGTTACTCCTTGATACTAATGCTCAGCCGTTCCATATTGATTTATACCTGGGGGCTGCCAATTACCAAGGCGATTTGCAATCCAAAAGATTTAGTTTAACAGAGGCCAAGCCTGCAGTGGGGTTGGGCGTATCGTACGACCTCACCAGCAAATTGATCGTGCGGGGAGCTGCCAGTTACATGAAAGTGTCTGGAAGCGATCAACAAGGTGCAGACGCTAAAGATGTCGCTTTCCGGAATTTGAGATTCAGATCTAGTGTATTAGAAGCACACTTAGCGCTCGAGTATAACCTGCTTGATATAGAAGAAAGGGGTTTTACTCCTTATGTTTTTGGAGGCGTTGCTGTTTTCCATTTCAATCCCTACGCCTACGACAGCGCAGATAACAAGGTTTTTTTAAGATCTCTGGGTACCGAAGGACAGGGGCTATCACAATACCCAGAAAAAACATTGTACTCCAACAATCAATTTGCTATTCCTTTTGGCGGTGGTATCAAACTGGCTCTGACAGATAAATTACAAGTAGGATTGGAACTGGGACTTCGCAAACTTTTTACCGATTACCTTGATGACGTGAGTGGCACCTATGCCGACTCATCTATTTTGGCGACATCAAGGGGAGCACAGGCAGCCGCTTTTGCTTATCGTGGCTCAGAAGTTTCGGGAGCAGCGGGTTATCCGGCAGCTGGCTCCCAAAGGGGAAATGCGAAAAACAAAGATTGGTATTATGTTACAGCGCTGCGAATATCGTACGCACTTGGATCCCGTAAGGGTGCCGGGGGCAAACGCTCTAAATTAGGATGTCCCACCGGGGTTTATTGAAAATAGCGCATTCAAATGATGATTTTTAGAAAATAAAATGCCTGCTGAGCGATGTTTAGCAGGCATTTTAATATTTAGTAGCCTAATCCTTTTTTGCGATAGAGCCTCCGCTGCTTTCTTTTTTTACCGCGGAAGCCTCTCCCCTATAATTTACACTGCCCCCGCTACTCGCTTTGGCATTTAGCAGAACGCTTGCGTGCACACTAGTAGACGCCCCACTGCTGGCCTGTGCAGTGGTATTTTCGCTTAATAGCTCTGAGGCTGTTACAGTTGCACCGCTACTTGACTCAGCTTCAAACTTCTTTGTCCGGCCCTTTACTACGATTTCGGCGCCACTGCTGGCATCTGCTTCAGTTGCCGGAGAGTTGAGCGTAGCACTAATCCTGCTTCCGCTAGACGCCTTTAGAACGATGTTCTCATTAGACTGTATCTCATCTAGCACTACCACTTTGGCAGAAGCTGAACTATTAATGCGATTGATTTCGTTACAAGTAATATACACTTTCATGTGTGCATCGTTGAAAGATAAACCATCGTTCAACGAAATTTTAAGCTGACCATTTTTTACCGCCGACTCTATATCATCTATAATATTATCATCTGCTTCAATAACTACCTTAGCGGGCGACCCAATTTTGATTTCAACGTCAAACCCGCCTCCTACGCTTACGGCATCAAAACTTCCCACATTTCGGGTTTGGGTTACGAGGTTACCGCTTCCTATTCTATACTCGCAGCCGGCCATGAGCGCTATCAAAGCAGCCATCAATAAGAGATTTTTCATATGCGTAATTTTTTTTCAACCAGGATTTTTATTATCCCTGTTTATTCAGCGTGTTTAATAATTACCCTGTTAAGCTTTTCTTTTATGAAACTAAATATACAGAACACCTTTGGATATTTATTTGAATAGTGCTAAGAAAATTTCAAATTTTTAAAAAGACCCAAACATGGCTTTAAGATTATAACCCAGATGAATGGTTATTTATCAAACAGACAGACTTTTTATTTTTGTAAATAATTTTTTTATATGTTAAGTTAAAAAAAATCAGCTCACTCATATATAAAATACTTATATTCACATTCTCCAATATGCGTTTGGTTAAATACTACCGCTTAATTTAATGACAATCCTTATTCAATCTCCTACAGAAATCTGCCCGGTAAAATATTGCCATATTTTTTGCAAACTCCTGAGCCTTAAAAATTATTGCTATCTACAGCCGATGCAATTTGGCTTCATCTGATAAGTGGTATTTATTAAACCACGACATATATATTTAAAAAGCTTACTTATGTTTAATCTCCTAATTATGCATTTAAATTGTTTATCCATTAACAGAAAACAGATTTTTCTACTAATGTTGACGATAAACATTCTACTCAACCCTACACAGGCGCAGCACTTAAAAATGTCAGACTTTGTTTTGTTTGGCGGAACAGGAAACTGTCCAACTGCACCACAAACACTCCCTCCGTCTCCCGGTTGTGCCGTAGTTCTAGGTTCATCAACTACCATACAAGGAGGTTCTGTTGGAAGTTACAAACTCATAAAATCAAACGGAAGTTCTACTATTAGTTCCAATTTATATAGTAGCGGTACCATAGAACTTCCTAATAGCAATGCTGTAAACGGTAAGATCACAGCAGCAAATACGTATGGAGCTACTGGAAATGTTTTATTAGCGGGATCGGGTACAAACATCAGTGGAAATATTGATGTGAACGGAAATATACTTATTGGAGGCGGAACTGTATCCGGTAGAGTAACTCACCCCACAGGAACTACCTATACCGGGCCTACTCCTGCAGGCGGAGATGTACTTGGAGAGCCAACATTACCAACATTACCCGAAATTCCGGCAACCACTATTTTCCCGGCATTTGGCAATACAAATATCACGAACAATCAAACCATTACTCCCGGATTTTATGGCGATGTAACACTTGGCGGCAACAGAACTTTAACTCTTAACGGGCCTGGTGTATATGTTTTTAAATCCATTAAAAACACTGGCAATACCAACAAATTTATTTTCAATTTCAATAATAGTGCTTCTGGTACTTTTAAAATTTATGTGCACGGCGATGTTGATTTAAATAAAGTAGATGCCAGCACTTTAAATGGTGGAAACGCATCAAAAATTTATACGGAAATCCAGGGCACAGGATCAACCTATGCTGATGGCAATTTTGCATTTGCAATAGCAAATGGCTCCTCCGGTTCAAATAGTTCTAAATGGTTGGGCACCGTATGGGTACCAAATGCTGGTATTAATATAGGATCGGGCACCGGTAATTCAAATATAACGGGTGCATTGTGGAGCGGAACGCAGGTTACTATACAATCGGGGGTAACGGTTATTTATGAACCCTTTAATGAATGCATCGTCCCCCAAGCCAATGCTGGCCCCGATAAAGAATTGAATTGCAGTGTTGCCAGCGTTCAGTTAACCGGAATTTCCACCAGCCAAAATGTTCAATACAACTGGGCACCTGTTGGTAATGGTAATATTGTTTCTGGCGCAACCACACTTTCGCCAATTGTAGACGTAAAAGGGAAATATGTTTTAACCGTTACAAATCTAAATGGAGGTTGCGCTGCCACAGACACCGTAGAGGTAAGATACATTCCTTGTGTGTTACCATATTACCCCCCACCCCCCTCCGGAAAAGTGTATAATGCAATTGGCTCTGAACTAAATTCATTGTTCCTAAACTTTGGCAACGTAACAGACCCTGCCAAGAACATTTTCATACTGCAAAGTGACAGTGTTTGGATAGAAGTCATCTCCCTACAGGGCAGGTATGCTACACTTTCTGCTTTACTTAAATCTGCCTCTTATGGATTAACTGATACCATAGATAATGGCCCAGGATCATTAATCATAAGCGGAAAGTATCCAATAATCAATTTAAGAAAACTTGATTCCCTGCCACTGCTAATCGATTATTGCCGGCCGCTTTTTCCTGCAATAAGCAATAATGGTGTAGTGAGCTCTACCGGCGATACGGCCATGCTTTCCAACTTTGTAAGAAACGGATACGATTTATCGGGCGATAGCGTAAAAGTGGGTGTTATATCTGACAGCTATAATACTATACCAGGCAACCCTGCACAAACGGATGTTTTAAATGATGATCTGCCAGGCATTGGTAATACCGATCACCCACATCCCGTAAAAGTATTAAAAGAATTCCCATTTGGCCAACGGTTGGATGAAGGGAGGGCCATGTTACAAATTATTCATGATGTGGCGCCCAAAGCCAGGCTTGCTTTCAGAACTGGATTTATAAGTTCCGGGGATTTTGCACAGGGTATTTTGCAATTGCAAAAAGACACTTGCGATGTAATAGTGGATGATGTTACTTTTATTACCGAGCCTTTCTTCCAGGATGGTGTTGTGGCAAAAGCCGTAGATACTGTTACTAAAAGGGGTGTATCTTATTTTTCAGCAGCAGGTAATTTTGGAGCCCAGTCCTACCAGCATACTTTTAACGGAGTTGCTGCTCCAAATGGCATTGTTGGAACTGCACACAATTTTGGGAATGGTGATATCTATCAGAACATTACGCTCACCCCAGGAACCTATACAGTTGTTTTGCAATGGGAAGATGACATTTATTCTCTAGGTGGCACAAATACAGGAACAAGGAATGACCTTGATATTTATTTAACGGATAATGCAGGTAATGCTTTATTTGGGTTTAACAGAAACAATATCGGTGGTGATCCTCTGGAGGTTTTACCCTTCACTGTAACACAAAACACGCAAACTAATATTATCATCATAAGAGAAAGCGGCAGCAGCAACCTCAAATTTAAGTACGTTTTCTTTAGAGGAAATGGAGTTTTAAGTGAATATAACACTGGCACATCTACCGTGGTAGGACAAGCCAATGCGCAAGGTGCAATGGCAGTGGGCGCTGTGTTGTATAGCAATACACCCGTTTATGGAGTTAACCCTCCTACAGTTGCATCTTTTTCATCGAGAGGCGGTACAGCTGTAGATGGGATTGTTAGAAACAAACCCGATTTTGCCGCACCAAATGGCGTAAACACTACTGTAGACTTAGGCGGCCCCAATATTGATGGAGATCGTTTCCCTAACTTTTTTGGAACATCTGCCGCTGCACCGCATGCCGCCGCAGTAGCAGCATTGTTAATTGAGGGTAAAAGAAAATTCAGTAATACGAACCTTAGCCCGGATAGTGTAAAATTGGTTTTAAAAAATACTGCTATCCCAATGGCAGTTACAGCTGGTTATGACTTCGCTGCTGGTGCAGGATTTATTCAAGCAAATAAAGCCATGCGCACATTTGCTACGCCCAAGCCTGAAATTATAGAACTCGTCCTTGCTAATCCTAACATCACACCCGGCACACAACAAATTGTAGTAACTGTAAATGGCAGCTATCTTGACCCAACCTCTATTGTTACTTTTAGAGGCGAACCTCTTCCTACCACGATCATTAGCAGCAATCAGCTATTGGCTACCGTTCCAACCTTTACCGGCAACCCGGCCATCCAGGTATACACAGGCCCCGTTTCTTCCAGCGGATTAGATGGCGGCTTTTCCAACTCATTGTATTTCTTTGCCCCTGTTAAGAAAAATATAGTGGTGACCGCCACTAACCTGGTGAAAAAATTTGGCGAGAAAATACCTGCATTTACTTCTTCAATTACTATTAATGGAGATCCATTGGAAAATACTGCTTACACATTGGAGCAGCTAGGCTTAAATCCTATAAACTATACTTCTGCGGCAAATAGTATGAGTAATGTTGGAAATTACAATATCATTCCATCCTTAAAACAGTATGCTGCAAATGACCCGTTCTATATCGGGTTACAAGAAAACTATAATTACACATTTAACAATGGATTATTATCTATTAATAAAATGCCTCTAACCATAAAGCCAAAAGACACTACATTGGTTTATGGCCAAAAAATTGGCGACATTGGGTATTACTACAATTATACAGATACAGGAATTGTATTAACAGACAGGACTGCATTTTTAAACAGCCTGACATCGGGCTATGCTGCCAATTTAGTAGATACCGGATTGGCTTTAGTTGATTCCAGGGCACTGGCAAATGGCGGCAGAACATTAACTGCATCAGATCTTGAAAACCTTACTTTCCTGGTAAGTTCAAGAGCTTTGGCAAACAGTCGAGCATTGGCTAACAGTCGTGCTTTGGCAAATGGCACAACTGTAACAGAGATTACCAATTTGGTAGACCTGGGTGCTCAAGCTATTTATGATTACCAGGCAGATTCACTTTCTACTACATTGGTAAATTCAAGGGCACTTGCAAATTCAAGAGCCTTGGCAAATAGCCGTGCGCTTGCAAACGGAACTGCTACCGTAAATTCACGGGCATTGGCAAATGGTTCGGCTTTAATAAATAGCAGTACTGTTGGTGTTAACCAATCTAAAGAAGTGGCTATCATTGATGAAGATGATGTGAATGCACCTGCAGGAGACATCTTGTATGAATTTAAATCAATCAATCTAATAACCGGAACAACTGTTGGTGCACACCATATTGTACCCGGTGCATTCTTATCGCCGAACTTCGACATTTTGTATGAATTGGGAACACTCACCATTTTACCTGCACCATTAACGGTAACTTCAAGCAGCGCTATTATAACTTACGGAAATGGAATACCAGCGTTTACCAATACGATTGCCGGATACCAATACGCTGATAACATCGATTCTGTGTTCAATGGTGGCGTTACTAACGCTGTCCTTAACAACGGCAATGGTAATAATATTGGAGCCGGCACTTATGGGGTGCAACCTGGTGGCTCTATCATACAACCTTCCAACTATAGTATTCAATTTATTAATGGTTCATTACGGGTAAATAAAGCTATACTAACAGCCACAGCACAAAATGCAAGCAGGTTGTATGGTACAGCCAATCCATCATTTGCTGTCAACTATCAGGGTTTTAAATATACTGATGTTGCCAATGCAATCACAACCCCACCATTACTTTCAACAACGGCCACCCTTACATCTCCTGTTGGAAATTACCCTATCAGTATTGCGGGTGGTATTAGTTCAAATTATTCGTTTAGCTATGTAAATGGAATTCTAATTGTTACTTCCAGACCATTAACAGTGAAAGCAGATGATAAATTAATTTTTCAAGGAGATCAGTTACCAGGGTTTACTGCTATTTATACCGGGCTTGTAAACAATGACCAAGCCAAAATTACCGGTGGCCCTGTTTACACTTTAAGTCCCGCTTATGCTGGTGCGGCAGGAGTGTACAGCATTATACCTTCCGGGCTTGTTTTTTCCAACGGTGTTAACTACAACGTCAAATATGAAAGTGGAACATTGTACGTGAACCCGAAAGGCAATGGGGCTAAAAGTGTAAAACCCATTTTAGAGTGCGTAGATACCCTTTACAATGACCCTACCGGTTATAAATACTTAGCGAAGTTTTCTTACGAAAACCCTAATGCCACAGTTGTGTATGTACCATACGGTGTAAATAATTTTTTAACTTCATCAGGTACATACAGTGGCGTACAACCCCAGGTTTTCTTGCCCGGCACCGGACGGTTTGAAATTAAATTCAACGGTCAAGCCCTTAAATGGACTTTGATAACTTTTAACGGTAATAAAAAAACTTCCACAGCCAGCGACGCAAGTTCTACATCAAACAAATGCAATAATCTATTTGCTGCTCTTCTAAACAATTCTATAATTGCGGATGTAGAAACAGATAGACTATATAAAAGTATTGTAGCATTTCCAAACCCTGCCACAGGTGTAATAACCATTGAGTCCGAAGAAAAAATCATAACAGATAGAGAAGTAATTATTATGGATGTAATTGGTAAATCATATCCGCAGATACGTTCCAAAAGATTGAATCAAAATAGTATTCAATTGAATATTGGCTCCTTAAAAAGCGGATTATATATTATTAAATTGAAAACAGAAGCGGGATATAGACTAGTAAGAATATTAAAACAATAACGTTGTATTTAATTTTTGAAAATTAGATTACCGAAGGGGAACTATTTTGTTCCCCTTCGGTAAAAAAAGACATCCTTCTTTTAAACCTCAACAAATGCCCGTCACAAAGTATATCATATATATAATTCTGATTTTAATCCCCTCCTTTATATTTTCCCAAACCAGTACCATTGAAAGCCTTCAGAAAACTTTACAATCAAATAAAGACGATTCCAATAAAGTAAATACACTACTGGCTTTAAGCAAAGAATATATTTCCACCGATCC
Organism: Chitinophagales bacterium; assembly: GCA_038257335.1. Classification (GTDB taxonomy): domain Bacteria; phylum Bacteroidota; class Bacteroidia; order Chitinophagales; family Chitinophagaceae; genus Ferruginibacter. Next base: position 10,741 of record JBBSJJ010000030.1, on the reverse strand, counting down.
TGCCGTTGCCATAAAATATGCAACGGAAGCAAAAACGCTTTCACTAAAAATAGATGACTTAAAAGGACTGGCGTATAGTTACAAAGGATTGGGGCTTGTATATTTGATGCAGGGAAAATATATAGAAACGATAGAGAGTTTTGATAAATCATTGGCTGTATTTGATTCACTGGGCGATAAACGAGGACAAGCCAATATTTTAAGCAACACTGGTACTGTTTATTTTAACCAGGCAGATGATGCCAAAGCATTAGAGTTTTTTTTAAAGGCATTAAATGTTGCAGAACAAACAACAGACTCGGTTAGAATAGCTACCATCTTACTTAATATCGGGGCTGTATACGCTCACAAAACAGCCACTTATGACAAAGCGCTGGATTATTATTTTAGAGCTTCAAATATCAGTAAATCGCTCGATGATAAAAATATCATTGGTACCGTTAACGCCAACATTGGTGAACTTTATTTAGAAAGACTTGATATAGAACTGGCGCTTCAATATTTTAATGCTTCTCTAACAGATTACAAAGGTTCTGAAAATACCCCTTATGCATTAAACAACCTTGGCAAGGCATATCAATTAAAAGGAGATTATAAAAGTGCACTACAATACCATGAACGAGCCTATATTTTTTCAAAAAAAATTAATGCACCCCTGGATATGGCTCAATCTTTATTGGGCCTGGGAGACGCTCAGATGAAACTGGGAGATGCTGCGCAAGCGATATTGTATTACAAGGAAGCAGAGCCAATTGCACTAAATATAAGTCCTGCCAACACAGAATTAAAAATCGCCTATGCCGGCCTGGCACTGGCATACAACAAACAGGAAGATTACCCTAAGGCTTATAAATACCAAACCTTATATGCAGCTATCAAAGATTCTTTGTACAATATTGATACAGACAAAAAATTAAACGGTCTTCAGTTTGTATTTGACATTCAAAAGAAACAAGCACAGGTAGATCTACTTACAAAAGACAAGGCTTTACAGGAGCTGGATTTAAAACGCCAAAAGATTGCAAAAAATACCTTGATGGGAGGGCTATCGCTTGTCTTTTTGATAACGCTTATCCTGTATAGAAACTATCGCAACAAAATAAAAGTTAATAAAATACTGGACAGGCAAAATGCTGAAATTGAAAGCTTGATTTTAAATATTCTTCCACAAGAGGTAGCACACGAATTACAAAAAACAGGCAATGCTACGCCCAGATTTTATGAAAAAGCCAGCGTGCTTTTTACTGATTTTAAAAATTTCTCCAAATTAGCAGATGAGCTATCTCCACAGGAAGTAGTAAGCGAGTTAAGCGAATGTTTCGTGGCCTTTGACGAAATCATCGAGAACAACAACCTTGAAAAAATAAAAACAATCGGTGATTCTTATATGTGTGCAGGAGGTATTCCCACCCCAGATGACCAACATCCGCTGGATATGATTAATGCAAGCCTGCAGATACAAGAATTTATTAAAGACAGAAACGAAAAAAGAGCATTGTTAAACCTGCCTGCATGGGATATAAGGATAGGAGTTAATACCGGCCCTATTGTAGCGGGGGTGGTAGGCAAGAAAAAATATGCTTATGATATTTGGGGAGGCACTGTAAATGTGGCCAGCAGGCTGGAAAGCAATGGTGAGCCAGGGAGGGTAAATATTTCTGCATCCACTCATGAACTGATAAAACATAAATATGCCTGCACTTACCGGGGTAAAATTTTAGCCAAAAATGTTGGTGAAGTGGAAATGTATTTTGTGGACCATGCAATAAAATAAGGAGCTAAATTTTGTTTTCACTTTATTCAATTCTGCTGGCGTTAGTTTCACATTATTCACACCAGGTAAAATTTGAACCCTGCCTGCTACTGCTCCCACCCGTTGCATGTAAAACAAACTTGTTTTCTGAACTTACTTCTTCTTTTACTTTCACATCGGCCGATGCCGAACTGCTGAGCTTGTTTAAATTAAAGTGTATTTGATTTACCTTCGCAGCCTTATGACAGAAAAGATACTTATCCTCGATTTTGGTTCCCAATATACCCAACTCATAGCCCGGGTTATTAGGGAGGCAAACGTGTTTTGCGAAATCATTCCATTTAACAAGGATATCCCGGTTGACGCTTCCCTAAAAGGCATTATCCTTTCCGGATCTCCTTTTTCTGTAAATGAAGAAAATGCCCCCTTGGTGGATGTAAAAGCACTGGCAGAGAAATGGCCGGTATTGGGAGTGTGCTATGGAGCCCAGCTTACCGCCAAAGTTTTTGGGGGCCTGGTGGCCAAAAGTGATAAGAGAGAATATGGCAGAGCCAGTTTTAACATTTCTGTAAATGATGCACTTTTAAAGGATCTTCCCCCGGCATCGCAAGTTTGGATGAGCCACAGCGATACCATCAAAGAACTGCCTGAAGGCTTTGAGTTATTGGGCACTACAGAAAGCATTCCGGTAGCTGCCTTTAAATCGGGTAAAGCCGCTGCCCATTCCATTTATGGCTTGCAGTTTCACCCGGAAGTCTACCACTCTACCGAAGGGAAAAACATTCTGAAAAACTTTCTTGTAAACATCTGCGGTTGCAGCCAGGACTGGACACCCGCACATTATATTACCGATACAGTGGCGGCCCTAAAAAAGCAGCTTGGCAACAGTAAAGTAGTAATGGGCCTGAGCGGAGGTGTGGATAGTACCGTGGCCGCTACTCTTATACACCGGGCTATCGGCGAAAATTTATATGGCATTTTTGTGGACAACGGTGTTTTGCGTAAAAACGAGTTCGAAGAGGTATTGGAAATTTACAAACATCTCGGCTTAAACGTTAAAGGTGTAGACGCAAGGGAGCATTTTTACACCAAGCTGGCCGGCAAGGTGTTACCGGAAGACAAGCGCAAGGCCATCGGAGGGTCGTTTATAGACGTATTTGACGAGGAAGCACAAAAAATATCCGGCATTGAGTTCCTGGGCCAGGGCACCATCTACCCTGATGTAATTGAATCGGCCTCCGTGCATGGCCCTTCGGCCACCATAAAAAGCCACCATAATGTGGGAGGCCTGCCAGACACGATGAAGCTAAAGCTGGTGGAACCCCTTAGATTTTTATTTAAGGACGAAGTAAGGAGGATTGGTGCAGAATTGGGCATACCTGCCCTGATGCTGAATCGTCACCCGTTTCCCGGTCCGGGACTGGCTATAAGAATACTGGGTGAGGTTACGGAGGAAAAGGTACGGTTATTGCAAGATGCAGACAAGATTTACACAGATCTTTTAAAATCAACTGGTCTCTACAATGAAGTGTGGCAAGCTGGTACCATTTTATTACCGGTAAAAAGTGTGGGTGTGATGGGAGATGAAAGAACTTATGAGTTTACCGTTGCACTAAGAGCGGTAACCTCCGTAGATGGAATGACAGCAGATTGGGCCCACCTGCCTTATGAATTTTTGGCCGAAGTGAGCAACGAGATTATTAACAACGTTAAAGGAATAAACCGGGTGGTATACGATATTAGCAGTAAACCACCTGCAACAATAGAATGGGAATAAAATTTCCGGCAATACGAAACCCTTAATATGAAAAACAATCTGAAACTTTTTTTACTACTGCTGCTGTGCGTAACTGCGGGCACCAATGCCAATGCACAGTCCGACAGCGTAACTACGCCACGCACTTTTAGAGTAGCCATTTTTGCACCACTTTACCTGGATTCAGTTTTCAATGGCACTAATTATCGCTATGGCAAAGCGTTCCCTAAGTTTGCATTGCAAGGCCTGGATTTTATTCAAGGGGCCCAAATTGCACTGGACAGCTTACCCGTTCCCAATGTTGTTTTCGACACCCGCATTTACGATTGCAAATCCTACTTACAAGATGTGCAAACCTTGATTCAAAACAAGGAACTGGATAACATTGACATGATTATCGGATCTGTTAAAGACCAGGAGTATATTCAACTGGCTGGTTTTGCCAAGCAAAAAAATATACCGTTTATTTCCGCAACGCATCCAAATGACGGTGGTGTAACCGGCAACCCCTTCATGGTAATAGTAAACCCAACTCTTAAAGCACATTGCGAAGCCATTTACGCACATGTATTGCAAAATAAAGCGCCAGATAAAATTTACCTGGTGAGAAGGCCCGGCGCACAGGAAAATTCGGTAGAGGAGCAATTTAAAAAAATCAATTCTCCAGACGGTAAACCACTGCTCAAAATTGAAGTGATAAACGTACAGGGAGATTTTTCTGTTATCAAAAACAAATTGGATAGTAATCAAAACTCCATCATAATTGGAGGTAGCCTGAACGAAGGTTTTGCCACCCAATTGGCCACATACTTGCAGTCTATTAGCAAAACATACAACACCAAACTGATTGGCATGCCCAACTGGGATGGTTTTTCATCGCTCACAAAAAATAAGAAGTTGAAGGATTTTCCTATTTATTATACATCCCCGTTTTACACCAACAAGTGGGATAATTACAGCAAGCGAATCAAAAACACGTATCTCAGGAAGTACAAGGGTATCCCATCTGACCTTACCTACAAAGGTTTCGAAATAACCCAACAGTTTGCCCTGTTGCTTAGCAAGTATCCCAACAACGTCATCAGCCATTTGAATGAGTATCCTTCCAAGATCTTCAGCGACTATAATTTTAAACCCGTTTTCTTAACCAAAGACACAACGGTACCCGATTATTTCGAGAACAAAAATCTATATTTTGTAAAGATCCTGAACGGGAATTATAGCAAAGCCTGGTAAAAAGTGGTGGCGGTTAGGAAACTATTACAAAGCAATTAATGGCTTGTAGACATGACCCCTTATTGTGATGACTTTCATTTTGTAAGCGGTTCCACTCTACATTAAAAGGCGCTATTAAATCATTCATACTTCAGGTTAATTAAATCAGCATTTTTTAAATGCTGATTTTTATTGGTAGCCAATCATAAATAAAAGAGCCGCCCTTAAAAGGAGCGGCTCTTAAAATTTTGATGGTATAAAAAATTACCTTGTAATAATCACACTTGAACTGGCAAGGCGTTTCCCTCTTGCATCCCTTACCTCCAGCATGTAAATGCCTGCGGTAGCATTGTTTAGGTTTACGTCCATGCGGCTATAGGGAGCCGCAATAGGAAATTGTTTATTAAAAACCCTTGCACCCTTCCCATCATAAACAATTACGGTAAAAGCATTATCAGAAGTAGTAGACCGATAATACCTCACCTGGAACTGTCCACGGCTTGGATTTGGATAAACAAAAAGCGTGGTGCTTGCAGAATCAGAGATTCGCACCTTATTGCTGGTATTGCTACAACCATTTACATCCGTAACAGTAACCTCATATTCGCCAAAACCATCAATATTAACCGGTAATGAAGCTGAACTGGGAGCACTGAGCACAACGCCATCTTTCTTATACTGGTAAGTATAGATGCCTGCCGGGCTAGCGGTAGCTAATAAGGTTGTATTTAAATAAGGTGTGAGTCTGTTATATTGCCCGGCTACCAACACTGCAGTAGGAAGAGGATTCACCACAAGTGCTGCAATGCTCGAAGTAACCGATCCGCAAGGCACACCAGATACAATCACCCTGTACCTGTAACCATTTATCGTTAGGCTTGCGTTTGCAATACCCAGCGTAGCAGTGGTGGCTCCAGTGTAGCCGGTAAAAACACCTGCATTGTCAACATTTAGAAATGGTCCATTGTTTACACTTACTTGCCATTGGTAAGTAATGGTACTACCCGTAGCAGCAACGCTGAGCGAAGTAGAGGAGCCTGCGCAAACGGCACGGTTCATCGGCTGGCTGGTTATATCAACTTTTGTATTTACAGTAAGTGTAGCTGCGCTGGAGTTTAAGCCAGCAGTGCAGGTTCCATTCAAAACAGCACGATATTGATTGCCCGTCATAGACGCTGTTAAGCCTGTAAGATTTAGAGTACTACTTGTGGCACCACCTATATTGCTCCAGCTGGTTCCGCCATTGGTGCTCACCTGCCACAGGTAAGTAGGTGCGGTACCGGTAACGGCTACACTAAATGAAGCTGTGGTCTCATCTGGCAAACAGGCTGAGGTACTTGCAGGTTGAGTAGTTATAACAATAGGTGTGTTTACGGTAAGTGCAGCACAAGTAGAGGTTATGGTATTACAGGTACCCGTTAATACCACCCTGTATGCATTGCCACTTTGAGTAGCCTGGATGTTAATTACAGTAAGTGTGTTGGTAACGGCACCGCCAATGTTTGCAAAAGTTCCTGCACAACCTGTAGTAGACACCTGCCATTGATAAGCAACTCCGGTACCCACTGCAGCTACACTGTAGGTTGCATTGCTGCCCTCACATAACACCAGGGAGGTTGGTTGTGAATTAATAGCAGCTAATGTATTTACCGTGAGGGTTGCAATGTTGGATGCAGTTGGTGTAGGGCTGCAACCAAATACGTTTACCCTGTATTTGTAACCATTTTGAGTAGCAACAGTTGCCGGCAAAGTCAAGGTTGCGGTAGTAGCAGCCGGGATGCTGGTAAAAGTAGCACCGCCATCTGTACTTTGCAGCCACTGGTAGGTAAGTGAAGAGCCGGTAGCAGTAATCATAAAAGTTGCCGTTTGGCCTACGCAAACCGTAGTGTTGGCAGGTTGTGTGGCAATAACTGCTGGATTTCCTACAGTTAAAATGGCTGCCGCAGACGTTACCGGCAAAGGACAAGTACCGCTTATAACCACACGATAACGATAGTTATTTTGACCGACCGTAACAGCTGTAGCAGTGTAAGTGCTGCCATTAGCACCAGCAATTGTTGTGTATGCTGCCACACCATCTATGCTGAACTGCCATTGATAAGTTAGATTCGTGCCAGTGGCAGTTACGGAAAATATAGCATTGTTACCAGTGCACGCCAGTACATTTTGTGGTTGAGCAGTTATGGCTGGGGGAGTTTGCACACTAAGTATAGCGGCGTTGGAAGTAGCCACTCCACATTGGCCAACCGCCAATACTCTATACTGGTAAGAGTTCATGGCCGCCGTGGTTGATGCTGTTGTATAACTGGGTGTACTTCCCCCGGTACCGGTGCTCACATTGGCCCAGGTTGCACCGCTGTTAGTACTCACCTGCCATTGGTAGGAATTTACCGCAACCCCTGAAGCAGTTACGCTGAACGAAGCGGTGCTGCCTGCGCAAACTGTCGCACTTGCCACAGTGCTAAGGGTCGGGGCCGTGCCGGTCGAAATTACAAAGCTCACTGTAGTAGTTTGTGTTAGAGAACCAGCCACGCCTTGCACTGTAACGTTATAGGTACCGTTGGCCAGGGTTGTAGCATTGTTCAATGTTACAAAAGTTGAGTTACCTGGTATTAATGGGTTGCTCGAAAAAGTGATGGTTGTGCCGGCTGGTACACCAGCGGTGGCTGTTAGCACAATGGGTGTATTAAATCCTCCGAAGGAAGTGGTAGACAAACTTGCTGCTACCGTTGCTGGTGCCGGACAACTTGCCGACGCTGTGGCACCAGCAGTAAAGGCAAACCCAGAAGGCGGTTGACAAGCATTGGAAGTGGTTAATCCAATCCTGTCGGGCGATGCCAGCGAAGCATTTACCCTCATTGCCTGGTCATTGGTAAAAAGCACCATACACTTATCATCTGAATAGTCCATATGATTTTGCCACATGGTGCCCGGTGCTGAAGGAGAGCAAGCATTGAGTACAGGAACTGTTGCCGGGCAACCAAAGAATGGGCCAGCCGTTGGGGGTGTATCGGCACATCCATCAGATAGAGTACAACTTGCGTTGCCGCTATTATTATTTCCCCAGGTATGCAGCAGGTTAAAGAAATGCCCAATTTCGTGAACAGCAGTTTTACCCCCGTTGTAATCGTTGTAATGATAACCACCGAAACTACTACCCGGGCCAGAACCAAAAGCCCGGTAATCATTCACAAACCCATTGTGAAAATCACTTGGTGACCAGGTTCCGGGTAAATAAGAATATCCAAGTATACCACCCGTCATGCTACACACCCAAATGTTCATGTATTTTGTGGGATCCCACACAACTACAGAACCCGGATGTGTTCCGCCGGAGCCAAAAGTGGCAGTGGTTATAACCCTGTTTATACCATTGGTTGCAGTACCGTCTGGCTTTCTTTGAGACATACAAAAGCCAAGAGAAGTGCGGCCGTAGCTCGTTCTAAATGGTTCATACACTCTAAGACTATCTCCCACCGGCTGATTACCATAATAAAAATTTAAGGTATCTAGCTGGCCTTGTATAATGGCATCTGTTACCAGGTTCTGGTTAGAGGCATTTAAAAGAACGTGCACTACCACAGGGATGGTAACGGAGGCTTCGGCTCGGTAACCGTTTTGATTCCTCAACTGCCTGGTAATTGTTTCCAATTGCGCCTGGATCGTGTTGTAACGTGCCCCTGCTGCAGGATCAGTTTGAAAATGTTGCTCCATAATTTCAAACGTGGGGCAGGAACGCTGAATGGGTGCATTGGATTGTGCTGACAAATTTGTAGACCCTACGGCCAAAAGTAACAACAGCAATAAAAGTGGAGTAAAAGTTTTTCTCATAAATGTGATTCTAATTTAAAACGTTCTCCGCATGGCACATGCCAAGGTTCAAATTACGTTACTGACAAAGTTTTGGTTTGATAGTTTAAGTTTCCCAAATTACTGAAAAGTTGCCATAGCCTTTGTTCCCTACTAATAATATTTTAACGCTCCCCTTGCATGGGCTCTCTTTAACATAAACAAAGAATACCATACAGTGCTCCCCGTTTGGCAAAGCCAGCATAGAATACTTCTATTTGTATCAATACAAAGCTGGCACTCAATTAGTTTTAATTAAGTGCGCTGCATCATGTACTCATGCCTGAAGCCGCAACGCAAAAAGCTGCCCCCAAAAAATGTGTACAAAATCTTTCTGGCAGATGCTTAAAAAAATAAGAGAACAACAATTATTGTCTCATTCCTGAAGCCCGAAAGAAAATAGATGGCAACAACCCATTTTGGTATCAAAATAGTACAACTTAAAATCGGAACCATTGTTTTCAAATACGGTGAGGCAGTTATCAATTTAAACCATGGCAAGACAATCATTTTAAACTTTAGATTTTGAACCTGATCCAGTTTACAGACAAAGGACTCTACTGCCCCCAGGGCGGATTTTATATTGACCCATGGAAACCCGTGGATAAAGCGGTGATCACTCATGCGCACAGCGACCATGCCCGCTGGGGTAGCAAACACTATTTATGCCAGGAGCAAACGCTGCCCCTGCTGCAACTTCGGCTGGGCAACAACAACTACCAGTCCGCAGCGTGGAGAGAAACCGTGTTTATAAATGGCGTGTCTGTATCTTTTTACCCGGCTGGCCACATTATTGGTTCGGCGCAGGTGCGGGTGAGTTACAAAGACGAAGTATGGGTATTTACCGGCGATTATAAACTGGAAGACGATGGGCTATCCGTACCCTTTGAGCCGGTGGCATGCAATGCCTTTATTACAGAATCAACTTTTGGTTTGCCCATTTACAAATGGCGGCCACAACAAGAAATTTACGACGATATCAGCAGCTGGGTATTGAAAAATAATGCTAATAAAATTACCAGCGTGTTAATTGCATATAGCCTCGGCAAAGCTCAGAGGATATTAAAACCCCTGGCACAAACCGGCCTCCCTATCTATGGTCACGGTGCGGTTTGCAACGTGCACGATGCTTTGGTGAACAGCGGCTGGAATTTACCCGCAGTAAAAAGGATTACGCCTGAAGTATCTAAAGAAGATTTGAAGGGGGCCATCGTCATTGCACCGTCTGGTGCAGATGGTACCAGTTGGATGCAGCGATTTACGCCTTATGCCACGGGCGTGTGCAGCGGGTGGATGCAGGTGAGGGGCAATGTGAGAAGACGAAACCCCGATGCTGCATTTGCCCTGAGCGATCATGCCGACTGGGAAGGTCTGGTTACCGCAGTAAAAGCAACGGGCGCACAAAAAGTATTTACCACGCACGGGTTTCAATCTGCTTTTAGCCGCTACCTCAATGAAACGGGCATAGAAGCCAGCGAAGTAAAAACGGCCTACGGAAATGAGGAAGAAGAAGAAAAATTAACCGAAGAAAAAATAACGACGGAATGAAACAATTCGCAGAATTAATACAACTGCTTTCGTCTGGCAGTAAGACCAATGTTAAACTTGAAGCATTGAACCAATATTTTTTGTCGGCAGCAGATGAAGATAAGATTTGGGTGATAGCCCTCTTTAGCGGCCGCCGCCCAAAAAGGGCAGTAAGTACTGCATTGCTACGGCAATGGTGCATAGAACTGGCGGATATACCTGCATGGCTATTTGAAGAATCGTACCACACCGTGGGAGATTTGGCTGAAGCCATCGCACTATTGATACCCAAGCAAAACAATGCAACCATTCTAGAGCATTCGCTTTCTTATTATGTAAACAAACTGGGCGCACTTACCAAAGAGCCAGACGACATCAAAAAATCTTTTGTACTGCATGCCTGGGATACCATGAGCGAACAGGAAATATTTGTTTTCAATAAACTAATAACGGGCGGATTTAGAATTGGCGTTTCGCAAAAAATGATTGTGAATGCACTTTCAAAAACAACCGGCCTGGCTGCGGGCATTGTAGCCCATAGAATTACTGGCCATTGGGACCCCGCAAGCATTTCGTTTGATGCGCTGATGAGTACAGAAAACAGTGATGCCGACATCAGCAAGCCCTACCCTTTCTACCTT
>JBBSJJ010000029.1:0-37429 GCA_038257335.1 Chitinophagales bacterium | reverse complement strand
TTAAAAGGTATAGTCGTTACCCGGAGAGATAATGCAAATCAAAATTTATCTGGAGATTACTTTGTTCAAAGAAGCATATCTACACTGATTTTGAACAATACAGGAACAACTCGTCAGGTAAATGTTATTGGTGATACACTTAAAATTTTGAGTGCTTTAGAGTTTGCTAATAATGCTGTTGATCTAGAAACAAATGGCAGGCTAGTATTGGCTTCCAGCGACACGGCGACTGCACGGGTTGGTATAATTCCGACTGGAGCTGGTAACGTAATCTCCGGCAACTTTATCGTAGAACGCTACCTTTTAAATGCCCGAAAATGGCGCTTACTCTCGGCCCCAACAATCAGAATAGGGCAAACTGTACGCAACTCATGGCAGGAAAACGGGGCAGATACAACGACTTTGAAGGGCTATGGCTTTTTAGCCGTTGACCCTAGATTTACTTCCGCAAATACTTTAGGTTTTGATGCAAGAGGTAACAACGGTTCTGTAAAAAGGTATAACCCAACTACCGACAACTGGGATGCAGTAGCCAATACCAATGTAATCTCTATTAACGATCAACAAGGTTACCTGGTTTTTGTAGCAGGCGATCGTCGTATAACTTTTCCCGGTTCCAATGCCACAAGGTTTAGAACAGTGGGAACCCTTAACCGGGGCACTCTGGCGCCTATCCCGGTTGCGGCTAATAAATTTACCGTGATTGGGAATCCTTATGCATCAAGGATTGACCTCACCAAATTTGCCAGAACAGGTGTTGATAGCACCATCTATGTATGGGATCCGAGCATTGGTGGAGCCTACGGTTTGGGTGCCTTCAATACCTTATTTAAATCGGGGGGCAATTATGTAAATCAGGTTGCTAGTTCCATTTATGGCCCACAGTTTTCAACCAGCAATTTTGTTGAGTCTGGTGCAGCATTTTTGGTGAGAGGCAATACCGGTGGTAACATTACATTCAAAGAAACTGACAAAGCCATAGAAAGCCTGGTAGCAAATTTTGCGCCTGAAGAAAGGAAATGGCTGGTTGCGAACCTGCAACTTCCAGCCAAAGGTGCCGCAGCTGCTGTAACACTAGATGCCGCTCTTGTAGATTTTGATGTTAACTACAGCAATGAAATAAACGATAACGATGTTAGGAAACTGGTGAATACCGGTGAAAGCGTTGGTTGGAAAGGTATTGAAAGAGATATAGTGGTAGACCGTAGATTTACCCCAGCGTTTAGCGACACTCTTCACCTGAAAATCAGTAAGATGAATCTGCGAAATTACCAATGGCAAATGAGATTGGAGAATATGGACTACCCTGGTAAACAAGCTTTCCTGCTGGACCAATACAAACAAACCAGCACAGTGTTGAACATGGCGGGCGAAACGTTCATGAATTTCGATATCGAAAACATCCCTGGCTCCTACGCATCCGACCGTTTTAAAATTGTATTCAGGCAGCAGGTTGTTTTACCGGTAACCATCACCAGCGTTTCTGCCAACCGCAACAATGATAAAACCATTGCCGTGCAGTGGAAAGTAGAGAACGAATTGAACCTCCGAGGCTACGAGGTAGAAAGAAGCAACAACGGTAAAGACTTTACAACATTGCAGTCGAAAGCCCCGGAGCACAATGCAGGAGGCGCTTTTGTGTACAATGCAATAGATCCAGATGACAAAAGTGGCGATCTTTTTTACCGCATCAAAGCAAATAGTCTTAGCGGGCAAGTGCAGTACAGTGCTATTGTAAAAGTGACTGGTATCAAAACCACTACCTCCGTTAGCGTGTATCCTAACCCGGTTATCGGTAAGCAAATGCAGGTGCGCTTTAATGGGGTACAAGCAGGAATTTACCAGTTGAACCTTGTGAATACAGCCGGGCAGGTAGTTTACAAAAGTTCTGTAAACGTTACAGTAGGTACTTCTGCTAAAAGCGTCCAGTTATCTAATGATGTAGCCGCTGGAAGGTACGATTTGTTGGTAACCTCCCCAGACGGTGGTAGAACCAACCAACAGGTAATCATTCAATAGTTTTTCCTATTTATTCCCTAAACATACACGTTATCAAACAATCCCTAACGAGGGCAGTGCAAGCTGCCCTTTTTTACTGTGCTGACCCAAAACTTTTGTATAACTGAATAATAAAATGTAATAAGGATCGTTTCCCACAGGGAATATCATGGGTTACTGCTGACATAAAACTTTAATGGAGGGTAAATATTACGAGCCTGCCTTGTAGCTATATATCTACAGAAAGGTTAACAAGTTCTTACAGACAGATGCATCCAGTTATTTTTAAAGAAAAATTTACAATCAAAAAAAAGATAAGATTCTAAAAAAAAGAGTATTACATATTACACTCAGGGTAACTGTACGTATGCTGTGGTAATTTTACTAAAACAAAATTTGTAGTTAAAATACTACCCCTATATTTGCAAACGAAATAAGAAAACGGCCCTAACCGGTTTACTTGTTTAGAAAAATCACTACCCTAAGTAGTTACTTACACGCTTCACTTTGGCATTGCACAAATGCTTTTGGATTGAATCTTCCTACGATTTTAGCATTTTTATTTTGATAGTGGTTAAAACAAACCCCCATCAGGTTCAATCAAATATTATGAGAAACTTTTACCTTTTCCTTCATCTTTTATTGATTAGTTGTGGTGCTTTTGCCCAGTTGCCTATCGCTTATTACAGCTTTGAGAATAATACTGATCGCTCCCTTTTTCAAAATGTTTTGCCCATAGCTGTAAACACAGGAGCTTCCATATTTACCGTTTCAAATGGTATCCTCAGCAATGAAAATGGTGCCGGTATTGCCAATGGAGGCCTCCAGTTTGGTAAAGCCATCAGTTTTTACCGTGGTGCTACCAGTTCCGCCATCGATCCCCAAGCCGGTGCTACTTCTTATTTGCAGTTCACCGTTAATACAAACGGATTTTCAGGCATCAGTCTCAATTTTAATGTACTTGCCAACAGTTCCAATGCGGCTTATTATGGTATCAGTTATAGCACCAATGGTACCAGCTGGAGCTGGATAGGTTCTGTATCCACACCCGGCACCGGCAATGCTTTTCCCTGGCCTAATGTGAACGGCGTAGGTTACTGGGCAAGCGGAAACTGCAGTTTGCCTGCAGCCGCCAACGATGCAACGAATCTCCATGTAAGAATCTATACGTATAACAGCACCAATAACAGCGTCAATGCCCAGTTACTTTTCGACAATGTGCAGGTGTCTGCTACTGGTACAGTAGCAGGCGTAACTAAAACCATGCTGGACGATCGCCAGGTTTTTACTGGCTACACTTCTGGTTTGCAGGGTATAATTAATTCTTTGCAGGATATAAAAAGAACAACTTTTACAGTTACAGGATCAGGAACGAATCTTACCATTCCTTACCTAAATCTTACCGGCGTAGCTGGAGTGGGAGGCAACCTTACCATTGCTAACAACGCAACGCTTACCATCAGCAGCGGAGAAAATACATTTTATGTAGACAGTGCCAAAGGCAACGTACCTGCATCTTTCATTAATATACTATCGGGGGGCAAGCTAACATTGAACAATGTGCTCCAATGCCAGGGTAACATCAACCTGAACAACGGAACCCTGGAACTAAACGGGCAAAAGATGGTGTTGGGCGGAAGCCTTACCAGGACCACTGGTTTAATCAATGCTGCCAGCGGAACCATTGAAATGGTGAATAAGAAAGCCGCTCAATCTCTTTCGGGTACTTTCTTTTTAGGTAAAAAATTAGACAAATTGGTAAACAGCAACCCTTTTGGAATCAATATTTCCAATGCTGCAAACGACACTTTAATGATCACTGGTGCCATTAGTTTTGGCAATATAAATAACTCTTTAATTACTACAGGTAATAACCTAACCCTTGTGTCTTCTGCCACAGCCACAGCAACTGTTGCAGACCTTACCAACAATGGTATGAACAGCGGCAACCGCATCACAGGAAAAGTAACGGTAGAAAGGTTTATTTCCAATGCCGGAAAATGGAGATTGCTGGCGGTACCAACCAACAGCACACAAACGTTTAATCAATCGTGGCAAGAAAATGCAGCTACGGCTGGTGCCAACCCTGCAGCAGGTTATGGTGTGCTGATAGGCGATAATCGCAGCAACTGGGCTGCTAATGGTTTTGACATCTTTGCTCCCGGTGGCCCCACGGTAAAAACTTACAATGCATCCGGTGGCTCATGGACGGGCATTAGCAGTACACAGGCGCCCGTAAAAACGGCGGGTGGGTATATGACCTATATCCGCAGCAACCGATCCGGTACGTTGAGTGCCACTACTATGCGTAGCAGTGGCGAATTGTACACTGGTGTTCAACCAGTAATCAATGTTGCGGCCAACCAGTTTATGGTGGTGGGTAATCCTTATGCCGCACCTGTAAATCTGAACAATATCAACAAGCAGGGCCTGCAGGATGTATTTTATGTATGGGATCCCAAAGCGGGAGGTGGGTATGGTTTGGGCGCTTATCAAACCCTGGTAAAAATGGGTAACAATTACACGGTGTTTCCTGGTGGCGGTAGTTATGGTGCTCAATTATCTGTGGTAAATACCATCGAATCGGGGCAGGCATTTTTTGTAAAAGCAACTGCCGGTGGCGGAACCATTCAATTTGAAGAAAACGATAAACAAACAGGCAGCCGCCTGGTGTTTCGTGCACCCCAGGAAAACAGCGCTATGCTGCGTGCTACCTTGTATTCGGTAACACCAGATACCACTACTTTACTGGATGCAGCTATGGCCAATTTTGATACTGCCTACTCCAACAGCGTAGATGAAGATGACATCCTTAAATTTACCAACGGCAGCGAAAATGTTAGTATTAAAAACGGCACATCTTTATTAATGGCCGACCGCAGAAATGAGGTAACTGCACAGGATACTATCCGGTTAAATCTTACGGGTGTAAGACTTCAAACCTACAAGTGGGGTATCACTATGGAAAATATGGTAGCCAATGGCCGTACTGCATTTTTAAAAGATGCTTATACCAACAGCCTTACTCCTTTAAACATGGATGGCACTACAGAATATTCTTTTACCATGGTAAATATTGCGGGAGCTTATGCTGCCAACCGTTTCTCTATTGTATTTTCCGAAGCGCTTGTTTTGCCCGTTACCATTACCACTGTTTCTGCCAATCGCAGCAATACAAAAAGCAGCAACGTAACCGTAGATTGGAAAGTAGAAAACGAAATTGGCCTGCAATCGTATGAAGTAGAACACAGCACAAACGGCAGTACTTTTAAAGCGTTTAGCAGCGTGAATGCCTCAGCAGGAAACAGCGGTAGCACTGCTTACACACAAATGCATACACAAGCGGTTGATGCAGATAATTTTTACCGTATCAAAGCCATCAGTCTTAGCGGCCTCGTACAATACAGCGCTATTGTAAAAGTAGCAGCCATCAAAAAAGGCAATATAGCAGCCATCAGCGTTTACCCTAACCCGGTAGTAAACCAACATATGAATGTGCAGTTTGTAAACCAGCCTGCAGGAACCTATCATGTAACATTATTAAACCAAAGCGGTTCGGTTATTTATCAAAACAACGTAGATATTAACAACAGCAACGCCGTAAAAATGATGCAACTGAATAAAGGCACTGCTGCCGGAATTTACCAACTGGTGGTAACGAATGCCAATGCAGCGAAGTCAGTGATGCAGGTGATTGTGTTGTGATTGTAGATTTATGATTTTAGAACAGCCCGTTGGGTTTTGTGTGCTTGCTTTGCATGCTGCTAACCCTACGGGTTTTTGTGAATCCGCCACAAGCCCATCTCTTGAACCAACGGGTTTTACCTGGCACAGGCTACCCGCAAGGCTGTACGGTTGTCCGCCAAACCCAACGGGTTTCGCCCTGCACAGGCCACCGCTGCAAACCCGTAGAGTTTTTAGAACATACATTGTACGGACCAAACAACCCGATCGTTATCAAGGGAAACTTTGATGTTGGAGGAACGGGCATCGGAACGATAACTATGAGCAGCATCAGCTCTTTTGCCAACACTGCAATCCACAAAATCCTGGATGTGGACAGGTGCAGTACAGTGCCATTGTCAAAGTGTCTGCATTTAATGAAAAGCATCCATCAGCATCTATCCTAATCCTGTAGAGGGAAGAGACGTACAGGTGCGCTTTGTTGGTCAGCCAACCGGCAGATACCAGGTACAAATTATCAATGCCGTGGGCCAGGTTATCTACCAATCTTCTGTAACGGTTAGCAGTGCTGTGCAAACGCAACAGCTTTCTTTACCGGCAAAAGCTGCCGCAGGCACCTACCAGCTTAAAGTGCTGGCAGCAGATGGCAACAGTATATTGCAGCAGTTGTTGCTTAAATAAATGTTCGGTTGATTAGCCGATTTGAAGATTAGTTGATTTGGTGGTTTGATAATTTGATGATTCGGTGATTTGGTGATTTGATGATTTGAAGATTTGGAGATTTGGAGATTTGATAATTGGTGATTGGTGTATTAGTGGTTACTTATTAGTGAACTAATGGTCAGTGAACTAGTGGTTGCGCAACCAGTGATTGGTGAACCAGTGGTTTGTCACTTGGTAACTAATTACTTATTGACCATTGACCCCATTGCCCCCCCACATTCTGTCGGAACAGGCATTGCCCATTGCCCATTGCAAATTGCTCGCTACATTCTGTCGGAACAGGCATTGCCCATTGCCCATTGCCCATTGCCCATTGCCTATTGCCCATTGCCTATTGCCCATTGCCCATTGCCCATTGCCCATTGCCCATTGCCCATTGCCCATTGCCCATTGCCCATTGCCCATTGCCCATTGCCCATTGCCTATTGCCCATTGCCCATTGCCCATTGCCTATTGCCCATTGCCCATTGCCCATTGCCCATTGCCCATTGCCCATTGCCCATTGCAAATTGCCTATTGCCCATTGCCCATTGCCCATTGCCTATTGCCCATTGCCCATTGCAAATTGCCCATTGCCTCCCTACATTCTGTCGGGGCCCGTTGATCTCTGTAGTAAAATCTTTATATCATAAACGCTATTTGCCTACTCCCTCGTTTTGTGAAAGCAATAATTTCGCAGTATTGTTTTCGTAAAATCTGACATCCACAAATACTCCCATTGAAAAACTATTTATTCATTCTTGCCATTTTACTGTGTGCCTGTAAAAAAGAAATTGCGGCACCAGGGGAAAGCGTAACGGTTCCGCCCGCTACGGCCATCAGCAACCCTTATATAAAATTTAGCATTGCTAAAGGCGCACATTATGCTGACAAGTCGGGTATAAAGCCTTTTGCCGGCCAGCACATGCGTCTGAATGTAAAATTTGACAGCAGTGCTATTTACAGCAACCGGGACAAAGCCAACCAGGCAGATATTAATAAACTGGTCGGTTTTACGGAGGGCACAAACAATCATGTAAACAGTGCCCGCTTCGGCTGGGGTTGGAGCAACGATGCACTCCGCCTGTATGCTTACACTTATGCTGCGGGTAAAAGGAGCTCCCAGGAAATTTCGGTAGTACGCATCGGGGTGCCGGTGTCGCTGTCTTTGAGCATAGATGGCAACGAATACGTTTTTACCGTAGACGATAAAATGGTAAGGCAGCCTCGTTCTCTCGGTACAGGCAGTGTTGATGGCTACTGGCAGTATCCTTACTTTGGCGGCGATGAAGCAGCGCCTCACAATATTTTCATCTACCTGCAATTCCTGTAGCCGGGGCCAGTGCAAAGGGTACTACTTCGGTCACATACTTTGAGGCCCATTGCGGGCTCAGAAATCCTTCTTGCCCCGGTAAAAAACAAAGTATTGTTTTGATCTGAGGCTTGCCAGCAGGGTAGGTCCTTTGGGCACAACAGGATTGTAGCATGTATGTTATTTGCGGTGCGAGGATAATTGCATTTTTTAAAACTGCCTGCTTATGCTAGCGAACGTTTCTGCTTCAAGTGCGTCAGCGTTGTCATTATCCCGCTGCAAATCTTTGAAGAAAATCTTTCAGACTGTTGAAGTTTGGCGGCTTCACAAAAAAATCCAAGGCTCCTAGTTTTTTACTTTCTTCTACAGAATTACTGTCCGAAGAGGTGGAATAAATTACAACGGGAATATTTTTTAAAGTATCCATTTTCTTCAACTCCGCCAGGCATTCTAGGCCGTTCATCTTAGGCATATTCAGATCCAAAAAAATATAATCGGGCAATAATGGAAGTTGATTTTGTAAAACGGCGAGCGCTTCTTTTCCGTTGGTTGCACTAATGCAACGAATGTTGGGGTTTACTTCCGCCAGGGCTTCCTCAAATAACATGCGGTCGTCTTCGTCATCGTCTGCCAGTAAAAATACAAGTGGGGGAGTCATGCAATGCTTTTAGAAAAATAAAGTTAGGGTTTGAGATGATAACCGCAAGTGATTCTTATTTAATTAAAGCGATTTTGCAGCAGCATCCTACTCATAATGTTTTCAAAAAGTATGGATAGTCATCTGCTGCGGAGGCAGTAGCATTATTAAAAGCAGGGGGGTACGAACGGCTGCATCACTTCTATTAATAGCTACATTGCAGGTAGGCATGCAGCGATATTTCTGTAGCCCGAAAGCGAAAAATGGACTAACCATTGTTAG
The DNA here is from genome assembly GCA_038257335.1 of Chitinophagales bacterium. Taxonomy (GTDB): domain Bacteria; phylum Bacteroidota; class Bacteroidia; order Chitinophagales; family Chitinophagaceae; genus Ferruginibacter. Next base: position 28,814 of record JBBSJJ010000029.1, on the reverse strand, counting down.
TTGGAGCCAATGCCATAAATTGCGAAACAAGCCGTTTTATCGGAAATTTAAATATCCAGCATGAAGAAAAATTTTGCCCGAATTTTATGTAAGGCAGCCAGTATAATGCTGTTTTTAGTGCCTTTACAAACTATGGCGCAACCCACACCTGGCACCACCGGGTTCGACAATAATGTGGGCACCCTTGCCAGTTCTGGCCTTTCGCCGCAAACCGGTAATGTAGATGGATTTAAGTTTACCATTTACTCCGGCAACAGTTGCGACATTAGCAATCTTACCAGCCAGGTAAACCTTACTACAACGCCTGCCGGAAGCGGCGTGTGGCAGTTTGCATCTATAGAATCTTCGGACGGCAGCGATTTTAAATTGGAGAATTTTCGTTTTAAGGTTTTATCTACACCCTTTATTGGCAAAAACCTAACTATAATTGGTTACAGAGATGGCCTTGCCGTAAGTGGCGCATTTACTATTTCGCCTACCATTAATGCCATCAATACTACTTACACCGTAGATGTAAGTAGCATTTCCGGGTTTTACAATGTGGATGAGTTTCGTTTGCAGCCCAGCAGTTTCAATGCACAAGGTACTTTGGCCATAGAAGATATAACGGTACAGGTGCCGCTTGTACTCCCGGTGAGGTGGGTTAGTTTCGATGCCAGGCAAGGCAAAGGAGAACATCTGTTACAATGGTCTACCACCGAAGAAGTAAACCTGGCTTATTTTGAAGTAGAGCAAAGCGGCAATGCAAAAGATTTTAAACCCGTAGGCCGCATCAATGGAGCCACTACGCAGGTAGGTGCTTTGCATCAGTGGGGTTTCAAGTATCCGGAAGGTGAAGGAATCTTTTTTTACCGCATACGCCAGGTAGATAAAGATGGCCGCTTTCAATTTTCGGGTACCCGAAAAGTTGGAGACGCATCAGAAGCTGCCATTGTTGTTTATCCCAACCCTGTGCTCACCGAACTGCAGGTAACTGGTGTGGCACCGGGTACAAAAGTGCAGGTGCTGGATGCCAGTGGCAGAAGTGTAGGGGCCATGCAACTAGATAGCCGATTAAAAATAAATGTAGCGTCATTGCCCGCAGGGCGCTATGCCATTGTGTTTGAGCTTGCCGCCGGCAGGCAGGTAAAGTGGATTTATAAACATTGATTTCTCTATTCGTATTTAATAGTGAGGTTGTCTTAAAATAGAAAGGTTCACACAACGAAATAAAGGAGGCAAAGAAACAACGATTGTTTATCAACTGAATTATTTGTACACGTTGTATTTTCTTTGCGGTCTTGCTGTGAAGTGCCCGCCTTTTGAGACAGCTTCTTTTTTCTGCAAAATTGTGGATCAACTTTTATTTTCCTCAGGCCAGTTGCCTGTTCACTCAAAGTGCCTAAGGCATGAGCCCAACCGTGCAAGTGTTCAATTTGACTAACCTCAGTTTTTCCGTTTACGTCCGGGAGTTTTCAAGCAACCAAAAAAGCAGACAAAAAGCGGAAGAAATAATTCTTTGTATCCGCTCTTTTCTTTTGCTTTCTTTCCGGGGAATGGGGAATTAGTTTCCTTTATAATATGGCTATTTTCTTGTAGCATTCAATTATTTCCTGGCTTCTCCATGCAAAGTCATTTGATCCAACTTTGCTTTGAGCCAATTCCTTTAGTGCAGGCGGGCTTTCAGCTTTGAACCTCAGCATTTATCATTCCTATACCTGGCACGTACAAAATTCGTAATTCGTAAATGATAATTCATAACTCATCATTCCTTACTCCTCATCGCCCCTCATTCGTAATTCTTGATGCGTAATTCTTCACTCGTAATTCTTCACTCGTAATTCTTCATTCGTAATTCGTAACTACCCCCACGTCCCCTAAAATATTTTTCTCCGTTTCAACCTTTGTGTATAAATTACACTTTAAATTGCTTGTATTATGAAGAAAGTTCTACTCCTGTTGGCGGTGAGCCTTGCATGGCTACCATTATTTGCTCAACTCTTATCGTGGACACCAGATTTCCCCCAGGATGGCACTACGCCATTTGAGATTACCATGAACAGTACCAAGGGAAATCAGTCTCTCAGTTTTTACACTCCCACCAGTGATGTGTATGTGCATACGGGTGTAATCACCAATTTAAGCACAACAACATCTGACTGGCGCTATGTACGCCCGGCAAATTTCAATGCCCCTGTTCCCGCACTCAATGCTACCAACGTGGGCACTTTTCCCCACAGGTGGAGATTTACAATTACAGGTGGCATACGGGCATTTTATGGAGTGCCTGCCGGCGAAACCATTTTAAAAATTGCCATTTTATTCCGCAATGGCGCTGGCACAAGAGTGCAACGCAACCTGGACGGGAGCGATATGTACATTCCTATTTACGATGGCAGCCTGGCAGTGAAGTTTACAACTCCCCCGATTCAACCAACCTATTTTCCCACATCTGAGCCAATAAACAAAGCCGTGGGTGATAATATTGCTGTAACTGCTGTGGCAAGCAGCCCTGGTGGCAGTACTACTATGAGGATGTATTTTAATGGTTCTTTGGTAACTGGCCCTGTGGCCGGCTCCAGTGTTTCTGCCAATCCCACCATTGTTACGGCAGGTATGCAGGAATTGGTAGCCGAGGCTTTTGACGGGGTAACCACCAAGCAGGAAACATTGAAGTTTTTTGTACCCGGCACCACTGTTATACAAGCTCTGCCGGCAGGTGTGAAAGATGGCATTAACTACTACACGGATGCCACAACAGCTACACTGGTAATGTATGCCCCCGGCAAAACAAGGATCACCGTTATTGGAGATATGCCTGGTAGTAACTGGAACGAACAGACGCAGTATCAAATGAAAAAAACGCCAGACGGAAATTACTGGTGGACAACGTTGACCGGCCTTACTCCCGGCACAGAATATTCCTTTCAATACCTGGTAGATGGTAACCTAAGAATTGGTGAACCCTATGCTGAAAAAATATTGGATCCCTGGAATGACCAGTTTATACCAGCAAGCACTTACCCTGCGTTAAAACCCTACCCAACGGGGCTTACATCTGGTATTGTGAGTGTGTTGCAAACCAATGCACCTGGTTACACCTGGCAGACCACCGGGTACACCCGTCCGGACAAAAGAAACCTGATGGTATATGAATTGCTCCTGCGGGATTATTTAGCAGCGCACGACTGGAAGACATTGAATGATACTTTGAACTACATCCAGAAGCTGGGCATCAATACCATCCAGTTAATGCCCATCAACGAATTTGAAGGCAACCTTAGCTGGGGTTACAACCCGGATTATTACCTGGCTCCCGACAAATATTATGGGCCTAAAAATGAATTAAAGGCCTTCATTGATAATTGCCATAAAAGAGGCATTGCGGTAGTAATGGACATTGCGCTCAATCACTCCTTTGGTTTGTCGCCAATGGTGCAATTGTACTTTGATGCCACCAACAATCGCCCTGCGGCCAACAATCCCTGGTTTAATCCCGTACCCAAGCATGCTTTCAATGTGGGCTACGACATGAACCATGAAAGTTTGGCCACCCGTTATTTTACCAGCAGGGTAGTAACACATTGGTTGACGGAATATAAAATTGACGGTTTCCGTTTTGACCTTTCTAAAGGATTTACACAAACACAAACCTGCGATGGCAATGGTGCCAATTGTAATGAAGCGGCAATGGCCAATTATGATCTCAGCCGCATCAATATCTGGAAGCGATATTATGACACCATGCAATTAAAGGCGCCAGGATCTTACGGAATACTGGAGCATTTTGCCAACAACGACGAGGAGTTGGAACTGGCCAATTATGGCATGATGCTTTGGGGAAATATGAATCACAGTTTCAGTGAGGCAGCCATGGGCTGGCTAGGTGGTTCCGATTTTAATGGTGCCTTGCATATCAGCAGGGGTTGGGCGCAGCCTCACCTTATTGCTTACATGGAAAGTCATGATGAAGAAAGATTGATGGTAAGAACCCTTGCCTCGGGTAACGCCTCTGGAGGTTACAACACCAAATCTTTTGAAACGGCGCTGGACAGGATGGAACTGAGTGCTGCTTTTTTACTCACCATGCCTGGGCCAAAAATGATTTGGCAGTTTGGCGAGATGGGGTACGACTACTCCATCAATTATTGCCCAAGCAATGGCAGTATCAATACCAATTGCCGCACCGACGACAAACCCATCAGGTGGGATTATTTACAGGTGCCGGGCAGAAACGATCTTTTCAATGTTTACAGGGGCTTGTTGCACTTGCGCAATACTCCTTTGTATACAGAAGCCTTCACAGTCGGCAATATCAGTCGTAGTTTTTCAGGAGCTGTAAAATGGATGACTTTGAACAGCAGTGCTGGCAAGGTTGTAGTAGTGGGTAATTTTGACGTGGTACCACAGTCTGGTTCGGTTACTTTTCCTGCATCCGGCACCTGGTACGACTACATGAAAGCACCTGCCACCTTCAATGCCACGGGTGGTCCGCAAACATTTAACCTGCAGCCTGGCGAGTACCATGTGTACCTAAGCAGCAATGTAGTGTTGCCTGTTACCTTGCTTAGTTTTACCGGAAAAGTAGAAGCGGGTTACAACCGCCTTGCGTGGCAGGTAGAGCAGGAGCAAAATTTTTCGCACTACGAATTGGAAAGGAGTACCGATGGACAAAATTTTGCGTTCAACGCTCGAGTAACAGCTACGGGTAGCCGCAGTTATGAAGTTCGGGATATGGATGTTGATCAATCGCCTGTATATTTTTACCGCCTCAAGCAGGTGGATACCGACGGGCGTTTTGTTTACAGTGCAACGGTTAAATTAGGCAGGGCTTTAAAAGCAACCAGCATCAGTGCTAATCCCAACCCTTTTAACAGTACCTTGAAGGTAACCATCAACAGCGCTGTAAAGGAAGTAGTAACACTCGTGCTCGCAGACCTTAGCGGCAGGCAACTGCACCGCCAGGTATTAAGTGTGCAGCCTGGTGTAAACCTGGCGGAAATTGCCGAGGCCCGCAAATTTGCTGCAGGCTCCTACTTATTAACCATCATTTCAGCTCATCAGAATAGTACCATCAAGATATTAAAATCGAAGTAAGAAGTTTTAACCCAACCAACCAACAACATGGATGAATTGCTAGCAAAAAAAACAGGCAATACAATCAAAACTTTTAGGACCATACAATCTGAAGTAGAGAGCAACTATCACGTAGCGCTTTCTGTAGACTGTGTGATATTTGGTTTTGATGAAAATAAACTGAAGGTGCTCCTCATTCGCTCCGATCTTAAAAATTACGAGGGTCAGTGGTCGCTACTGGGCGACCTGGTACTGCCGGAAGAAAACCTGGATACAGCGGCCTACCGCATTTTAAAAGAGCGAACCGGGCTAAGTGATGTATTCATGGAGCAGGTGCACACTTTTGGCGATGTAAACCGGCACCCTGCAAGCAGGGTAGTAACCGTAGCTTATTGTTCGCTGATTAACATACAGCATCATAAGCTTAATATACTGGACAACGAGTTGCACTGGCACGATGTAGAATCTGTAACAGAAATGGCTTTTGATCATAAAAAGATATTTGATACCAGCCTATGCCAGTTGCAGAAAAGGGTGAAGGAGCATCCCCTGGGATTCAGCCTTTTACCCAACAAATTTTCCTTGAGAGAACTACAGAATCTTTACGAGGCCATTCTGAATACCAAATTAGACAGGCGAAATTTCAGGAAAAAATTCTTTTCCATGGATTTCCTGATAGACCTGGAAGAAATAGAAACTGATGTACCGCATCGCCCAGGGAAATTGTACAAATTCGATTACGCAAAATTTGACCGGAGCCCGAAAAAATGGGCGGGAATCGCTTTTTGAGATAGCTGTGCTAATTATTGTAAAGCCTCCTCAGGTATTTAAAAAAAAATGTTTAACAACATATTATTATTACCAAAAATTTTCTAAATTGTGTAAAAAATACACATTCCTTTTTTCAACTTAACGATTGCTATTATGAGAAAGAAACTGCTATTCTTACGAACTCTCTGTGTATTCCTTACTTTATTTATGGGAGCTGGTGCTGCACAAGCACAAACTACAGTTACCGGTAAAGTAACTGATGCCACCGGCGTGGGTGTTGCCGGTTTAACCGTTTCGGTTAAAGGCACCCAAAGTGCAACTTCTACAGACAGTGATGGTTCCTTCAGGCTTAGTGCCCCGGCTGGTGCCCGCACGCTCATTATTACGGGTGTAGGTTATAGCACACAAGAAGTGGCCATCAACGGCCGCAGCGTAGTAGATGTAAGTGTTGCAACAACTGCTTCCAATTTGAATGAAGTAGTGGTGATTGGTTATGGTACCGCACGTAAAAAAGATATTACCGGTGCTACTACCATTGTATCTTCTAAAGATTTTCAAAAGGGTGTGGTAACTACGCCAGAGCAACTTATACTTGGTAAGGTTGCAGGTGTAAACATTATATCCAATGGCGGTGCACCAGGTGCTGGTAGCACGATCCGTATCAGGGGCGGTGCCTCTCTTGCGGCTAGTAACGATCCGCTCATTATTATTGACGGGGTACAACTAGCCGGTGGCGGTATTGCTGGTTCGGCTAATGCGCTTGCATTGATTAATCCCAACGATATTGAAACCTTTACGATTTTAAAAGACGCTTCTGCCGCTGCCATCTATGGTTCCAGGGCTTCTAATGGTGTAATTATCATTACAACCAAAAAGGGGAAGTCTGGTAAGGCAAAAATCAATTTCAATACACAATTTTCTGTTGGAACAATGGCCAATAAAGTAGATGTGCTTTCTGCAGACGAATTCAGGGCATTTGTAAAAGCCAATGGAGACGCCTCTCAAATTGCACAGCTGGGTACAGCCTCTACAGACTGGCAGGATAAAATTTACCAGGATGCTATTGGCAATGATAATAATATTAGTGTAAGTGGTAGCCTGAATGGTGCTGTAAAACTTCCTTACCGGGTATCTCTGGGTTACCTGGACCAGGAGGGTATCTTAAGAACCGGTGAATTGAAGCGATTCTCTGGCGCCGTTAGTCTTAGCCCCACATTTTTATCAGATCATTTAAAAGTAGACCTGAATGTAAAAGGTACCAACAGCAGGGCCCGTTTTGCCAATGAAGGCGCTGTAGGTACCGCTGTAAATTTTGATCCTACCAAACCAGTACGTACCGGCTTTTCAAGATACGGGGGTTACTTTGAATGGTTAGACGCCAACTCTACCAATGGCTTAAAAGCACTTGCGCCGAGCAATCCTGTTGGCCTTTTGATGGGCAGGGATGACCGTAGCAACGTAGACAGAGCCATCGCTAATTTACAATTAGATTATAAATTTCATTTTCTCCCATCCCTAAGAGTCAATTTCAACGTAGGTATTGATGCTGCCAAAGGAACGGGTGATATTATCGAGAGTGACAGCCTTCGGTCTGGTTACATGAGAGATGTGGATGTGAACAATGTAAGAAAAGGGGGAAGCCGCAACTCCTATCTGCAAAGAATTGAAAACAAATTGATGGAAGCCTATCTTGCTTATGCAACCGATGTAAAGAGTATCAGCAGCCGTATTGATCTTACTGCTGGTTACGGTTACTATGACAATATGAACTTCAATTACAGTTATGCTGATTACTTCCTTGATGGCAGCAAACGTAAATTGTCTGACCCCAATTTTGCCTTTGATGTTCCCAGAAATACTTTGATCTCCTTTTATGGCAGGTTCAATTATACTCTTAAGGATAAATACATTCTTACTGCGAACGGCCGGAGGGATGGTTCATCAAGACTGAACCCTGATAACCGGTGGATCAACTACTATTCAGGGGCCGTTGCCTGGAAGATAAGCGAGGAGAACTTCCTAAAAAACAGCAGCGTCGTATCTGATCTGAAATTAAGAGCAGGTTATGGTATCACCGGTCAGCAAGATGGTATCAGCAACTATTCTTACCTGGCTAATTATACCATCAGCAATCCGGCAGCACAATACCAGTTTGGCAATACGTTTTACAACATGTATCGTCCTACTGCCTATAACGCTAACTTAACCTGGGAACAAACAGCTACTACTAACATAGCCCTTGATTTTGGTTTCTTTAAAGGCCGTATTGCTGGTAGTATAGATTTTTACGAGAAAAAAACAAAAGACCTGCTGAACCAGGTTAATCAATCTGCCGGTACCAACTTTGCGCCCATCGTATTGGCCAACGTGGGTAATATGGAAAACAAGGGTGTAGAGTTTCAATTGAATACCCAAATAGTTCGCAAAACAGATTTTACTGTTGATTTCGGTTTCAACGTTACTTATAACAAAAACGAAATTACCAAGCTCACTTTTTCTGAAGATCCCGATTACGAGGGACAACGTTTTGGCGGACGCTCCGGCGGAACAGGCGGTACCATCCTCATCAACTCAGTGGGCTTCAACAGGGGCGCTTTCTATGTGTACAAGCAGGTATATGATAATGCAGGAAAACCCATTGATAATCTTTTTGAAGATTTAAATAGGGATGGCCAGATCACTGAGAAGGACCTTTACCGTTACAAAAGTGCCAACCCCGATGTGTTTATGGGCTTTAATGGTAACGTAGGTTATAAAAGATGGAACGCAGGATTTATTGCACGGGCAAGTTTTGGTAATTATGCTTACAACAACGTGGCATCTGGTACAGGTGCTTTCCGAAACTTTTTAAATCCGCTCGGTTTCCTAAGCAATGGTTCAAGCGATGTTTTGGTAACAGGGTTTAAAGGCGATGGCGATAAGTACTATAGTTCTGATTACTATGTACAGAATGCTTCTTTCCTCAGATTTGATAACATTAACCTTGGTTATAATTTTGGAAAAGTTTTCAACAACAAAGCAGACATGCGTTTCAATGCAAGTGTTCAAAATGCTTTTGTGATAACCAAATACAAAGGTGCTGATCCTGAAATTGGAAGTGGTATTGATAATAATTTTTACCCAAGACCCCGCACATTTGTAGCCGGAATAAACCTTGACTTTTAATTTTTGTTGCTAATAGTAAAAATAAGAAATATGAAAAATAATTTTTTAAAAATAGTAAGTGCAGCCTTATTGCTCGGCGCCACGGCTGCATCTTGCACAAAAGATTTGGATCGCCTGCCAACAAACGACGTAACGTCGGATGTGGTGTATTCTACGCCCTTAGGCTACAAGCAGTCCCTTGCTAAAATTTATGGTTCCAATGCACTCACCGGTAACAGTGGTCCTGCAGGTGCTGCAGATGTATTTTATCCGGGTTCTGACGAAGGCCAGAACGCCGATTTTTACCGTACTTTCTGGAATGCCCAGGAGTTAAGTACCGATGAAGCCGTTACAGCCTGGGGCGATCCCGGTTTACCCGATTTTCACAACTTGAGCACTTCTCCTGCCAATCTATTTCTGCATGGCGTCTATTACAAATCTCTTTACCAGGTTACTTTAGTAAATGAGTTTCTGCGCCAGGCTACAGAAGACAAACTCACGTCCAAAGGGATCAGTGGCGCAGAGGCAGATGCCATTCGTCAATACAGGCCCGAAGTTAGATTTTTAAGGGCTTTTCAATACTGGGTATTGATGGACCTCTTTGGCAATCCCCCCTTCGTAACAGAAGAAAGTTTGATCGGCGGACCCAATCCTCCTCAAAAATCGAGAGCAGAGGTTTTTGCTTATGTAGTAAGTGAGCTTAAGGATATTGAAGCGGGTCTGCCTGCGCCAAGGACTAATGAATATGGCAGGGCCGATAAGGCAGCAGCCTGGGCATTGCTTGCAAGGGTTTACCTGAATGCGGAAGTTTATACCGGAACCGCACGATGGAGTGAAGCAGCTACTTATGCAAAGAAAGTAATTGACGCAGGCTACAGCCTGTTGCCAAACTACCGGCACCTGATGCTTGCAGATAACCACCTGAACAATCCTGAATTTATTTTCACTATTAACTACGATGGAACCAAAACACAGGGCTTCGGCGGTACTACTTTCCTCATAAAAGGTGGTATTGGCGGCAGCATGGTTTCTGCCACATCTGGTGTAGACGCAGCTTGGGCAGGGCACAGAACTACCAAAGCTTTGGTAAACAAATTTGCAGATCCATCTGGAGCTACCGATAAAAGAGCACAATTTTATACTAACGGGCAATCTCTGGATATTGCTGCTGTGTCTCGTTTTACAGATGGCTATGCGGTGACCAAAATAAGGAATGTTACAAAAACCGGGGCTGTCGGCAGTAATATATCGTTTTCTGATGTAGATGTTCCGGTGTTTCGCCTGGCAGAGATGTTCCTTATTTATGCAGAAGCTCAGAAAAGAGGTGCTACAACTGCAGATGCAGGGTTGTCATTGACTTACCTGAATAATATCAGGCAGAGAGCATATGGAAATAGCACTGGAAATATCGTGGCTAATGAGATCACCCTCGATTATATCATAGATGAAAGGGCTAGAGAATTGTATTGGGAAGGTCACCGTCGTACAGACCTGATCCGTTTCAATAGATTTACAGAGGGCACTTACCTGTGGCCATTTAAAGGTGGGGTAGCTTCCGGTACCGGTGTAAGCAGCTTCCGTAAGTTGTATCCTTTACCATCTGCGGATATGAACGCCAACCGTAACCTTATTCAAAACCCTGGTTATTAATCAAACATAAATTACACAGTTATGAAAAATATATTTAAAACATCGCTCTTCGTCATGCTGGTGGGCATTTTTTTCTCTTGTAAAAAAGATGAAAACCAGGTGCTGTTCGAAGGCGGAACAGCTCCTGTGCTGAGTGCTTCATCCAGTAACATTCCTCTTTCTTTTGCTAACAAAGATCTTACAGCTGTAACGCTACGCTGGACGAATCCTGACTACAAATTCAACACAGGTGTGAATTCTCAGGATGTTAACTACCTTATTGAAATAGACACTTTGGGTGCTAATTTTACGAATCCAAAAAAGCAATCCTTTACCGTTTCCAAAGAGCTAAGCCGCACGTTTACTCAAAATGAATTCAACGATTTTTTACTGAACCAGTTGCAATTGAAAGCATCTGTGCCTCACAAACTCGAAGTAAGAGTAACCTCTATGCTGGCTTCTAATACCGTGCCGCTGGTTTCCAATAAATTATCCTTTACGGTTACACCATATCCTATTCCTCCAAAAGTAGATCCGCCGGCTTCTGGCAGGTTGTTTCTTGTGGGCGGTGCATCACCGGGCGGATGGAGTAATCCAGTGCCGGAACCAGCCCAGGAATTTACCAAATTAAGTTCAACCCTTTTTGAACTTAAAGTAGTACTTAATGCCAATGAGTCTTACCTGTTTCTTCCGGTAAACGGAAGCTGGAGTGCTAAGTATGGTTTCGCAGGCGCTAACAATGCCAACAATGTAAATGGGGACGATTTTAGAGCGGAGGGTGGCGATATGAAAGCGCCCGCGGCTAGTGGCAATTATAAAATTGAGGTAGATTTTCAAAGAGGAAAATTTACACTTACCAAATTATAAGTGCACGGTAAACATTCTGATAACTGATTAATAAAAACATTATGAAAAAAATAAGCAATCTCTTATTATTCACGCTCTCGTTATTTGCTTTTGCATCTTGCGATAAAGTAGATGACCTGCCTTTATATGGCAAGGGTAGTGCAGTAACACTAACCGCATCTGCACCCACTATTGCACCTGCTCCTGCAGACTCCAATAAAGTGGTACTTACTTACACGTGGACCTTCCCCAATCACAGTACAGATTCATCCAACATAAAGTACATTATTGAGATAGACTCCGTAGGAAAGAATTTTGCCGCACCTTACAGCAAAGAAGTGATGGCTAAAATGAGTGGCACTTTTATAGCCAAAGAATTGAACAACTTCCTGGTGGGAAGAGGCTATGCATTTAATGTACCGGTGAGCCTTGAAGCACGAGTAATCTCTTCTTATGCCAACAACAATGAGCGAATCATTTCCAATGTTGTTCCCTTAAAAGTTACACCCTACAAAATTCCTCCAAGGGTGGCATTACCTACAACGGGTAAACTTTATATTATTGGGGGTGCCACACAGGGCGGCTGGGGAAGTAACCCTGTACCCGTGCCTTCGCAGGAATTTGCACGACTCAACGAAACCACCTGGGGCGGAATATTTCAGTTGAACGGTGGCGAGCAGTATTTGATGTTGCCATTAAACGGTAGTTGGGATAATAAGTTTGCCGTTGCCAATACTGCACTTGCAGGCTTATCTGCCGGCGGCGATTTTGGCTTTAACCTATCGGATAACTTTCCTGCTCCGGCAGCTTCTGGTATGTATCAAATTATTGTAGATTTTCAAACCGGTAAGTTTAAAGTAACTCCCTACGCAGGTACTTTGCCTAACAATTTGTACATGGTAGGCGGCGCAACTCCGGGAGGTTGGGCTAACCCCGTGCCGGTGCCATCTCAGCAACTGACACGTCTTAATTCATCACAATGGGAAATTACCATTGCGCTTACTGCAGGAGAAAAATATTTGTTTTTACCCAACAATGGTAGTTGGGATAACAAATATGGCGTACCAAATGCAGGAGCTGCTGGTGTAGGAAACGGTAGTGAGATTGTTTACAATGCAGGAGCGCAGGATATTCCCGCACCTTCAGTTTCTGGCAATTACAAAATAACCGTAAACTTTGCCACCCTGGAAACTAACCCAAGTTTCCCCACGGGTAAATTTTCTGCCGTTAAATTATAATATTAGCTAATATTTCAATGCAAAGCCGTCCCAAAAATGGGGCGGTTTTTTTGTGCCGCTTTGGTTAGTTAAATACTGGTATGATTTTTTATATTGTTAGTTGAGAAATAATTTTCAATCTTTAAAAAATACTAACATGAACCGTAAAACAAGTGCCATCATTCTAGCAGGATTAGCAGGAGCGTTTGCCTATTATAAGTATACACAAATGAGTGCAGACGATAAGGCCGTGCTCACCGATAAGATTAAATCTACAGGCAAAGATTTATTAAGCCATTTAAACCTCAGTGGCCTCAACAGCATGAAGGAAACCGTAATGCCTGGCAATAAATATGAGACCAGTAATTCTTAAAATCATCTACCTTATTTAAAAAGTGTTGCATTTATGCAACACTTTTTTTTGCCTGTGCCAACTTCTGTGAAGCAATAACGGTGTTGCGGGCACCAACGATTACTTTAGGTTATAACTCTATACCTATTCAAAGCGATGGGTATTATAAGGTTTATTGGCTGCCCAAAAAGCAGCCTAAAATAACACGGCATGAGAGCCGTTCAAGATTTAAATGGTTCATAGCTTATCAAAGTTCCCAATCCACCGCAATCGTTTCATTTCTTGATGTAGGTTTTTGCAAACCCTTAGTCAGTTCCTCTACTCTAAGCCCAACAATCTTTTTCAGTTCACTTATTTTGATGGTTGAATTGTTGTTCATTGCTTCCAGGATAGCATAAGTAAACACACCATTTTTAAGATCGCCTCTTTCCAATGCAAACTGGGTACCTGCTGCAGCAGATATAACAGTTGCCCCGGTACTTCGCCCCACATTTACAAACAATTCCTGCATCAGTTCAAAACTGTTTTTCATGCCCAGCTTTTTGGCACCCTTGGTAAACAGTGGTTCTACGCCTTTAGCGCCTTGCGTCTTGGACGTATCAGAAACTGCCATCGCTTTTAGCTTTTCCATTTCTTCCTTATCTACTTCACCACTATGGCAGGCATCTATCAGCATTAATTTTTTGCGGGCTGGTATTTCATTTAAAAGGTCTTCCAATTCTTCGTAGGCGAGGCCCTTTGAGGCAGGGTCTTCAAAGTTGACGGAGTAGGTGGAGAGGTAGTAATCGAAATTTTTACTCAGCAAGCCGTGCCCCGAATAGGCAACGATCACTTTATCGTTCACCTTGCTTTGCAACAATTTTTGTTTGAGTGCTTTAATGTTTTCAACTGTCACCATTTCATCAAAAAGGGTATCTGCTTTAAAGGCATCGCCATATTTTTCTTTTAACCGAAGGCAGAGATCCCGTATGTCTTTAACGCTCCAGGCCAGGTTGTTTTTTCCATCTGCAAAACGGTTGATGCCAATGCCAACGAAATAAACATATTCTTCTATTTTTTTATTGGGATCATAGGCCTGGTAGCCGCCAAATTTTGCTGCTCCTTTTTTGCTGCCCTGGTACACATACAGTGGCAATTTATAACTCTCTATGCCATTTATATTGGTAACGGAGGTTTCTATTTTGTTGGCACCCTGAGATAAAGTGATTTTTACTTTGGTATCCAGCTTTTTTGATTTTTTAGAGTTGAGGTCTACACCCGCAGCGCCATAAACCGGTACTTCGTTTACCCATACATTGTAACGGCTAAGGTTGGCCGCAGGGTCACTGGCTGTTATTTGCAGGCTGAGTTCATCTTTTTCCTGCTCTGCATCCAATTGCGCACGGTTCACAAAATCTGCCACGGGTACCGAATATTTTTCGGTGATGGCCGAAGAGTCTATGCCCAGTTTTTTGATGCGTTTGTAATAAGCCGATTTCAATGCGCTGATAGCTGCAGCATCGCCTCCCAGGAATTCCTCTACTTTATCCGGCCGGTTGTAGAGTATGTCTAATTGTTCAAAGCCTACCGGTTGCATCCCCTGCAGGTAATGCAATTTGGCAACGGCCTCTTTGCTGCCCATATAATATCCTGTGGGTAAAATGCTGATACCACCCATGGACTGATATTTTGGCCCATCCGTATTACCAATGCCAATGTAGCTTGTTTGTTTGCTGAAATTATCCAGGCTATAAATTTCTGTGCTGTATTTATTTTTTACCAGCAGGCGGTTATTGCTTTCATCTACCAAAAAATCTGTACCCTCCATTTTTTGCAGCAGGTTGAAATCTGGTAAGGATCTTTTTTCTATTCCATCAGGCGTGGTCAATATGCAGGCATTGTTTTGTGTAAAGGCGATCTTCTTAAAAAACAAACCTGGCAAGGCTTTTACGAGGGCACCCGTTTGTCTGTCATGTACTTCTACAGAGCGGTTTTCTTCCAGCACATCGGAGCCAATAGCTATGTAGATATTTTTTCCGTCAGGTGAAATATTGGCACCCTCGGGGTTGAAGTCCCGGGGCCATGTTTTAAATTTATTTATTTCTTTACCAGTGGCAGGGTCGTACAGGACGGTGTAAGCGTTGCTGGTAACAATGGCCAGCGTTTTACCATCGGGAGTAAAGAGGGGAGTGCCTGCATGAGTATTTTTGGTGATGCTGCTAAGCAAGCTGCCATCAGTACTGTTTAAAATAAATGCCTGGTATTTATAAGTATTTACAACCACCTGGGTTTCATCAGGATTAAAACTTGCACTTAAAATTTGCAGGCTATCTTTCGCAAAACTGAACAGTTCTTTCAGCGGTTGCAACTGGTAAAGAGAAACCCCTTTTACGCCTGTTATCAATAAAATATTTTTTTTACTGTTGAGTGTTAGCTGAGTGATGTTGCCATTATTGGTAGCAAAGTATTTGCCCAGGTAACGGCCGCTTGCAATGTCCCAGGCACCGAGGTCGCCGGTTTGAAAACCAGCGATGATACTTTTGTTATCGGCACTAAAAATAGCATCACCTATATAGGTAGAATACTGCATGGTATCCGGCGTACCAATTCCTGCTAAAAATTGTCCGCTTTGCAAATCCCACACATCCATCCCGTTTTGCCCGTTCAGCGACAAGAGCATTTTTTTATCATGGCTCAGCTTTATGCGGTCTATCTCAGCAGTATAATTTACAAATTCATGTAGCTCTTCTCCATTGCTCAATTTGTGCATTTTGGCACCGCCATACATGCTGGCAAAAATGAGTTTTTCATCTGGTGTAGCCTGGTTTCCGTTCAGGAATTTTGCCATGCCTGTATATAAGTTACGATGTTT
The DNA here is from genome assembly GCA_038257335.1 of Chitinophagales bacterium. Classification (GTDB taxonomy): domain Bacteria; phylum Bacteroidota; class Bacteroidia; order Chitinophagales; family Chitinophagaceae; genus Ferruginibacter. Next base: position 12,949 of record JBBSJJ010000029.1, on the reverse strand, counting down.
GGTTCCCTTTTGAATGTCCCATACATTCAGGCCAAAATATTGGTAGCCGGCGAGCAGGTAATGGTCTTGCCTGGTAAAAGCTACCCGGTACACTTCTTCCTCTTCCGTAAATTCTTTGGAGAGTTTTCCGGAAGCAAGGTTCCAGGTCTTTACCATCTTATCCATTCCCGCAGATACGAGCATGTTGCTGTTGTTGCTAAAACAGATATCGTTGATAGCAGCTTTGTGCCCGCTGAATTTATTTTTCAGTTTACCATCGGCAGCATCCCATACAAAAATTTTATTGTCTGCAATTGCAGCCAGCCACTTACCATCGGCGCTAAAACTTAGCTTCCTTATATTTTCTCCAGCGCCCGAAATACTATAAGCCTGCTGGCCTGTAAGCGCACTGTATATAACCGCCTCTTTGCCATAAAAATCCGAAAGTGAGAACAATGTTCCGCTGTTGTTGCTGGCTAGTACAGGAAATTCGGGGGTTGTTTTCATTGCAAATAGCTGCCGTGAATCAGTGAGACTGATGGCTTGCAACTCACGGCTAACCGGCCATCCGCCTGATGCAAGGATAAAGATGTATTCATTTTTATTAGCTAAAAATGCATCCTCCATGTTGTTTCCCTCTTTTATCTTTTTGGTAAAAATGGACTTTAAATTTTCTGTGGTCAACACTTCTACTTTGCCGGGGTATTGCAGTAACAAGAACTTACCATCGTTGCTAAAATTACTTTTTCTCACGCCTGCAAGTTCCCTGATCAGTTTATTGGAATAGGCATCCCATAAAAATGCTTTGTCTCCCTCCTGCTGTGTGAGCAACAGTTTTCCATCTGCACTGTACATGGCATTGGTAATGCTTTGGCCGTTGTGCGATACAGGAAACTGCAGGGTAAGGGGCTGCGCCTGTGTGCACTGTAGCGTAGCAATGAGGCAGAGGTAAAATAAAAAGCACTTCATTTAACAGCGTTTGTGGTTAGAGGTTAGTAATCTTCAATAGTCAATTCCAAATAGTGAAAAGCTTGCCCATTGCGCAGGGTTTTTAAAAATCTTCTTGGTATCTAAAACAGCCAGGCGCAATGGTTCTGCCGGCATAAAACGGTGCGGCGTTTGCAAATGATAAATGAACCGGCTCATGAGGTAAGCTGTGGCCTTATCATCTACATTCCAAAGGCTTACAATTACATGGTTGCTGCCACCCAATATAAAACTGCGGGCCAGGCCGGCGGTGCCAGCCTCCATCGATTTTCCCAGGCCGGTTTGGCAGGCGGAGAGAATGATCATTTCGGGCAGCTTGCGGTTCCAACCTCTCATGTACATGATTTCTCTTGCAGTAAGATAGGGAGCTTTGCCACTGAGTACCAAAAAACTTTTTCCCATCGGATCTTTCTGATCGGCAATACCATGCGTGGCAAACCAGGCAAGATCAGCATTGTCAATATACTTCATCACACTATCCTTGGTAGCATCTTTGCCTTTTAGCAGCGTATATTTCTTGGCATAAAGAATGGCGGCATCAATTTCTTTTTCGGCACCGGGCAAATCAGGGAATATAAATGAACTGTCTGCAGGATAGGCGGGGTTGCTTACGAGTAACGGATTTTCCAGGGTGAAAGCAAAGGAATCTATTTGTGAGAAATTTTCATCCTCATCAAAATTTTGCGGTAGCTGCCGGCCATTCCAACCGGAGGTGGTTTTTAAAACCCTAGTTCGCAAACCCACCAGGTCTACCAGGCTGGGGATGATGGTAAAACTGCAGCGGTCTATCAGGTAAGATTCATCGTTAAAGGGCTGTAGTAAATGGAAGGGAATGGTGCCGATATTTAAAGCCGGGATAATAATAAGATGCCTAGTATTGCTATCCAGCACAACAGGCATTAAAATGTGGGTGGCATTTTTGATGGCAGCAGCAAACGATATATTTTTAGTGGAGGCGGGTGGTAAAACAATATTGCCCCTGGCTACCGGTGTGCGGTTGCTGCTTAATTGATACAGGTTCAGCGATTGGTTTACATCGGCACCTAACTGCAACAGTTTCTCTTTTTTTATGGGTATAAATTTAACCTCTATTAGTTTGCCCGGTTTGTAGTAAGCCCTGCGCAAGGTATCGTTGTTGAAAAAATAGAATAGGATCCCAATGTCTTTTTTGCCGGAATACAACTGCCCTAATAACTTTGTGAGCGCCGAATCTGAATTGATATTATTGGATGCATATTTTTTTAATAGATCAGTGATCTCGTTATCTGAAACGGCCCTTTCCTTTAACAGTTTGGCGTACTGATCTTCATAAATAGAATAGATGTTGGGTTGCTGCGCAAAGCTATCGCCCCAAAGCAGTAAAAAAATAAGCCCCGTTAAAAATTGTTTTATCATCAAAGTTTTGTTAGCATATAGAAATGCTGCTTTAGTAAGTATTCAATAATATTTGTTGGTCTGAAGTGCAACCACATTTTGCTGTCATAAAATTAAATTGGTACCTGCAAAAATAAAAGGATGCCTTTGAAGCATCCTCTTATCCTGTTTAGGCAATGACACACTTCATCATTACGATATTATTTTTTTCCAATTCCCAGGTTGTTTAAATTAAAAGTAATGCCCAGGAAACCGCCCACACCGTAGCCGCTGGTAGTCAATTTTGCAGGATCTGTTTCGGATGTTTTGCTGCCAAGGCTGTACCCGTTACTAAGTTTGTTTACTTTGGTGCCAGCTGCACCAAACGTTACCAGGATGGGTTCATTTTTACCAATAGCGGCCGTCATACCCAGCAGGAAATTCACATCTTTCTTTTCGCCCTGTAGTGGTATACCAAAGCCAAATGCGCCACCCCATTTTATACCCTGTGTTTTGCCGGCATAAAAATGAATGAAGGTAGAAAGCAGCGGTGTAAACAGATCTTTCTCTCCCTTGCGAATCACGCTGTCTGCACCTATGTAATAATTCCGGTTGTTGGCATCAAAGTAACTAAATGAAATGCCCACAGAATTGCGGATGCGGATGCTTTTCTTACTGGTGAGTTCAAAATATTGTACCACGGTATCTTTAGAAGCGATGTCTGCTTTGGGATACAATTCCAGTTTCAGGTCAGAAATATCTTCCTCATTTTTTACCGCATAGGAAAACTGGAAGTTGGCCATGCTTATTTCGTTGTACAATTTAGCTACGGCAGCCACTTCGTCCAGTAGTAGATTGGGATTGGCTGCCTGTGCAGTTCTTAACCTGTCTAATTGTTTGAAGCTACTACCTGCATTTTCGCCAATCTCCTTTAGGGTTTTTTCCTCGTACACAGTCTGGTTGTTAACCGTTTTTTGTTGTTGCTGCAAATTGTTCAGCAAAGATGAAGCATCGTGCAGCGCATTGTTCAGGTTACTGTTGTAGCCCTTGCCAATTTTTAAAACATTGCCCAGTTCCAGTTCACTTGTGCTTAGTACCTTGGTAACAGTTTTCTCAGCTTCCTTTTTAATGTCTCCCTCTTTTTTTTGTATGTTGAACTTTAGCTCTGTCAATTGCAGTTTAGCAATTTGTAATTCTTCCAATTTTGTATTGAGGGCTTGCAGGTCGTCATAGTTATCTGCGTAGGCGGCAGCGGTTGAGAGATATTGGTAGGTTGCCTCGTCCATGTTCTCCCTGCTCAATTGGCCACGGCTTTTTGGGAGGTCAAGTTTGGGCAAACTATTCATCAAGTCGCCCATGCCACCTGCCAGCACGCTAAACGGGTTAAATGCATCACCATAACCAACTTCTTCATCTACAGGGGTTTTAAAAGCAGTCACTTTTGCGTTCCAGTAAAAAGGATTGTAGTTGTTTACCTGTAATAGAATTCTACCGTTTTTGCGGAGGTCAATATTTTTTATTTTAGCCGTGTCCTCTTGTTGTATCTTATAATATTTTGTTTGTTGCGACTGCATGTCGTACTTGATAAGATATTGCTGGGCAAAACAGGCTGACGAAAGTAAGAGACAAATACAAGATGCATACAATTTCATGGTAGTAGTTTTTATGAAAGCAATTATTTCTTTGCTTTGGCGTAACTAAAGGAGTAGGGCTGCGAAAAGTAAAGATTTTTTAGTTCGCCTTCGCCGGTCTCGTACACAATCTTAAAAGTTATCTGAATGTTTTGGCTCAACGCCTCGTAGGGGATCTGGTCGTAGGGCAAAAAGAATTCAAAATCTTTTTTGTTGTTTTGGTTGTAGCGTATGGTTTTATTTACCGGTAGCAATACCGAACGCATCGTAGCCACCACTCCATTTTCTTCATAAGTTCCATCCTGGTCTGCAAAGCCATATCCTTCTTCGTCGTAAAATTTAAAAATCATTTTTACTTTACCTCCCCTGCCACCTGTTCTGAGGTCAAATGACGGAAAAAGTGAGATGCCTTCTTTGGCGTCGTTGCCTTCCAATTGTATGCCATTGAAGTTTTGTGTGGCAATGCGGGTAACCTCATTTTTTCTTTTACCCTTCATTGGGTACAATGCTTTGATAAGCTCTATGTCGCCGGCTGAAAGTTGCATGTTCCAATCAATGCTATAACCGTCCAGCGTTTCGCCGGGGTCGATAGGGTAGTGCATGATAGATTTGTTGTCGTATTTAGTGCCGTTGGTATACGATTTTTTGTAAACAGAAAAAACCTGGAAGTCTACCTTTTCTTTAGACCATCCCATCGTTCTTTGATACTCATTGTACAATTTTTCTTTGTTCCATTTTATTCCGGCGATAGGGCTGCTGTGCTCATGCAGTAAGCCAATGGCATGGCCAAATTCATGTAGCACCACCGTTTTTAAAAAGGCTGCATCATCACTAATATCAGCCGAATCGAGGTTCATTGTTTCGCTTTCAGCATCAATAGACCGTGCCACCGTACCGACATAAGAATTGTGGCCGTTTCTTTTGCCGATGAACACCCTGATATCGGCTTTGCCCAGTGTAATAAAATCAAACCTGATATTTGCATATTTTTCCCACTCCTTTACGATGGGTTTAATTTTTTCCTGCAGCGCTTTGCTGCCACTTAGGAATTTTACTTTGATGACGGAACCGGGATCCCATAAAAAATAATTGTCTGCAAGGCCACGTGCTTTGGTAGAGTCGGAACTGTTCTTGTGAAAATCGCTACGATCGCTGCGTTCCAGGGTTCCACAGCCTTGGTGCTGCGCCGATGCATGCAAAGAAATGCAACCTGCGATTAAGGTGCTGATAAAAACTTTAGACATTGTTCTTGGGTTTAAGTGAGGCAATTTATTGCTTTAATGAATCAAATGAATATATACAAGTTTTTAAATTGTGAGGATACCTACTTAGGGGTATAATTAGAATTATAAACTCAACATTTGGTAGCATTGCATTTTATTTTATGATATCGGGATTGTGAATTTGCAGGTGTTGCTACATCTTACAATTCTTTAGATAGGCAGTCAATTGGTATTTCACACCAACAAATATATATTTATCTAACATAACAAGGCCTTAACAAATAAGTAGCATATTTGCAAAGCCCTCTTAAAATAACCTTTAAACTGAAACCAATGGTCAGCAAGAGTTTGTCCTTTTCTATCACATGTGGGATTTTCTTAATAGCTATTACCACTTTGCTTGGTAGCCAACCCTTACTTGCTCAAACGAAGCAGCGGGCATTAATCATCGGTATCAATATTTACAAGCCCCCTTTAAACGAGGTAACAGCTATGGGTAGCCGCAGATCGTGGACAAACCTGGACGGGTGTGTAAATGATGCTACTGCCATGCGAGACCTGGCGATAGCCAAATATGGCTTTCCCGAAAATAATATTACCACGTTGCTGGATGCAGCCGCCAGCCGGGAACGCATTATCGCTGAGCTTAAAAAACTCGTTGCTGAATCCAAATCAGGCGATGTGGTGTTTATCTATTATGCCGGCCATGGCAGCCAGGTAAAAAATTCATTGTCTAAAGAAACAGATAAAAAGGATGAGACCATGGTACCGGCAGATGCATGGAAGAAAGGCGTGGCCGACATTCGGGACAAGGAACTGGCAGTCTTTTTCAACCAACTTTTAGATAAAGGAGTACTCCTTACCGTTATATTAGATAGTTGCCACAGTGGCTCTATCGGGCGTGGCACCGAAAACTTTTTGAACGACCCGCCGAAGGCAAGGTACATTGAAGCTGCAGACATGGATGTGCAAGATGCTTCGGAGCCCAAAAGGCCCGAAGACAGAGGCGCTCTTATCATGTCTGCCGCACAGGATTTTGAATTTGCCAAAGAGCATACCGATGAAAACCGCATCAGTCATGGGGCTTTTACGAGTGCACTGCTCAAGGCCTTGCAACAACTTTCGCCGGATGCAACTGCCAATGATATTTACAATAGCCTTACGGCCATTATGAAATATTACGGAAAAACACAGGAGCCTGTGTTAGCCGGCAACGATGCCCGCAAAAACGGAACTCTCTTTGCGCTGCCGAAAGGCAGTGTGAAAAATAAGTTTATGGTGGCCAGCAGCCGCCTGGAGGCAAAGGGTATAGAAATGCAGGGCGGCTACGCCTTCGGGTTAGCAGAAGGAGTACGCCTGGCACACAATGCAGATACATTGCAGATAATAGAAATGAGGGGTGCCAATAAAAGCCTGGCAAAAGTGGTTAATGGAAGCAAAGAAAAAATACTGCCCGGTACACTCTTTGAAGTGGTAAACTGGGCGAGCAGCAAGGCACCCGCTCTTAAAGTATACATTCCAAAAGCTGTGGACTACAAGCAACTACAGGACTTTGTGAAAACCTATCAAACAGTAAAATCAGCCAAACCCATTCGCTGGGTAACCGATCTTGCAAAGGCCAACCCCGATAAGATATATTATTTTGAAAATGGCCTTTGGAATTATAATGACAAAAAGGAAGGGAAGAAGCAAATGGCTGGTGCGCTTACACCGGCATCTTTTCAAAGTTCTTTAGGTACCTCATCATCTGCTTTTGTAAGTTTGCCGCCCTCTACAGCCTTGTTCGACAACATGGTTCAGAGTTTTAAAACCTACAATAATATTGAAGTAGTATCCAACGCCAGCGAATCGCAGTATTCGCTTATTGGTGTTTTAAACGAACAAAATCAACTGGCTTATGCCCTGGTAAAAAGCCAGGTTACTTTGCAGGATACTACCGAAAGCCTTCCTGCCCGCACAGATTTTATGGACTACAGCGGCAACGACGCCTCGGCAGCCGATATCGCAGCAACGCTGAGTGAGTCTGCGTTCAAGATTGCTAAAATTCGTGACTGGCTCATGTTGAGCAGCCCCAAAGGCCAAAACAAATTCCCTTTTAAATTAAGTTTTCAAGGTTATACTTCCGGCGAACTACTCACTAAGGACAAGGTGCAAGTGGGTGACACATTATCTATGTTTGTAGAAGAAGATATTTCGGAAGGCGGCTGGAAAAGCAATTACAGCAAAAGATATATTTATGTTTTTTCTATAGATAGCAAAGGCACCATGAATCTTTTATTTCCCTCGGCTGCCAGTGGTAATACAGAAAATCGTTTCCCTGTAACAGACAATAACAACGTGGCAGAAAAAAGAGTTTCCGTAGCCGATTTTGTGGTTTCGTTGCCATCTGGTGCTGATAATTATTTTCTCTTGTCTTCGGAGCAGGCCATCAGCAACCTTTCTATTTTCGACCAGGCAGGTGTACTTAAACGAGGCCCCGAACCCGGTGCCGAAGGCCCCCACAACCCGCTGGAGGATGTGCTGTACACCGGCAGCAAAACCAGGAGCCAAACAATCATTACCCCGGTTACATGGTCTATTCATAAAAAAGTTTTAAGAACGTTCGAATAATTACATGTTTAAATATTTGTTTAAAAGAGATACCATCCTGGCCACTATCATGGTTTTTATCGTGATGGGCTTGTTGGCACTCATACCCATCAACACCCATGTGTTGGATCCTATTAAAATGGCGCTGCAGGATTTTGATTACAACGATCTTGCCTATTCACAGTTTGATAAGAACGGCCATACTTCTGTTGATACCAATATTGTGGTGGTGAATATTGGCAATGCAGACCGGGCAGGCATCGCCGGCATAATTTCTGAGCTGGCCAGTAAAAAGCCAGCCGTTATTGGCGTAGATGTTTTGTTCAACGAAGCAAAGGCGGCGGCCCCCGATTCTCTTTTAGTTCAATTGTTTTCCGGATCAGATAAAATAGTGCTTGCCTATCATTTACAAGCCGAAAAAAGAGTTTTAGCTGCGTCTGGATTTTTATGGCCAAACGCCATGGCCAGGGGTTACGCTAATTTTGTAGGAGAAGAGGGCGGTTCTATACGGCATACTGCGCCCATAATGAAAAACAAAGGAACCGTTTACCAATCTTTTGCGGCAGCAGTAGCACAGGTGGCTTACCCTGTGGAATATAAAAAACTCGTTTATAGAAATAACAGGACCGAACAATTAAATTATACCCGCACGGCAAACAAGTTCCTGGTAGTAGATGGTAAAGAAATACTTGCAGGCAGGGAAACATCCATTTCATTTACCGGCAAAACGATATTATTGGGCTATATTTCTCCTGATCCCAACAGCATAGAAGACAAACATTTTACTCCTTTCAATAAGAAATCGGTGGGTAAAACCGTACCAGATATGGAGGGTGTTTTTATACACGCCAATATCATTAGCATGATAAGAGATCATGACTACGTCAATAAATCACCTGTATGGATTAACTGGCTCGTTGCATCTGTATTGTGTTGGTTGCACATGAGTCTGTTCATTCGCTTTTTTGTAGACAAGCATTTGTGGTTTCACCTTGTTGCAAAAATAGCACAGGTTGTTTCTGCAGTACTGTTCGTTTACCTGGGCCTGTTGTTTTATTTTAAATGGGATGTGAAGATCAATCTCACACCCACGTTTGTGGCCATCATCCTGGCGGTGGATGTGCTTTATTTTTATGAGGCCATCAGTACCTGGTTGCACAAGCGGTTTGGCATTCATTCTTTATTCATTCATGCTCATCACTAATATGAAATTATTTTTTTCCATACTGATGACCTGCTTTTTTTTCAGCGCCTTTGCTGCAGATCCATCGTTTGTGGTGTATCACAGTCAAGGAAGGATTAACAAAACAGGTTCTAAAAATATGTTGAAAAAAGGCGACCAGCTTTTTGCAAAAGATTTGCTCGTTTTGGGTGAAGGCAGCAAGCTGCTGCTCATCTGCAGCAACTACCAAATCATTCAGCTTAGCAAGAAAGGTAATTACCCTGTAAAAAAATTAGTAGCCCAATGCAAACAAGCAACTTCCTACAGCAGTTCTTATTTTAAATATGTGTGGAACGAACTTACCCACCCACATGGCAAGCCTGAGCAGGAACCCGAGTCCTACATGAAAAATGTAGGTGCTGTGAGCCGTGGGTGCAACGAGGTTGCTTTAGCAATGCAAGTAGATACCATCCATTATTACTCGGGCACGCTGCCACTAGTTTGGTGGGCGGCCTACGAAAAGCCTGTCGCTGCTGTATTTGAGCAGGCAATGGATGGAGAGGCTGTTCAGAAAATTACTCTTGCGGCTAAGGAGCCATTACAACTAACTCAACTTGTAAAGGATTTGTCGCCCGGAACTTATTATTGGCAGATCATGGGTGAGCAAGGCAGTGGTTGCGAAAGGAAGTATCTAAAAATTTGGAACAAGGCCTCTTATCTCAAGGCGGTGCAGGCGTTGCTTGGGTTTGTACCTGAGTCAAGCCCGGCCGAAACTGCTTATGCAAAAGCATTCTTATTACATGAACATCATTTTTTAGCGGAGGCGCTTCCATATTATAAGCTGGCCGTAAAATTAAACCCCGGTAATTCCATTTATAGAACCTCTTTGAACAAATTTTATGAAACCAACTTTTAACCCGTTTTTTATCCTGGCTTTTTTTTCGTGTATGCTTGGCAGTTGTGCCGGTTCCCGCCAGGGATCTGCCAATGAGAGCGAAGAAGTGAAAATGGACATCAGGGAAAAACCAGACGTAATTAACTATGCCAGCCTCCAAATGCAGGATGTGCCAGATATGGCCAGCAGGGGTGTGGGTAGTCGTGGCCCATTGTCTGGTATTGTAGGTGGTGCAGTTTCGTTGGCCAGCAATGCAGTAAAGCAAATGATAGCAAAGGATAAAAAGAAGTACAACGCTGAATACAGCTATGGTCTTACGGATCTTTATTTTTACGACCAGTTGTCGGTAGAAGGGCCCTTTGATCCGCTTGGGTTACAGTTCAGCGGTTTTAAACTCGTGCGCACATTTGAAAATGAGGGAAAGATGGATACCGCCCTCACTGCAGAATTTGAATTGGATGCTACCAACCCTTACGAGATTCTAAACAATGCCATGTTTCGCTTAAAGCTTAAAAGCCTGCAATTAAATTATGCAAAAGCCAAAGTGCCGGGCAACAACAACTACCTTAATATGGATTTTGAAATCAACTTCAACAGCTCTTATGTAAACAGCCAGGGAGCACTTTTTAAAAATATAGAACTTGGAAAATTTTATTTCTTTTTACGTAAAGCGCCTTTAGATAAAACCCAGCCAGGATATGATGCCTATTACCAAAACCTGGTGGGTCAAAAAATAGATGGTCAAAGTTTTATTGTACCCCGCTCTTTTGGCTACCATGTGGTGAGCAAGAACAATGCGCAGCCGAGCTACAGCCAGGGCGCCTATAATATTACCGTAAATGTAAAAGAGAGTTCTAAAAATACTTTCGTAAACCAGATGATCATTGACAATTCTGGCAAAATGGTAGATGCCCTGGGTGATCAACTGAAGAAAAAATTAAAGTAATTCTATATCTTCATTAGCTACCTCAATCCTTATCCTGTAAAAATTATCAGCAAGCTTTATTGCTCAGGATAAATGATGTAGAATGAAAAAATTGGTTTTTCTTATTGGATGTTTCGTCATTTGTGCTTTTGCCCAGGCTCAGCCCTGGCAGGCCTATACAGACTCTGCTACATTAGCCGAAAAATCGAACCAACCCAGCCAGGCTATACGTTACTTACAGTTGGCACAAGAAAATTTTCCAACAGATTCTGTAAACAGCCTGGCCCAAATACTACTCCTGCGCAAATTGGCAGAGCAACATCTACGGTTGTCTCAATACCCCAATGCAGGGAAATATTTGCAGGAAGCCTTGGCTATTTTTAAAAAATGGAATGTTACGCTTCACCCACAATATGCACTGCTATGCGACCGGTTCGGTCGTGTGTTAGAAGCAACAGCTCCTGCAAGAGCAGAGGAATATTATAAGACTTCCCTTGATGTTACTGCCCGGCTTTTTACAGACAGCAGCATTGCTTATGCCAGTGCCTGCAACAGCCTTGCTAATTTTTATTACAATGCAGCAGCATACAGGAAGGCGGAAAATATGCACCTGGTTGCAAAAAAAATAAAGGAAAGTCTGCTAGGTAAAGATGACCCGGATTATGCACGCACCTGCAACAACCTTGGGGCTGTTTTTGAAGCCATGGGCGATTTTGAAAAAGCCGAGCCGCTGGTGTTGGAAGCCAGGCGCATCAGGCAATTGTTGCCTCCCATAAAAGCGCACCCCGTGTATGCCATAACTTGCGCCAACCTTGCCAATATTTACACAGCCATGGGGCAGTATGAAAAAGCAGAGGCGTTGTACCTGGAGGCACGAAACATTAGGGCGGGTATGGAACCTAAGGGACTGCATGCCGATTACGCAGCCAGTTGCAATCGCCTCGCCGATTTTTACTATCTGATCAAATCATTTGAAAAAGCGGCCCCACTCTACAAGGAGGCATTGTTGGTAAGAGCACAACAATCGGGCACGGAAAGCCTGGACTATGCAGAGACCTGCAACAATCTTGCAACATTGTATTGCGATATGGGTAGCTTTAGCGAAGCCGAAAAACTGGCTTTGCAGGCAAAAGGTATTTGGGATAAAACCGCTCCCATAGAAAGTCCCGATCATGCAATAAACAGAAACAACCTAGGCCTGCTTTATTATGCAATGGGAAAGCAGGCCCTGGCATTGCAATATTTTATAGAGGCAAGGCAAGTGTGGGCGCACACTCTTGGCCAGGTGCATCCTTTTTATGCAGAGAATGCTGCAAGCATGGCAAAAGTGTACTGGGCAATGCAACAACCAGCCAAGGCCAACAAATATTTTGAGGAAGCCTTGCATGCTCAAAGAATACAAGTAGATAAGTTGTTTCGTTTTACCAGTGAAAAAGAAAAGCAAGCCTATATTTTGACCAGTAATAATTTTACCGATGAGTATTTATCTTTCTGCTATAATAATTTTTTGCCGCAGCATACTTCGGCGGTTTACGACCGATTGCTGCTGAACCGTAATTTGATTCTAACTTCTTTACTACAGGTGCGGGCTGGTATTTATGCAAGCCACGACAGCCTGCTGCAGCTTCAATACGAGGGGTGGGTAGAGGCAAAAAAGCAGCTTGCAAATTTATATACGAACACCGGGGATGTAGATTCGTTGCAACTGACAACTTTGGAAGAAGCAGCCAATGCAGCAGAAAAAATGCTCACCAACAAGTCCGCAGCATTTAAAAATAATGCTCAGTTACCTCACTGGCAACAGCTGCAACAACAACTGGGTGAGGCCGAAGCAGCCATAGAATTTATTTCCTTTAATTATTACAATGGAAATGCCTGGACGGATAGCATCCTTTATGCAGCGCTCTTGCTTCGCAAAGGACTTAGCCAGCCTGTGATGATACCTCTGTTTGAGCAAAAGCAATTGGATAGTGTTTGGGGAAACAAAGCAAGCGGCCAGCAGATAAATAGTATGTATACACGAGGAGTATCTGGCATGAAACTCCTCTCAAAAAAGGCGTCGTTATATCCGCTGATTTGGAAGCCGCTGGAAAATTATTTAAAAGATATAAGCAAGATATATTTTGCTCCGGCTGGCGACCTGTATAAAATATCCTTCGCAGCCATGGCTGTAAATGACAAACAGGTGTTGAGTGATTTGTATGA
>JBBSJJ010000028.1:0-37440 GCA_038257335.1 Chitinophagales bacterium | reverse complement strand
TGGTCAATGTCTGGCAGGCCTACAGGTGCTACAAAAGCACCGCTGAGGGCTTGATTGTACAACAAGCGCCATTGTGAAAAGTCAATGGTATTCTCTGCATTTAGCTGACCATTGTAAGTACCCATATCCAAAAGTGGATAACTGTTTTCTGCAAGAATGCCAGTAGGTATAAGGCTTTTATTGAGCGGCGAGAGGATATTATTAATTGCAATCCTAACGCTATCGGTTTCTTGGGCATTAGCAATATTGCTCCATATTAAGACTGTCAACATAATGGCAATCCTATAGAGTAAGTTTTTAAATTTTTGTTGCATAATTTTTTGTTTTATTAGTTTATAATTTTACATCAAATCGTCCATCTGTGATTCTTGTGGTGTCTCCGCATTGACTTTGGGGATTAAATAATTCAAAACTGAAGGTGCCAGAAAATACTCTGTTAGTCAAATCGTATCTTACAATGTTCAAAATGCCGCCCTTATATGTCGAGTTGACGGTCGTAGAGAGTTCGCAAATTTGATTTGAAAATCTACTGTAAAATTGGACGCTTAATGTTGAAGGACTGAAACCATAACTTCCGGCACTAGTACAGTTAAACGTGTTTATTGATATAAAATTTCCTGGCCCGTCATTGTATTTAATAGCATCTATGCGAAAAAGCCCTGTTTGAAAAGTTGGGTCAACGTCAATAACAATATTAGGCCCGCCGTTCTGTGGTTTACTACCGTTTGGTAACCAGGCTTTGCCATCTACCAGGCAACCAAATGTATTGGCACCTATTTGTGTAATGGGTGGTAGCTTTTCCAGCTCGGTACGGTTGTCTTGGGGTTTGTCTTTCTTACAACTTGCAGCAACTAAGGTTGTAGCAAGCATTACGATTAGTACTGTTGTATATTTTTTCATTTTATTTATTTTTTATCTAAAAAATATCAAGGCTTTCTACTTTATTGCTATCGTTTAACAAGCCATTAAAAAGATGCAGCGGTATCATCTCTGAGCCATACTCTTTAAGATACCCAGTAGGTATTTGTGTTTTGTCAATAAACTTAAATATACTGTCTAATTTATCTCTTAAAGGGTCGCCGGTTTGAGCATTAGATAAAATAGCCATAAAAATTATGGCTACTACAGCAAGTACAATTTTTTTCATATCGAGTTATTTTTTTTTGATTAAAATTTAATATCGAAACGGCCATTTGTAATTCTCAGAGTGTCGCCGAAGCTCCCATCCATTTTGTATAATTTCACTTCGAAGGTTCCCGAAAAAATTCCGTTATTTAAGTCGTACCTTAAAACACTGAAAAAGCCTTTCCTGTAGAAACCATTTTCGGGTGTCCTAAATTCAATACTTATACCCCCGTTTACGGTTTTTTTATAATCAAAACTGTTATACATGGAGTCCGAAGTGAAAAATCCTGCACTTGTGCATCTTGAAGAACCAAATGCTATAGTTTGATATGGACCCTGATACTGATGACCTGTTACATAAAAGGCACCTCCCTGAAATGTTGGATCTACATAAACCTGGATATTAGGCCCTCCGGTTTGTGGTTTACTACCATTGGGTAGCCAGGCCTTACCGTCTACCAGGCAACCAAAAGTATTAGCACCTGTTTGGGTAATGGGAGGTAGTTTTTCCAGTTCGGTACGGGTATCCTGCACTTTATCTTTTTTACAGCTTGCTGCAAGGAATGCGGCAGATAGTAATACGAGTATTAATGTTTTATAATTTTTAATTTTATTTATTTTTTTCATTTAAAAAATATAATTGTTTCTATCATCGCCGTGGCGGCAAAGTTGTAATGGTAAAGATAGTATTGCGTATGCTGTGGCTTATATTAGCATCTGTACGGTTTCCTTTTGTTTGGCGGGGTTTGGGTTTCATTTTTGTGTTTTGGTGTTTTTTACAAGGGTCTTTTGTTATTTAAGATTAAATGCCATTTTGAAGTTATTTTAATTTTAAATACTCGTGCAAATAACTTTTCGTATAAAATTAAACTACACAACAATATTTCCAGTTAAAGTAGATTTTCGGCTATCATTGTATAGATTTGTAATACTATTACTTGATTTTTAAAGACTTGATTAAATTTAAAATGGAAAACCCACAAACCGCCTTTTTTGATAGCGTGAAAGCCAGGCTCCCCGCTTCGCAATTACTGGCCAACGAAATAGCACAAGTATTGGGCATCAGTAAAGCAGAGGCGTATAATAAAATAAAAGGCAGTAGCGGCCTTACACTTCATCAAATAGAAATTATATGCAATGCTTTTAATTGTCATTTTGAAATAAACCCTCCATCAGATAAAACTTCAAGCCGGTTTAGGTTTACTCCATTTCATACCGGCAAAGTAGATATGTTGCAGTACATTACCGGGCTGGGAACGCAAATGAATGCGCTGGTAAAAAATGGCTTACAAAAAATGAGTTGTTCTACAGATGATATTCCCTTTTTCCATCTATTTAAATATCCAGAGTTAACGGCTTTTAAATTATTTTTCTGGAACAGCAGGATATCTTCTTCCGCAGGAAATAAAGCAACACCAACTTTTACCAACAAAAACAAAAACAAAAAAACTATTGCAGCAGCGTATTCACTTTATGAAGTGTATCAAAATATTCCCTGCCTTGAGATCTGGAATAACAGTGATACACTTATTATCCTGGAACAAATGCGGTATGCCTTTACCAATAACCTGGTGGCAGATAAAAAACTAAGGCAGGAAATCTGTAATCAATTAATGCTTGTACTTCATGATATTGAAGGCTATGCCATAAGCAAAGCAAAAAATAAAGAAAGTTTGGCCACTTTCGATTGGCATTATTGCGAAGTAGTTAATAATGTTTCTTACCTGGCCACGTTAAAAAATAGCCAGGCCTGTTTTCTGCGTTTTAATACTTTCAACAACCTGGAATCTGGTGATGCTAACATTTGCAAGGAAGTAGATAATTGGTTGCAATCTCTCCTAAAAGAGTCTGTTGGGTTCAGTGGACAAGGAAGTAATATGAGGAATAAGTATTTGCTTTCTTTAAGAAAGCAAATTGAAGAGTTGCAGTATTAAAGCACCAATGAACTTCTAACTTTCCATCACCGCAATCACTTTTAAATCTACATCTTTTTTTATGTGGTGTTAATAAGTTTTGGTGTGCCCCATGTGAATGGTCTCATACAAATAAAAATTTTATTGCGCCGCAAGATTAAATATTGAATGAGAATTGCCCGGCCCCTCGATATTGTATAGAATAACCAATAATATCCATTTACATTTGTCAAAATATACTTTTCTATTGACCCTGATATTATACAATATTTTCTGTTTCCTGTATGCTGCCGGTGCAAAGCTTGCCAGCCTTTGGGCGCCAAAAGCCAAGGCATGGGTAAAGGGAAGAGATAATTGGGAAGTTACCATCAAACAAAAATTAGGAAGCCCATCTGTAGCTCATAAACTTGTTTGGATGCATTGCGCAAGCCTTGGCGAATTTGAACAGGGGCGTCCGCTGCTGGAAGCTATCAGAAGCGGATACCCGCAGCATAAAATTGTGGTAACTTTTTTTTCACCCAGCGGATATGAGATTAGAAAAAATTATACCGGTGCCGATCTTGTGATGTACCTGCCAATGGATGGCCCGGCCACTGCCGCTCGATTTATAGATGCCATCCAACCTTCGCTGGTGTTATGGGTTAAATATGAATACTGGTATTATTACCTGCTCCAATTAAAACAACGACAAATTCCCTTGCTGCTGGTATCAGGCATATTCAGGCCGGCGCAACCATTTTTTAAATGGTACGGTGCCATGTGGAAAAAGATACTTTCTGCCTTCGATCATTTTTTTGTGCAAACAGACCGCTCTGTGGCGCTGCTGCAACAAATCGGTATTAGCAGTAATGTTTCTATAGCAGGTGATACCCGCTTTGATCGGGTGACAAGTATTGCTAATAACTGGGAATCGCTAGCGGAGCCATTGGAGCAATTTTGCCAGGATCATCCTGTGTTGGTTGCAGGTAGTACTTGGGAAGAAGACGAAGCAGACCTTATTCATTTTGCACGTTCCAATGCCAACAAACGTTTTATTATTGCCCCGCACGAAATAAGCAAAGAAAGAATTGCAGACCTCCAGGAAGAATTTCCGGAAGCCTGTTTATATTCAGAACTCACCAACCGACAGTTGTGCAAAGTGCCGCACAGCAATGTATTGATAATTGATAATATTGGTATGCTGAGCCGACTGTATAAATATGCAACTGTAACCTACGTGGGTGGAGGTTTTAACCAAAGTGGTATTCATAATATTTTAGAAGCCGCTGTGTATGGCAAGCCGGTTGTTTTTGGCCCGGTGTACGAAAAATTTGCAGAAGCAAGGGACCTGGTGGCAGCGGGTGCTGCTTTCCCCATCAGCAATGCACTGGAACTGGAAGAAAGGCTGAGTAAATTATTTAGTGATGAAGATTTGCTGGAAAACAGCAGCCGGATTGCCCGGGAATATGTGTACGGCAAGCAGGGTGCTACGGCAATGATCATGGATCATATTCAGAGAAAACGTCTTTTAATCAACTGATCAAATTGTTTAACCACTTCGTTCCTGTCGTTCCAACCAAGTTTTAATTTCAGTTCTCTTTTTATCCAGTATTCCGCTTCGGGGTAAATAGAAAAACTGTTGATGGTTTTTATACTCCGCTCATACATCACTTCGTCACCCCGGAACAACTCGTTGATGAAGAGGAAACGATCGTTTACGCCTACTGCTTTTTTCAAATCCTTGATTGGTGTTTCAACTAATGAATCGCCGAGTTCTATCTGCGATTGTTTCAGCCGGTCGTTTAATGATGATGATTGATCTTTGGCAAGTGCCTGGTGAACTTCTGTAGCTTTTTCTAAAAATGTGGGAGATGATTTGGGAGCCGGTGCAGCGACGTCAACTGCTGTTGGTGCTACTTCTTTTTCCTTTTCTTTTTCTTCTTCTACATTGGCAGGTGGACCTTGCTGGTGCACAAGCGTTGGAATATCTTCTACAGGATCGAACAACAGGGCAGGTTTATTATGTGTGCCCATATTATTTTTTTCCTGTGCATGTTTTTTTATTTCTTCCAGTTCGGCTTCCAGTTCTGCTTCATCTACCTGCAAGGTCTCCACCGTTTTCTCAGGCTCACGTTCAGTTGTTGAACTAGCAGGAGCAGGTTGTGCATAGGCAGACATAGCTACTTTTACTGCCACAGCACTAGGTGCTGCCTTTATGGGGTTGATCTCCCGGGAATGCAATAGCTCAGACTGGAGCATCTCCACCGTTACCAGCAATTGGTCTACCGATGCTTTTTGTGCAAGCTGTTCCTGTAGTTTATTACAGAGGGTAAGCACACGATCCATATCAATTTATTTGCTTTGTAAAAAAATCAGCGTGCTATAAAAATAGTTTTGCCCTATGGGCAGAAACTTTAATCTTTGCACGAACAGCCATAAAGTTACTAACTGTATTCTAAAATAATTATTTAAATGTTTATTGAACCTAACCTGAAGGGTGACCGGCGTGGCTGGATTGAAGTGATTTGTGGCAGTATGTTTAGTGGCAAAACAGAAGAACTGATTCGCAGGTTGAAGCGGGTTAAGATTGCAAACCTTAGCGTGGAAATTTTTAAACCTGCTTTTGATACCAGGTACCACGAGTTAAATATCGTAAGCCACGATACGAATGTAATACAAAGTACCCCGGTAGAAAATGCACAAAGCATTTTGCTGCTTGCACAGGATGTAGATGTAGTGGGCATTGATGAGGCACAGTTTTTTGATGCAGAGATAGGTAATGTATGCGAGCAATTAGCCATGCGTGGAATCCGTGTAATTGTGGCCGGCCTTGATATGGATTTTAAAGGCAACCCTTTCGGGCAAATGCCCTGCCTGCTGGCAAAGGCAGATTACATTACAAAATTGCATGCTATCTGTATGAAGTGCGGCAATATTGCCAACATATCTTACCGCAAAACTGCGCAGGAAGGACAGGTGCTGTTGGGAGAAAAAGATATATATGAACCACGGTGCAGGATTTGTGCTGCGGAAAAAATATAAACATCCATTAACAGGCGATGCCTTACCTATACTCATGCTACAGCGCATTACAACATTACTTAAAAAAGATATACTGCTTGAGTTAAGGCAGCAGCATACTTTTTATGGTATCCTTCTGTACATCGCTTCTACCATTTTTGTATTGTACCTCAGCATGCCCGACAGCCCGGAGGCAAATATCTGGAGCAGCCTTTTTTGGGTAATACAATTATTTGTTTGTGTGAACACGGTGGCCAAAAGTTTCCTGCAGGAAAGCAAGGGCCGCATGTTGTATTTCTATTCCATCACATCGCCGGTAGAATTTATTATTGCCAAACTTATTTTCAATACCCTGTTGATGGCGCTGATGAGCCTGGTAAGTCTTGGATTATTCTTCACATTTTTAGACAACCCTGTTGCAGACAGCCTGGTATTTACCGGCGTGGTGATATTAGGGGGCACCAGCATCAGCCTGGTATTTACATTGATGAGTGCTATTGCTGCCAAAGCGCAGCAGAATGCAGCATTGATTGCCATTCTTGGCTTCCCTGTTATTTTACCGATCCTGCTTTTATTGATGCGCCTGAGCAAAGCTGCCTTTGCAGAAGTTTTTAGGGAAGGCGCCGTTGCGCAACTTGCCGGCCTCATCGGCTTGATGGATTTATTGGTGATAACCCTCGCTGTTATTTTGTTTCCTTTTTTATGGAAGGATTGATAACATGTTTTATCTTCTCTTTAAATCGTTTCACAAAATTTTTGATAGGTTACTCGTTCATGTATTTTCTATTTTGCTCCTCTGCCTGCAAGCCTGAACATTCCAACAAATTGTTTAAACATCTTATCAATCAATTACCTTTAGCAGCAACAATTTTAATTTAATAATATTCTTTATGAAGCGAAGAAATTTCCTTGGCACAGCCAGCATTGCTACGGCAGGTATTGGCAGCATTATCAGTTCCTGCAATAACCCTAAGAATAGTGTTGCCGCTACCAGAACCGCTACCACAGCACCGGGCAGTTTTGAACTGGATGAAACCAGCATCAGCAACCTGCAGGAAAAATTTGCTTCAAGAAACTATACTTCGCAGGAAGTGACCAGGCTTTACCTGGAAAGGATTAAAGCCATTGACCATGCAGGACCTTCACTCCATTCGGTGATAGAAGTAAACCCCGATGCCATGGCCATTGCCAAAGCAATGGATGAAGAAAGAAAAGCGGGCAAAATACGTGGACCGTTGCATGGTGTCCCGGTTTTAATAAAAGACAATATAGATACTGCAGATAAAATGCAAACCACCGCCGGCTCATTGGCCATGCTGGGTAACATAGCAGCAAAAGATGCGTTCATCGTGCAGAAGCTTCGGGAAGCCGGTGCCGTATTGCTGGGTAAAACCAACCTGAGTGAATGGGCCAACTTCCGCTCTTCTTCCTCCTGCTCTGGTTGGAGCAGCCGCGGCGGGCAAACCAAGAATCCATACATACTCGATCATAATCCCTGCGGTTCCAGTTCGGGTTCCGGCGTAGCCGTAGCTGCCAACCTCTGCACCGTGGCCATTGGTACCGAAACGGATGGTTCTGTTGTCTGTCCTTCGGCAGTTAATGGTATCGTGGGCATGAAGCCAACGGTGGGTTTGCTGAGCCGCAGCGGCATCATCCCAATTTCTGCTACACAGGATACTGCCGGGCCAATGGGCAGAACGGTTACCGACGTGGCTTTGTTACTGGGCGCTCTCACCGGGCAAGACGGTGCTGATGCGGTTACCGCTGAGTCGAAGGGTAAAGCTTTTACAGACTATACCTCGTTTTTAAAAGCCGATGCCTTAAATGGAAAGCGTATTGGTATTGAAAAAAATCCGCAGGGCGATAACCCTTTGTTGCATGAGCTTATCAATAAAGCAGTGCAGCAACTGAAAGACAAAGGCGCTACCATCATAGAGATATCGTATGCAGAACAGGTAGACAAACTTGGCAACTCAGAATTTGAACTAATGCAATATGAATTTAAAGACGGGCTAAACAAATACCTCGCGGCTTCCAAAGCACCGGTTCGTTCACTGGAAGAAGTGATTGCCTTCAACAAAAAAAATGAAAGCAAAGCCATGCCTTATTTTAAACAGGATACCCTCATCAGCAGCCAATCTAAAGGCGGGCTGGACAGCAGCGAATACAGGAAGGCGGTGCAAAGCAGCCACGAAGGCACAAAGAATATCCTGGATAAAGTGATCAACGATAATAAACTGGATGCAATATGCGGCCTCACCATGGGACCGGCCTGCAGCATAGATACCATTTACGGCGATCGCTGGGGCAATGTGTTCCTCACCCAACCCGCCGCTGCCAGTGGCTATCCGCATATTACCGTGCCTGTGGGAATGGCTTATGATCTGCCGGTTGGCTTGTCCTTTTTTGGTGCTGCTTATTCGGAGCCTGTTTTGCTGGGCATTGCATACGCATACGAGCAGACCAGCCAGCACCGGAAAATACCGGGTTTCAAAAAGGCTTTTTTAGATTAGGCATATAAATAAATTAGCATACCCGGCAATTGATTTTTGTGAAATCGGTGGTTATATAAACCAGTTTCCCATAACTTTGCGCCACAAAATAAAAGCTACCCATACGTGCAAAAAAGCTGGTGGAAAATATTATCGTTCATCCTGTTATTATATACCATTATCGGTGGTTTTTTAATGGATGTTCCCCGGCTGCCGATACTGAATGAAACCATACGCAATATGTACTTTCATGTATGCATGTGGTTTGGCATGATGATCCTCTTTATTGTAAGTTTTGTTTACAGCATCAAATACCTGAACACTACCAATTACAAATACGACCTTTTTGCAAAAAATTTCGCTGCCACCGGCACTTTGTTTGGCGTGCTGGGTTATGCCACCGGCGTCATCTGGGTATCCGTTACCTGGATCACCGACCAGAGCCAGTCGTTGGGTTCGGTTTTAAAAGAACCAAAGCTGATTGGTGCAGCCATCGCTATCCTTATTTATGGTGCTTACTTTGTATTGAGGGGTTCCTTTACTGATATGGATAAACGGGCACGGGTAAGCGCAGTGTATAATATTTTTGCCTTTGCGATGTTGTTCCCAAGTATCTGGATCATTCCCCGCATGGTGGGTAGCCTGCACCCCGGTTCCCCCGGCAGCGATACCGGTAACCCTGCATTAGATAAAAATGATATGGACGCAGGCATGAGAGCAGTTTTTTATCCTGCCGTAATTGGCTGGACGCTGTTGGGCGTTTGGATCAGCACACTTAAAATAAGAATGTCGATGATACAGGATAGCTCCTTAATGAATGAACAAAAAAAAAATGAGCTTTGACAGGCATTGCCAATGCTATACCTTTAAATACAAACGCAACTATATAACGTTTTCAACATGAAAAAATACCTGGTTACATTAATGAAGCGTACATTGTTGCTCCTGCTGATGGTGCTGGTAAACCTTGCAGCATTTGCGCAGCAGGAAGTAGAAATGGCAGATGGCATGCGCAGTAATGGAAAGATATATGTAGTTGTAGCGGTATGCCTCACCATCCTCATCGGCCTGTTTGTTTACATGTTCACGGTAGACAGGCGGCTTAGGAAAATAGAAAAAGAAAATATTCAGTAATTCTGATTGCCGGGGCTCTTCCCCATTATTATAAACAAAATAAAAAACCATATGTCACATCCGCAGTATAGCTTTTTTCAAAGCGTTGAAAAAAGTTTTGACAAAGCAGCCGCTTTTACCAAATTTGATCCGGGAATTTTAGAACAGATCAAAGCCTGTAATAGTGTTTACCAGATGCGTTTCCCGGTAAAATTAGATAACGGGGAAATTGAAGTTATTGAAGCATATCGTGTGCAACACAGCCAGCACAAATCGCCTTGTAAGGGTGGTATCCGTTTCAGCGAGGAGGTAAACCAGGATGAAGTTATGGCACTAGCTGCCCTGATGACATATAAGTGTGCAATTGTAAACGTGCCATTTGGTGGCGGTAAGGGTGGCATTAAAATAAACCCCCGCAATTACAGCACCTACGAACTGGAAAAAATTACCCGTCGTTATACATCCGAACTGGTTAAGAAAAATTTTATCGGCCCTGGTATTGATGTACCTGCGCCAGATTACGGCACCGGTGAAAGAGAAATGGCATGGATCGTAGATACCTATGCTTCTTTGAAGCCAGGTGAAATTGATGCTGCCGGTTGTGTTACGGGTAAGCCGATAACACAGGGTGGTGTTCGTGGCCGTAAAGAAGCTACCGGCCTGGGCGTTTTCTTTGGCATTAGGGAAGTATGTAATATGCCGGAAGTAATGGCCAAGCAAAACCTGTCAGTGGGTATTGAAGGCAAGCGTATAGTGATACAGGGATTAGGCAACGTTGGTTACCATTCTGCACAATTTTTTAGGGAAGCTGGCGCAAAAGTAATTGCCCTTGCAGAAATGGAAGGCGCTATTTATAATGCAGATGGATTGAATGAACTGGATGTGTGGAAACACCGCAATGAAACCGGCTCCATCCTACACTTCCCCGGCTCTACCAATATTTTAAATTCTGCTGATGCACTGGAACTGGATTGCGATATCCTGATTCCTGCTGCTTTAGAGAATGTGATAAATGCAGAGAATGCAAACCGCATTAAAGCAACCATCATTGGCGAAGCAGCCAACGGACCTTGTACGCCGGAAGCGGATGAGGTATTCATTAAAAAAGGAATTTTATGTGTGCCTGATATGTACCTGAATGCTGGTGGTGTAACTGTTAGTTATTTTGAGTGGTTGAAAAACCTGAGCCATGTGCGCTACGGTAGGATGGAAAAACGCTTTACTGAAAATATGAACACCCGCATCCTAAGCCAGATTGAAGGCCTGAGCGGTAAACTGGTTGGCGACCTTGATCGTAAATTTATTTTACACGGACCGGAAGAGGTTGACCTCGTTCATAGTGGACTGGAAGAGACGATGATCTCTGCTACAAGAGAGATCATGAGCATCTGGTGGAACAGCCCTGAAATACCGGACATGCGCACGGCCGCTTATGTTAGTGCTATTAACAAAGTAGCTACCAGCTATGCTGAGTTAGGTATTTTTCCATAATCACTTCCATTAAAACATTAAAAAAATCCTCCCGAATACCGGGAGGATTTTTTTGTACCACCTAAAAGCCGTTACAGCGAAAAAATATTTTGTATACCTAAGAAACTTATGTAAGTTTACGTTTAGTGAAAAGCGATAGCCAATTATATAAGGGTGTTTTAAACACGATCATTTTGAAATTATTGCAGGAGCATGGCAAGATGTATGGTTATGAGATTACTAAAAAAGTAAAAGAAACTACTGACCAGCAAATCAACCTTACCGAAGGTGCACTTTATCCTGCATTGCATAAACTGGAAGCAGATGGAATGCTGGATGTAACAATTGAACATGTTGACAACCGCCCAAGGAAATATTATCGTCTCACAAAAAAAGGAAAATCTGCTGCTACCATTAAAATGGAAGAATTCAAAGAATTTATATCACAAATGAGTTTGTTGCTTAATTTAAAACCTGCCATCCGATGAAATTAAGTGAAGAACAAATTTCCACATTATTCCTGTTTACCAAAAAGAAATGGGTGCATTGGTATGACCTGCAGGTAGAATTGGTAGATCATCTTGCGGCAAGAATAGAGGAAGAAATGACAATTGATAAAGAATTGACCTTTCAAAAAGCATTGGATAAAGTGTATGCAGGGTTTGGTTTATTCGGTTTTTCGAAGATTGTGCAGCAGGCTGAAAAAGCTGTGCGACAAAAGAACAACAAAATATGGTTGAATGCAATTCTGGCACAGTTTAACTGGCCAAATATATTACGAAGTGTTTTCATTTTTCTGGTGCTAATGTTAGCTGGCTACCTGGCAGGAATGATGATTGTTGCTTTCATTGTCCTCACCGGCAACTTTATTCTTAATTTCATCAGCTTATACGAGCTTCGTCACAAACAAAAAAAATGTGCAAAATTGTTGCTCACCCAGCACGTGTCTGCATTTAATGTTAGTTACCTGTTCATGCAGGTATATTTATTCCCAAATCTATTTTCATCAGCATCTTTGCATATATCGTCCCCTGCTTCTTTTTTTCTTTTGATGATAAGCTTTTCAGTAATTGTTATTTCATTTGCGTCGAAAATTGTTGTCGATAAAATCTTTAATGAAGCAGAAAAACTTTATCCCGAAGTTTTTGCCATGCCAGCACACTAACAGGTTAATACTAGTTTGAACACTTATTCTATATTGACTATTTCTTTCAAGTAGTTATTTTCATTATGTGGTGGTATTAGTTAAAGCCTACATCACCTAAAGAAATTTCAACATTATTACATTTTCTGGTTGTTGTGTATTATTAAATGTTGTCTAAATTTAATTGTTATCCCGAGTATTCCCCGTGGTACAATTAAATACTAGTGCAGCTGGTTTATTCGTTTTGAATTCCCTTTTTAATTTGGAAGCAATAAGTGATGAAATTAATTATCTTAGTTTTCATTATATTTAAAGCATAACACTTATTTCTTTCTCCTGCTGGAGTTATGTAAGAGTGGGTGTTCATTGCTACACAAACAAAAATCAATCAGCATAAAACAACGTATATACCTTCCTGCAGCCAACCATGGCCAGATTTAGATTATAATACCTGGAGTGATGCACTGAAAACGGTACACCAATGGACACAGATAGTGGGTAAGATCAGGCTCGTTGCGATGCCATGGCAAAATCATTCCTGGCACCCGAGTCTGTACATCACTCCACGTGGATTAACTACTGGAAGTATCCCCTGGAGAGACGGCATTTTTGAAATTGAATTTGATTTAGATGAACACCTGCTGAAGGTAAATACCAGCTATGAGAAGCAACATACAATGGAGTTAAAGCCCCGCAGCGTTGCAGACTTTTACAAAAATCTATTTAAGCTTTTAGCAGATGTTGGTATTGATATAGACATTTATCCCAAACCAAATGAAGTGGAGGAAGCGATACCTTTTGCAGAAAATGAAACCAATTGTTTTTACGATAAAAAGAAAGTTACCGATTATTGGCAGGTAGCTATAAAAACCCATAACATCTTCACGAAATTTCGGAGCGATTTTATTGGCAAGTGCAGCCCGGTACATTTTTTCTGGGGCGCTTTTGATATTGCCGTCACCAGGTTATCGGGCCGCAAAGCACCGTTACACCAGGGTTCTATGCCCAACATGCCTAAAGAAGTAATGCAGGAAGCTTACTCGCAGGAACTAAGCAGTTGTGGTTTCTGGCCCGGTGGCGATGCTTTTCCTATGCCTGCATTTTATGCTTATTGTTATCCTTCGCCAGAATCTTTTGGCAAACAAAAAGTGCAGCCAGCACAGGCATTCTGGAGCGATGAAATGGGTGAGTTCTTCCTAAAATATGATGATGTTCGCCAGGCTGCCGATCCTGAAAAAATACTGATGAAATTTTTACAAAGCACTTATGAAGCTGCAGCTAATACTGGCAAATGGGACAGGGAATCTCTGGAACGTTAGTGCCTGCTGCAGTTTTATTGTATGACCTGGTTCAACGATTCGGTTTCCAGTTGCCTGAATAAGTTGTAGAGTTGATCCGTTACCTGGCCTGGCTTTCCGTTACCAATGAGCTTACCATCCAGAGCTACCACCGGCATAATTCTTTTGGTGGTACTGCTTATAAAAATTTCTGCTGCACCACTAAGTTCTTCCAATGAAATATCTCTTTCTTCTACAGGCATTATTTGAGCAGCCATTTGCAACACATTTTTCCTTGTAACACCACGCAACATATTTTGATTCGGTGTTATTAATTTATTGTCCGTTGTTACCATAAAAACATTGCTGCGGGGCGTCTCTGTAACTAAGCCATTGTTACAATATAATACGTCATCAGCTCCCATTGCCAATAACCATGGTTGCAGCCAAACGGCCATAAGATAATTGATCGTTTTGATGTGCGGCAGCTCCCGTTGGTGCTGGCGAGACAGGACCCTGATACTTTTCGCATAGTTAGCTTCGGAGGCCACCACAACAGGTTTTGATTGAATGATTAGATTAGGTGTTGCCGGCTGGTAACCATCTGGCGAAAGGCCGCCTGTGAGTGTTATGCGTATGCCTATTTCCGGCCGGCCATCTTGCAAAATCATTGTATGAATAACCTGCTTAAGTGCTTCACGTTTTATTGCTACAGGCAGAAACATTTCAGCAGCAGAAGCATAGAAACGATCGAGGTGGTCGTTTAAAAACAACGGTAGTCCGTTTATTGTTCTAAAGAAATCAAACACAGCATAACTTCTTTGCAGAGACATATCTGTAACATTCAGCAAAGCGTTTTCATCATCCAGGTATTGCCCGTTTATGTACACCATATATTTTGTAATTGCTTCAATAAATATACGGCGATATTAAACAGATAAATCAAACCGGGTTTACATATTGATGATGGCAGTTAATTTAAGGCGTTGACAGCTACTGCCGCCCCCGGTAATGATGGCAATTTTTACATTTATCATGTAACGATTGTTTAGAATTTAAAATTACAACAAAGCAGCAAGCTGGGTGTTTAGGTTTGTGGACTGCTGGTATTTTGCATCCCGGCTATTATCCACTTTTATTTAAGTGCATTATTGGCTAAACAATTGCGGTAACAGGTTACGCTCATCAACAATTGAAATTATATGAACAGGCTTTTCATCATTGTAAGTGTTGGATTTTTATTTACAGGCTGCACGGCACAAAAGCAATCTGTTGGCAACGGTACCGAAACAACCATGACGCCGGAGTTACCAGCGCCTTATGCCACACCATCTGTAAGAAAAAGCAGCAGGGTAATTGGTTGGGGAAACGGGCAACAGCCCAAGGTACCTGCCGGCTTTTCGGTTGAAAAATATGCTGAGGGCTTTGACAATCCCAGGTGGATTTATGTAGCTCCCAACAATGACGTATTTATTTGCGAAGCAAAAACGGGAAAAAACCCGGCAAACCGCATTACCCTGTTCAGGGATACGAATGCTGATGGTTTACCCGATTTGCGTAAAATATTCCTCGATAACCTGAATCGCCCATTGGGTATGCTGGTATTAGGAAACGCTTTTTATGTGGGCAATACAGATGGCGTGTACCAGTTTCCGTACTCAACTGGTGAAACCAATATAACAGCGCCAGGCAAAAAAATCCTTGACCTGCCGTCGCTGGGTTACAATAATCATTGGACGAGAAACCTTATTGCCAACCGGGAAGGCACCAAGATTTACGTGAGTGTTGGCAGCGGCAGCAACAATGCCGAACATGGTATTGAAAAAGAAAAAAACCGGGCAAATATTCTTGAGATCAATCCTGATGGAACCGGGTTCAACGTGTACGCTTCAGGCCTGCGCAATCCCGTAGGTATGGACTGGCAACCAGGCACCAACATATTATGGACGGCCGTTAACGAAAGAGATAATCTTGGTGATGAATTGGTGCCCGACTATGCCACCAGCGTGCAAAGAGGTGGTTTCTATGGCTGGCCTTATGCCTATTTTGGCCAGCACGAGGATCCACGGTTGGCAGGACAAAGGCCCGACCTTGTTGCCAAAACAATAGTTCCTGATGTTAACCTTGGTGCACACACCGCATCGCTGGGCCTTGAATTTTATAATGGCAATATGTTTCCTGCACATTACAAAAATGGTATGTTCATTGGCCAGCATGGCTCCTGGAATCGTTCCAGCTTCTCTGGCTACAAGGTAGTGTTTGTGCCGTTTGCCAACGGTAAAGCAGGAACGCCGGAAGATTTTATGACCGGCTTTATTGCCAACGAAGCAAATAACGAAGTGTATGGGAGGCCGGTAGGTGTGGCGGAATTACCCGATGGATCCCTACTGGTTGCTGATGACGGAGGTAATATAATCTGGCGGGTTAGCAGTAAAATTAAATAGAATGGAGATTAAGCAAAGAAATAAATATACAATTTAAGAAGCTGTATTTAGCATAAGTGATTTGATCTTATCCACCAGAAATTTAATATCAAACGGCTTTGGAATAAAGTCGTTGGTCATGGAAGCTTCGATGGAATCCTGCGAAATATTTCCTGCGGAATAAAGTATTACTGGTATATGACTGTAATCATCGTCTGTTTTTATCTGATTACACAATGCCCGCCCGTCGTTGGATCCAAGGAATATGTCCATTAGTAAGAGAGATGGTTTTACACGCTCTAATTCTTCAAACAGCTTAGTACTATCGCTAAGGCAATACACCTGCATCTTAAAATTAGTAAGCACCACCTCCACCATTTCAAGCAAGTCTTTATCATCGTCCAACACTAAAACGCAGGGAAGTTGCTTCATGAATTTATTTTAGTACCTGCAAAAACATTGCCTCAAATATCTAAGTCGTAAATGGTGAATTGGCTGGTAATTTGTCATAATTTTTCGTATCAAATATATAATAGATTATTTCATTTAAAACCGGCAATAGTCCATTTTTTTTTAACTTATAAATTTCAGGCATGTTAGCATCTGAACTGGAACAGCGCAACGCCAGGCTTGCGGCAATCGTAGACTCTTCACAAGATGCTATTATCAGCAAAGATCTGAATGGTCATATCACGAGCTGGAACAAAGCGGCCGAACGCATGTTTGGTTACAATGAACAGGAGGTGTTAGGCAAACATATTTCTATTCTTATACCCAAAGAACGCCTTTCCGATGAGGATATGATCATTTCGAAATTACGGCGGGGCGAACGGATTGACCATTACGAAACCCAAAGAGTAAAAAAAGGTGGGAAACTGCTCACTGTTTCCTTAACCGTATCTCCCATTATTTTCAAAGATAATATCATAGGGGCCTCTAAAATTGTTCGTGATATAACAGAAGAAAAAGAGAATGAAGCACACATAAAGCGCAATGCGCAACAATTGGAACTCATTCATAAAACAATGAAGGAAATTGGCAGCGACCTGGATGTGCAAAGTATCATTCAAAAAATTACGGATGCAACCACGCAAATTGCAGGAGCCGCCTTTGGTGCTTTTTTTTACTACAAAGTAGACAGTAAGGGAGAAACGCTGATGCTGTATTCTCTTTCAGGCGCCTCACGATCATCCTTCGATAAGTTTGGTATGCCAAGGAATACAGAAGTATTCAAACGTACATTTGAAGGCGAGGGCATTTTCCGGTCGGATGATATTACCAAAGAACCGGCATTTGGAAACAATGCTCCTTATAGAGGCCTGCCCCCAGGGCATCTCCCTGTGGTAAGCTACCTTGCTGTACCTGTATTTTCGCAAACCGGGATCGTTATAGGAGGCTTATTCTTTGGGCACCCGGAGCCTGCAAAGTTTAATGAGGAACATGAAAATATGATTGCAGCTATTGCAGTGCATGCGGCAATTGCGGTAGAAAATGCAAAGCTATACGAGGAAATAAAAGCGCTGAACAGCAAGAAGGATGAGTTCATTGGTTTTGCCAGCCACGAACTTAAAACACCACTTACCACACTAAAAGGTTATTTGCAATTGGCGGAGTCTGATCCCACACGTATCACTGATTTCCTGCCAAAGATCAATAAGCAAACTTCTAAATTGTATGCCATCATCTCTGATCTTTTAGACATTTCCCGCATAGAAGCCAATAAACTTAACTTGAATTTTTCGAGCGTTAGCCTGCTGAATTTTATGAAGGAATGTGTGGATGCGTCGGGTCAAACTTCCGATACGCATCGCATAACATGTGAACTGCCAAAAGAAGATGTAGCAGTAACCATTGATGCCCAAAAAATGGGACAAGTTATTGCCAACCTCTTGAGCAATGCAATAAAATATTCTCCTGGCAAAACTAAGATTGAACTAAAGCTTATCAGGCTGGGCGGGGAAATTGAAATAAGTGTAAAAGACGAAGGAATGGGTATACCTGCCATAGAAAAAGACAATATTTTTAATCGATTCTACCGCATACCTGGCTCCCGTAGTAAAGCCGATGGGCTGGGTGTAGGTTTATTTATTGCGCAGGAAATTATAGAGGCACACCGTGGTAAGATATGGGTAGAAAGCGAAGAAGGAAAGGGAGCAGAATTCTTTCTGTCGTTTCCTATTGAGCAGGTTGCAACATTAAAATAACCTGGCACTATAACTTGTGTTTGCCTGTTGTACGTGGTGCTTATAGTCCTTTTATTTTTTCGGAAAAGTGAACTACCCATTTAATCATCCTTATAAGGCAATTCAATGCTAAAGCTTGCAAATTTACCTTCATCAGATTCAACCATCAACTTTCCCTGGTGCGCTTTAATAATATCATAGCTCATAGAAAGACCTAACCCGGTGCCTTCGCCGGTTGGCTTGGTGGTAAAAAAAGGTTGGTAGATCTTGTCTATATATTTTTGAGCGATGCCGAGGCCATTGTCCTTGATGACTATTCTAACAGCATCAACTGTTTTTATTGTCGCTAGTGAAACCGTTGGTTCGTAATCATGAATGCCCTCCTGTTGTTTTTGGGCAGTGGAGTAAAACGCATTGTTGAACAGGTTGATAAGTATACGGCCAATTTCCTGCGGAATAATATTGATAGCAGTAACCCGCTCATCAAAAGATGTTTGAATGCTGCAATTGAAGGTCTTGTGCTTTGCCCTGTAACCATGGTAACTCAATTTCAAATACTCTTCTGCAAGTTCATTAATATTGGTAAGCTCCATATCACCCATTTGTTTTCGGGAATGCTGCAACATATTTTTCACAATGCTGTCTGCCCGTTTTCCATGTTGTAAAATTTTGGCGAGGTTGTCTGAAATATCATTGGCGAGGGTAGTGGCATCAACTGTTTGGGAGGCGGGCAGTTGTAAGGATGCCATCCATTCTTTCATTTCTGCAACCAATTCTGTATTGATCTCTGCAAAGTTATTTACAAAGTTCAGCGGGTTTTGAATCTCGTGGGCAATGCCTGCTGTGAGTTCCCCTAGCGACGCCATTTTTTCTTTTTGCACCAACTGAAGCTGGCTGGCTTCCAGTTCGGCCATTGCTTTTTGTAAGGCCGTTGTTTGTTCCTGCAAGGCAGCAGTACGTTCGTTTACCCTCTGCTCTAATTGTTGGTTATGCAGTACGAGCTCCTGCTGTTGTTGCTCCTGTATGGCCTGCAGTTCTTTATGATACTGCAGCTTCTTCCGCTGGTGACTGATAAATGCCACCAGGAAACTGCCAAAAAGCAGTATCATTGCAAGGCTTCCTATGAGCACTCTATCCCCTATGCTTAGTTCTAACAGTACCATAAAATGCTTTGGTTAAAAAAACACATAAAATAATATAAGCGATGTTATGAATATTCCACAAACTAACCGATAAGGTTATAATTTCTTCTGCTACCGGGACGTAAAAGAGAAAAATAAAAAAATTACTTACTACGTAAATACTTAACCCCGTTACTACCCAAAATACCGGATCATTTGAAAATTCCTGGCTATCATTTTTTAACTCTGCCAGATAATATAATAAACAAAATACAAGTAAGATAAAACCCTCCATGGTCAGTAGGCTTGCATTCAACAGGTCATAAAAGAAAAAATCTGCCAGGAAACCAAAGTTCACAATAAAAAAAATGAGCCATATCAATACCAATGCCTTTTTGATATTGTTGTAAGCTGCACGGGGCAAACGTAAGAAAAAGATACTAAAGCAGATAAATCTGGCAACTGAATGGATATTATACAGAGGGTTATTATATTGCAACCATTCAGGGAGATAATGTTTAAAGTGTCCAATTATATCTGCCGACAAATTGATTACGAAGGCAAGGCATACATACCACACTACTGGTTGTAAAACCTCGGGTTGCCTGGGTTGCCACAGCAGTATTAATATAACTATAAGCGGAGCCCACACTTCTGACCAGTCTAAAACGGAATCAAAGAAACTGTCCATTTAATTATTGTTGGGTTCGGTAAAAGAACAAATCAATTAAATATATATAATATTTAGTATAATAATTATGTATTCTATTTCTAATAAACTAATTTTCGAAAAAGATGCTCTCCAATTTACCATCATAAACAAATAAACATGAAAACTTTTTATCTATCCGTTATAATATTACTTGCAGCAGCTTGCACTTATTTACTTATTAAAGCAAATGACGATAAGGATGATGGGCCTTCGGCGTTGCAACGCATCATTAGTGATAGTCTTTACTCCCTTAGCATAAAAGCTTCCGTTTTTGATACACTACCACACAAACAAGATATAGTGTTTTCCTTTTCGTTAAACTTTGAAGGAAAATTGACATTAAACGGATGGTCTAAGATTGCAAGCAAAGGCGAAACGCAATTTGAAGATAATTCCATGTTAGCTCTTGATGTTAGCGGCAACGCTTTGATAGCGTTAAAGAAAGAAACTGTTTTTAATAACATCATATTAAATGTAGATGAAATTGAGAAGGTAAAAAAGGCTATTACAAATCCTAAGGAACAATGTGTGTTATTTACTCCAGATTACTTACCGGGGCAAAACAACTTAATGTATAATATTTCAGTGATTGAAAAATGCGATGAAACAAGTCAGCCTTTACATAACGTCGCCTTTATGAATCCGTCACCTCCAAAGCAATACAATTTTGATAATTAACAAGCAGGGTAAGTAAAGCAGTATAATACATCTGCAAGCAAAT
Source organism: Chitinophagales bacterium (assembly GCA_038257335.1). Lineage (GTDB taxonomy): Bacteria > Bacteroidota > Bacteroidia > Chitinophagales > Chitinophagaceae > Ferruginibacter. The sequence continues at coordinate 16,746 of JBBSJJ010000028.1, read as the reverse complement.
TACTTTTACTTCAAAAACGAAGAATACATCCACACTAATTTTTCCTGCATACGAATGTAATCACTCATCAGTGCATTGGTGCCTTCATCATTTGCGCCAGCCGAAAGATCGAGTAATTCTCTTTGCAGGGAGATGACTGTTTTAAAAGATTCGAGGATATGCTCTACTGCTTTTACACCATCGGATACTTTGCCGCTTTCTGTAATGGCGGAGGTTTTATTATATTGAGAATAACTATGTTCCGGAACATAACCCAGCGTAAGTATCCGCTCAGCTACTTCATCAATTTTCAGCAGAAGATCATTGTATAATTCTTCGAATTTAACATGTAGCTCAAAAAATTTATCCCCTTTTATATTCCAGTGAAAACCGCGGGTGTTCTGGTAAAATATTGAATAATTGGCGAGCAATGTATTTAGCTTATCTGCCAGTTGTTCAGATTTTTTCTTATCGAGTCCTATTGCGTTAGCTTGCTTCATTATTGTTACTGATTTAGTTTGTAGTTAAACATTTTAAACGTCCGAGACCAGTTTTTGTTCGCTATGCCTTCACCACCATCTTTCCAATATTATCTCCACTAAATAATCCGAGTAATGCTTCGGGCAATTTATCAAATCCTTCTACAATTGTTTCCGTGAATTTCAGCTCACCACTTTTAATCCATTTGGCCAGTTGGGCAATGCCCTCTCCAAAATGCTGCTGAAAATTACTAACAATAAATCCCTGCATCAGCACACTGCGGGTGAGTAGCATTGGCTGTAACCTTGGCCCCATGGGCACTTCCTTAGCATTGTACAAAGCTATTTGCCCGCACAGCGCAATTCTTGCATGAAAATTAATATTGCTGATGACCGCATCGGATATATCGCCACCTACATTATCAAAATAAACATCCACGCCATCCGGGCAGGCACCGGCAATGGCCTTTTTCATATGTTCAGTTGTTTTGTAATTGATGCCTTCATCAAAACCAAACTCATTTTTAAGGAGGGCAATTTTCTCATCAGAACCGGCAATACCCACCACACGGCAACCTTTTATTTTTGCTATCTGGCCAACCACAACACCCACGGCACCTGCAGCACCGGAAACAACAACGGTTTCACCTTGCTCTGGTTTGCCAATATGAAGAAGTCCGAAATAAGCGGTTAAACCCGTCATACCAAGCACGCCAAGATAATAGCTGGCAGGTGCAATACTGGTATCTACTTTTCGTATATCGCCAGCGCCGGCAATCATTTCTTTTCTCCATGGCAATGAACCAATCACTGTATCGCCTTGCTTAAACCCATCTGCCTTACTCTCTTTCACGGTGGCTATAACGGACCCTACAATGGGCTCATCTAATTTGAATGGGGGTGCGTAAGATTTTGCGTCATTCATCCGTCCCCGCATGTACGGATCTACCGAATAGTAAATTCCTTCTAACAATACTTCATCATTTTTAAGCGCCGGAAGGGTCACTTCCTCCAAACGGAAATTGTCTTCGGTCGGCATGCCTTTCGGCCTTGATGCCAATACAAATTGTTTCGTTGTCATACTGATTTAATTTATGCTGTTTATATACCAATAACCAGGCTGCATTTGGATGGACGTTCTTGAAAACGATTTATGCTGCTACCTTTTCCATCCATGCGCCTGCAAACCTGCATCGCCGGTTTGGTCTCTTTTTAACAAATTTTATAAGGCCTTGTTATTGCTATTTGGCTTGTAATTACCATGTTTTTTTCGTAAATTAATAATGCAAAAGAACAGCCGGTTAAACAACCGGGATTCATTGTTTTTTCATCTAAATTAAATTATCATGAAAGCATCGTCCGATAATTCTGAAGAAAAAGTTATACTGAGCCAGGAACCAACTTCATACGGCAAACCACCTCGAAGATGGAGTCTCAAATATTTTTATAATCAACTCCTTAGTAAAGTAACAAAAACTCCTAAAAAGTCTTCTGCGTTAAAAGCGGCCAGCCAGTGGCGCAGTGCAGTAGGGCACGCCAAAGCTCACTCACACCATGATGTTTCAGGCGATAGCGGACTTGCCAATACTGGCCCCTTTGTAGACTATGATGATAACAAGTAAAAATTAATTTTCGACCCAGGTAAAAAAAACACCCTCGATGAAGAAAGGTGTTGTAATACTATTGGATCTTAATAAACGGGAAATTCTGAGATCGCTTCGAGGCGGCCGTCCTGCTTGATGAACCCATAACAAGTCTGACCATTTGTAAGGATATAGAATGCTGCGTTCAGCTTTACGTCATAACGCAAAACCTGCTCCATTGTTCGCTCGGTAATAGGCACATTCATTTCTTTGCACTCAATTAACATGTAAGGTTTGTCTTCCCGGTACACAACAATATCAAAGCGCTTTTTTAGCTCCCCTAATAGCAATTGCTTTTCTACAGCAATGAGCGAAGCTGGATAGTTTTGCACTTCAATAAGATAGAGTAAGAAATTCTGACGCACCCATTCCTCTGGAGTAATCAACACCCACTTTTTACGAATTATACAAAAAATAAGTTCCCTTCCATCTACTGTTTTAATTGATGGCCTTTTTTCGGGATACAACAACTTAATCATGCGGCAAAGGTAGTATTTCAGGAAGCACGTATGCGTAGCCATTACCAGGATGCCAGGCTAACTTCCCCCGGGAATAACAAGTAGAACTAAAAAATTATACAAATCCCTTTTTCGTATTTTTGCCGCACTTAAAATTACAAGATGAAGACAAAAGAAGAAATTGTAGAAAATTGGTTGCCAAGGTACACCGGTGAAAAGCTGGAAAATTTCGGCCAGTATATCCTGTTAACAAATTTTGCCAACTATGTAAATATGTTTGCAGAATGGAACGGTGTAGAAGTAGTAGGTAAAGACCGCCCGATGCAATGTGCTACTGCTGAAAATATTACTATCATCAACTTTGGTATGGGAAGCCCGGGTGCGGCCACCATCATGGATCTGCTTAGTGCCATTCACCCAAAAGCTGTTTTGTTCCTGGGTAAATGCGGCGGTCTTAAAAAAAGAAACCAGGTGGGAGACCTTATTCTTCCTATAGCCGCCATCAGGGGTGAAGTAACCAGCAACGATTATTTTCCTCCTGAAGTACCGGCATTGCCCGCATTTGCATTGCAAAAAGCTATCAGCACTACCATCAGGGATTATGAGTGTGATTACTGGACGGGCGTTTGTTATACCACCAACCGCAGGGTGTGGGAACATGATGAAGCTTTTAAAGATTACCTGCAGAAAGTAAGAGCCTATGCTGTTGATATGGAAACCGCAACAATATTCACCGTAGGTTTTTACAACCAGATACCTACCGGCGCATTGTTACTGGTTAGCGATTCGCCCATGATTCCGGATGGAGTTAAAACCGAACAAAGCGACTCAAAAGTTACCTCACAGTTTGTGATCAACCACATGAAGATCGGCATCGACTCGCTGAAGCAGTTGATGAATGACGGCCTCACCGTGAGGCACCTTAAGTTTTAAAAAAACGGAAGCTCCTTATGGGAGCTTTTTTTATGTATGATTTAGATTAATTTTATCCGCACCTTACATCCGCATCGAAATTTAAAAGCAATGAAAGAAAGCCAACGCATCCTGCAGCTTTTTACAGCATTATTTGATGGCCATCCCTGGCTGGAAGTTAATTTGCTGGATACTCTAACAACAATACCGGCATCGGCAGCCAGCAAGCAGCTCTACAATAACCAGCCATCTATATGGCAACTCCTAAATCATGTTATAAACTGGCGCAATACTGTTTTAGAAAGAATCCAGGGAAATATTATTGAGAGTCCTGCCAATAACTATTTTGAAACAATAACCGATACTTCCGAAGCCGCATGGCAGGAAACTATTCATGCCTTATGTGTTACCCAACAAAAATGGATGGCCTACCTGGAGCAACTGGCAGATGAAGACCTGGAAAATACTTATGTAGGAAACAAGGCTAGCTACTACGATAACATTCATGGTATATTGCAGCATGACGCCTACCACCTGGGGCAAATAAGATTACTGGCCAAATACTGTTGATATACAACTTCACCAACATCGCTGGTAACAGTTGGGTGGATTTTTACGTTACTTTTATATCGATATGACAGCAGATAAAAATTTCCCCGCCGCCGAAGCAGTTTATGAATCCGTTCCCTTGCTACAGGTAAAGGACTTAAGTATAGGTTTCCAACAAGATGGAGAAACTTTCCAGGCGGTGAAAAATATTTCATTCAACCTTGCCTCCGGCAAATTTACTGCCATAGTGGGCGAAAGTGGCTCTGGTAAATCTGTTACGGCCCTGTCGATGTTGCAACTGCTACCAACGCAAGCTGTAGTAAACGGAGCACTCCTGTTCAACAGGCCCGGCGGCAATTTGCTGGATATTACAAAAGCTGGCAAAGAAGCTATTCAAAAAGTAAGAGGCAACGAAATTGCGATGATCTTCCAGGAGCCTATGACTTCCTTAAATCCTGTTTTTACCTGTGGTAGCCAGGTGATGGAGTCACTATTGTTGCACAAAAAAATAACCCGGCGGCAAGCCAGGGAACAAACAATTGAACTGTTTGAACAAGTGGAATTGCCGGAGCCGGCACAAATGCTGAACAGGTATCCTCACCAATTAAGTGGTGGGCAAAAACAACGGGTGATGATAGCCATGGCTATGAGCTGCAACCCTGCCCTGCTCGTTGCAGACGAACCAACAACGGCATTAGATGTAAGGGTACAGAAAAACATTCTTGACTTGCTTAAAAAACTGCAGCTGCAACAGCAAATGGCCATCCTGTTTATTACACATGATCTTGGCCTGGTGTCGGCATACGCCGAAGATGTGCTGGTAATGCGCCAGGGCGAAATTGTAGAACAGGGACCCACGGCAAGGGTATTACAAGATCCGCGGCATGCTTATACCCGGGCCTTGCTGGCCTGCAGGCCCACTAAAAACAGCAAGGGAAAAAAGCTCCCCGTGGTATCAGATTTTCTTGAGGATGATCCTGAACTTGCTACAACATTGGCTTCAATAAATGAAGTAACTCCACGGAATTTGGATCAACCACCAATTCTTGCCATAGAAAACCTGAAAGTATATTTTCCTGGCAATAGAAACTTGTGGGGCAAACCCGTCAGTCATTTCAAAGCAGTAGATGATGTAAGTTTCAGCATTAAAAAAAATGAAATAGTAGGGCTCGTGGGCGAAAGTGGTTGCGGTAAAACAACCCTAGGAAGAGCTATTTTGCAATTGATACCACCAACCTCTGGCAGGATATTGCTTAACGGCAAAGAGATTCAGTTGCAAAACAGCCGGGCGCTGCGGAAAATCCGGAAGGATCTGCAGATCGTGTTCCAGGATCCTTATGGTTCTTTGAATCCAAGGATCAGCATTGGTGATGCCATACTTGAACCAATGACCGTGCATGGCATGCATGACAATAAAAAGCAGCGTAAAGAAAAAGTTTATAAGTTGCTGGAGCAGGTAAATATGCATCCCGATCATTTCAGTAGGTATCCTCACCAGTTTAGCGGCGGACAGCGGCAGCGTATATGCATTGCACGTGCCCTGGCGCTGGAACCCTCCTTTATCATTTTTGATGAAAGCGTATCGGCGCTTGATGTAAGTGTGCAGGCACAGGTGCTGAACCTTATCCAGGATCTGAAAAACACTTTCCAGTTTACGGCTATCTTTATTTCTCACGACCTTTCAGTCGTGCATTACATCAGCGACCGGGTGATGGTGATGAATAAGGGAAAGATAGTTGAAGTGGGAAATGCAGATGAAGTAATGTTTTATCCCCGGGAAGCTTACACGAAAAAGTTGATAGAGGCCATCCCCGGTTAAGGTTGCCAGTTTTGCTTACAATGATTACAATGCTATCTTTTAGAATTATTCAATGAGCTTGCAATGCAGGAATACATTTTATTCTATTAATTTCGTATCTTCGCCCACTTTCAAATCATGCCGTAACATGATATGTACCTTTAACAACGAAGGTTTCCTATCTCTGTAAATTAAATACAGTACCCGGCATGTGATAAAAGTATAAACAATTTATTGCATGAGTCATTCCGAAAAGCACGCTACCACTTTTACGGGAAGAACCATCAGACAACAAAAATTAAAACTTCCGGATGAAATTATCTCAATTCAGATTTGATTTACCCCTGAACCTTATTGCGCAGCATCCTACCAAGAAAAGAGAAGACAGCCGCATGATGGTTATCCACCGCAAAACCGGCGAAATTGAAAACAGAAATTTCCGTGATATCATGGAATATTATGATGACAAAGATGTTTTCGTGGTTAACAACACCAAGGTATTTCCGGCAAGGATGTATGGGAGAAAAGAAAAGACCGGTGCAAAAATTGAGGTATTCCTGTTAAGGGAATTGAATAAGGCTAATAAACTTTGGGATGTAATTGTAGACCCAGCACGTAAGATCAGGGTTGGTAACAAATTATATTTTGGAGAAAGCGACGAATTAGTAGCTGAGGTAATTGACAACACCACCAGCCGTGGCAGAACCATTCGCTTTCTATGGGATGGCACAGACCTGGAATTTCGTGGCATGCTTGATATACTTGGAGAAACGCCGTTGCCAAAATACATTAAGCGTAAACCAGAAGAGGAAGATAAAGAGCGCTACCAGACCGTTTATGCAAAGCATGAAGGCGCAGTTGCTGCTCCAACAGCAGGTTTGCATTTTAGCAAAGAACTCATTAAGCGACTGGAAATACAGGGTATTCGTTTCGCCGAAATTACGCTGCACACAGGTTTGGGCACGTTCCGTCCGATAGAAGTGGAAGACTTAAGCAAACATAAAATGGATGCTGAGTACTACCATATTGATGAAACTGCCTGTGGTATTGTAAATAAAGCAAAGGAAACAGGACACAGGATCTGTTCAATTGGTACTACTACCATGCGTGGTATGGAAACATCCTACACAGCTCAAAAATTATTGAAGCCAAGCGAAGGATGGACCAATCATTTTATACACCCACCATATAATTTTAATATTGCCGATTCATTGGTTACCAATTTTCACCTGCCAAAAACAAGCTTGCTCATCATGGCATGCGCTTTTGCCGGTTATGACCTGATGATGGAAGCCTACAGAAAAGCGATAAAAGACAAGTACAGGTTCTTTAGTTACGGAGATTCAATGCTCATCATCTAAGTAAGTGAAAATATTATTTCAAACTACAAAAAAACGCATGGTGCGTTTTTTTGTAGTTTATAGGGTACTTTTAAAAGTACAAGACTTATAATGCAGCGATTTTATTAACTTAAAAAGTGGCAAGGCGGTCCGCCTTATTGGATCAGGGGTACTTTTTATACCGCAGTATGTCAGTAACCCGGATGTGTCTTCCCAATAATATTTTTGAGATTCAATAAGCATTTTTGTCGCCCTTTAATACATTATATACTGTAAGGAACAATATTTTAATATCAAGCCATAGGGTCCAGTTCTCCATATACCAGATATCGTGTGCTACTCTCTTTTTAATTTGTTCAGGGTTAGTTATTTCTCCCCTGAAACCACTTACCTGTGCCCAGCCGGTAATGCCCGGTTTCAGGAACTGGCGCACCATATATTCGTCTACCATCTTAGAGTAATCATCTGTATGTTTTACCATATGAGGCCTTGGCCCCACCAGGCTCATCTCCCCTTTCAACACGTTAATGAATTGAGGAAATTCATCCAGGCTGGTCTTGCGCATAAATTTGCCGATGCGGGTAATGCGGGTGTCGTTTTTTGTAGCCTGGATAACATCTGAGTCCTTATTAACGTTCATGCTCCTGAACTTGAGACAATAAAAATTCTTTTTATTTTTCCCGGTACGCAGTTGCGGAAAAAATACAGGCCCTCTCGATTCCAGCTTAATAAGTAATGCCATCAAAGGAATAAGCCATGAAAGAATAAAAACGGTAACAAAACTACTCACCATAATATCCAGCACCCTTTTCTTTATCTTATTCCCAATATCATCCATTGCTTCATTGCGCAGCGAAATAATGGGCAGGTCATAAAAATAATCTACGTGCATACTCCTGTTGATAAACACAGAAAAATCAGGCACTATTTTAAAACGAATGCATTCTATTTCGGCTTCCTGCATCAGGTCGTACACCCGGTTGTCAACTTCGGGAGCAATGGTAGAATATATTTCCAGCGCATTCATTTCTTTAGCCATTTGCACGGTTTGCGGCAGCCCTTTTAAGATGGGATATGGTGTTAAATAATTAATGTCTGCATTGTCTTCTACGAAACCAAGTATCTGTGTTTTAAAACCATCTTCTTCAAAGTAAGCTGCCAGTTTTTTTCCAATATCGTTGTAGCCAATGATGATCACTTTATTTACAAAAGTTTCCTTACTCTTATTATAACTCCTGATGCTTAAATAAAGAAACCTGTTAAACATCAACCCTATGCCGAAGCCTCCCATTGATATCAATAGAATCACCCGTGACAGTTCCACCTTCCTGAAAAAGAACAAATAGAAAAGCACACCAAAAATCCATATCAGGTAAACCTGTAAGGAACGTTTTGTAAAGTTTTCGAAAATGAGAATATTCTTTCCCGAGTAGGCCCTTAAGAAAAATGACAAAATAAACCACAGTCCATTTGACACCGCCAGGTACGACATGTACACAGGAAAATATCCGGGTGGTATACCATCATTTGAAAAGAATGGCGAAATAAAAAATGCAAAATTCAATAATAACAGGTCGAGTGTTATCAGCAGCATTTGCAGGTATCGTGCAAATTGTTTATTCATGTGTTCTTGTTGCTATTAGATTTTGACGGAGAAATTTTTAACCGGATAAACTCCTTAAATATATGCCAGACAAAAACTGAGTTGGTAACCGCATAACGTTTAAATAACCTGCCGGGTTCCTGCGCCATCCGGTAAAGCCATTCCAGCCCGGCATGCTGCATCCATTCCGGGGCTCTTTTTTGCAGACCTATCATAACTGGCAACGCACCACCCACCCCAATCATTACTGCGTTTATTTTATCCTTTACTGAAGCCATCCACCTTTCCTGCTTTGGACAACCTAAAATAACGAAAATAATGTTTGGTTTTGCCTCGTTGATCCGTTCAATTATCTCAAGTTCTTCCTGCGAAGTTAGTGAACTGAAGGGCGGACTGTAAAAGCCTGCCAGGGGAAGGTTGGGGAAGCGTTGTTGTAAAAACAACTTTGTTTTATCCAGCATTTCCTGCGATCCGCCATAAAAATAAGGCGACATTTTTGCTTTTTCCATTTGAGCCAGCAGGTCTGGCAATAGATCCATACCTGCTACCCTATCCTGCTTTATCCCATATAGCAAACGAAGCGCCAATGCGATCGGTTTGCCATCAGGCGTAACTACTTCGGCATTATTTACTATTTCTAAAAAACCGGGGCTTTGCTGCGCTTCTGCAAACATGTGAACATTGGCTACGCAAATAACAGCCGCTTTTTGTATGGCAGCCATTCCCATGATCCGGTTTACAAAACAACTATAAGAACCAGTAATAAGTTTAAAATTTATTAATGCCTGGCGCTTCATATATCTAATTTTCCCGCTAAGGGTTCCCAATGCTCAAATTAGAGGGAGCAATAACAGCTCCATGTCTATTTTATTCAATAAAGCGTTGCTTTTATTTATTATCAAATTTTCTTGCGAAGAAGCGGTCGTTGTCCCTTAATTCTTCAAAATGCACTTCTTTTAACGTAATAGTCCTGCCTGTAGTATCAGCCCAATGAATATATGTTACGTTTTTATAAAAAATATCTCATCAACATAATGGGTTCACTTGAAAAACGAGTAGAACTTCCTGTTGCCATCAATTTCCTTAACTACTGCTTCCTCCATCGGCATGGCCATTTTAACCCAGTTAGAACCTGCGTATGCCTTGTAGCCTTTTAAAAATTTCCTGGGAAACGCCTTTGTTTTGGGTATAAACTTCATAAACTTACGAATCAGTTTCCATTTTGCCGGATCAGCGTACTTAAGTTTCAACTTTATATAGGAAAATAAAGGCCAGGCAACCCCAAAGGGATCCAAACAACAAGTGGTAGTAATTGATTCTGTCCATTCCTCCGTTTCCCCAGTTTGGCCCTGGCACTGCGTTGTACCTCATAAAGCTGCTGCCTAAGTTGTAGAAAAAATAAATAAAAAACAGAATTATTGCTAATCCTGCCAGTAAAATAGTAAATGACATGTTATTAAAACAGCTGCTACATTTGTAATGGTTTTATGGTTTCTTCTTGTTTATTTAAAAAATCTTCATAAGCTTTTTTAATGCCGTCCTGTAGCGTTATCCTGTGTTTCCAGCCCAGGTTATTTAGTTTAGTTACATCCATTAATTTACGAGGGGTACCATCTGGCTTAGAGCTGTCAAATGCCAATTGACCCTGATAGCCGGTAGTTTCTTTTATGATTAATGCAAGTTCTTTAATACTGATATCTTCCCCGCAACCAATATTTACAAATTCTTTTTCATCATAATTTTCCATTAAAAAAATGCAAGCATCTGCCAGGTCATCGGAATAGAGAAATTCTCTTTTGGGTGTACCACTACCCCATATCACCACATCGGGCGCATTTGTTTCTTTGGCTTCGTGAAACCTTCTGATCAACGCAGGTAATACATGACTATGTTCTGGGTGATAATTATCATTTGGCCCGTACATATTTGTCGGCATTACGCTAATGAAATGATCATTATATTGGTCACGATATGCTTCACAAAGTTTTATCCCGGCAATCTTAGCAATCGCATAGGGTTCATTGGTATCTTCCAGCGGCCCGGTGAGCAGGTAAGATTCCTTTAAGGGTTGTGGTGCCATTTTAGGATAGATACATGAACTACCCATATAAAGCAACTTCTTCACCTTACACTCATGTGCAGCATGAATAACATTCACTGCCATCATCATGTTATCATAAATAAAATCTGCACGGAAAGTATTGTTGGCAACTATGCCACCCACTTTACCCGCACTTAGGAAAACATATTCAGGTTGTTCCTGTTCAAAAAATTCGTTTACAGCTGCCTGGTTCCTTAAGTCAAGGTCACGGGATGAGCGAAAAATCAGGTTAGTAAAACCCTTTTGCTGTAATACCCTTACAATAGCAGAACCCACGAGACCGCGGTGCCCTGCAACATATATTTTAGCTGTTTTGTGCATAGCTTCCTTTCAATGTTTTTTTTGTTGCTGCAAGATCGGCGGCTACCATTTCTTTTACCAATGCAGGCAAATCGTATTGGGGTTCCCAGCCCAATTGCTTTTTTGCCTTTGTAGGGTCACCAATTAATAATTCTACTTCTGTTGGGCGAAAATAGGCTTCATCAACAGAAACCACCTGCTGGCCAACCGGCAGTTCAAATTCGCTGTTACTGCAGGAAATTACCACTGCTCTTTCTTTAATACCTTCGCCGCTAAAGGCCACATCTATGCCCAACTCTGCAAAGGCCATCTTCACAAAATCACGTACGGTGGTGGTAACGCCCGTTGCTATTACAAAATCTTCGGGTTTGTCCTGCTGAAGAATGCGCCACATTGCTTCTACATAATCTTTTGCATGGCCCCAATCTCTTTTGGCGTCTAAATTACCCAGAAACAGGCATTGCTGTAATCCTGTGGCAATGGCTGCTACTGCACGTGTAATCTTGCGGGTAACGAAAGTTTCCCCACGCAACGGACTTTCGTGGTTGAATAAAATGCCATTACATGCGTACATGTCGTAAGCTTCTCTGTAGTTAACAACAATCCAGTAAGCATATAATTTTGCTACGGCATATGGACTGCGGGGATAGAATGGGGTGGTTTCTTTTTGTGGCACTTCCTGTACCAAACCATATAATTCTGATGTGGAAGCCTGGTAAATGCGTGTCTTTTTCTCCATCTTTAATATACGCACGGCCTCAAGTAACCGAAGTGTTCCTATACCATCTGCATTGGCAGTGTATTCAGGCGTATCGAAACTTACTTTAACATGGCTCATAGCGGCCAGGTTATATATTTCATCCGGCTGGGTTTCCTGTACGATCCTGATAAGGTTGGTACTATCCGTCATGTCGCCATAATGCATGCTAAACATAACGTTTGCCTCATGTGGGTCTTGGTAAAGATGATCTACCCTATCAGTATTAATTAATGATGAACGTCTTTTGATACCATGAACACGGTATCCTTTTTCCAGTAATAACTCTGCGAGGTAAGCGCCATCCTGCCCGGTTATACCGGTTATCAATGCTGTTTTCATTGCTCTTTATTTGATCTTATTTTAAGTGGGTAAAATTATCGTATTTATGGCAAAGTACCCCGTGAAAGGATACTTTACTATATGAAATCAAGAAAATTACATCTGCTGATGCAGCGGGCGGCTCCTGAAGTCAAAGGTATTTTTTTGCGGTGTTGGCCTCTTAACATCTGCAAGCATTGCAATACCTAATGAAGGCAGGTTTAATTTGATCGTTTTATAACTTATTGAATATACATTGCCTTCAATACCCTTTACCCCAACACTCATATTTTTCACTTCGCCATCCATATCCACAAATGTCTTTTGCACTTTAATGTTGTTATAGTGTTCAGTAAATTGCCTGATAGCCACAATTTCTTCTTCTCTAATGGTGGCTGGTTTGTTTTGCCAATACATAATATTAAACGCCGCTTCAATCTTTTTAATTGCGGCAAGTACTTCCTCTGTGGCTTTCACGAAGAATAAACAATGAATCACAGGGTCAGTAGAATCATCAGGGTTGGCACCACGTCGTCCGACTTTTTTATCAGCAACAAAATAGCATTCAAGATTTTTTTTCTTGCAAAAAGACGCCAGTTTCTTCTGTAACTGTGGCTTGATGTATATGATGTACCAGTTTTTTTGCATACAAATAGGTTTAATTTGCAGTAAATAAAGTGGTTTATCAATGTCTCAAACTAAGGTGAGCATGTAGTATCATCAAATAATAACCATTGATCATTAAAGATATTCTACTGATATAAGGATTTAAAAATGCTTTTCTCGACTTTTTATTGCCGGTATTATAGCGGTAAACATACCAATAGCCATAACCGTGCCTATCACTATTTTTAAAGAACTCCGGAACTTTACACCATTAAAAATAATGGCGGTGTTATGTAAAGGGTTAATGGGGTTATTGTCAACAATTCGTTTTACTATCATTTCTAGTTTAGCCCTGCTGTTTACCAGTAATTCAGAAGCCCCCATCTACCAAAGCGCCTGCTCCTACAAAAAACAGATTGTCATATTTTTCATCCAGGCAAATGATATCTTCAATCCTGGCCTTGCCACTCAAATAATCTATCATACTTGGCCTTTCCTACATGTTCAGAATTTTACCCAGGCTGGGATTATTCAGGTCAATATCAGTCAACAACTTTTCTTTTTCGGTATACCGTTCAGGTATCCTATTTTAGGGGGAGAAAGTACAGGTTGTTGCAGCTGCTATCAATGCTTATAATAACAAACTTATCCTATGGTTCATATAGATTGTTTTTAATAATAGCAATAGAAAATTGGACGGCTTTGTATAGGATGCCTTGGTAGGCGGAGACTTAAGTGAAGCTGGTTTCTTGCGTAACGACGATTTCAGCAAGTAAAAATAGGAATATTCCTACAAACCAAAAAATTTGTTATAAATAGGGTCTGCTCAACAACTCAGCCTTAAAAAGTTTCTGTCATAAAGTCGGTAAATTATTTGGCATAATTGCAACGCATTAAGCCTCGTTAGATTAACGAGGTTTAACACTAGTATGATGGATGCAATCCAAGACTGGCTGGTGTTTTTTAGTTTAGCACTAATGTTTGCTAAACCGTAACCAACTTTTGCTTGTCCAAATTTTCCTTCTATTGGATTGCGTTCCCCAGGACTTACGAGAATTGACTGTGCCTCTTTTTTAGGTCGTCCTAATGGCTTGGCGTGTAATTTTATATCTAATAGTTTTAGCTTTTGCCGGTTTTCTCGGTTACAATAAATTTGATCGGCGAGTACTTCTTCTGGATAATAGCCAAAACGTTTTTTGTATTGTTCTACTGAGTCCATTAACCATTTTCCTTCATTAAAGTTGTCCCAACTTAACTTGTCCAAATACGCAAAACCCTTTACTAGCGACACTTGTAGCTTGCTGCCAAACTCTACTTTCTTTCCATCCTTGCCTCTTACTATTGGGCGTACATAGGGTTGATGTAAGTTTACAATTCTGTTTGCTACGCTTTTTGTTTTTTGAGTATGCATTTCATTCTGTTGCTCATAAATTAACTGCATTACCTCTATATATTCCAGGTCTCTTTCTTTTAACTGGTGGGTTAAGTTGTGGGTTTCATAACAAAGTAGTAGCTGCGTTATGCTGTTAAGGTTTCTCTTTAAATACCTTATTTGGCTGCCATTGGCTTTATAAATTTCTTTGTATGACTTTGCTTTTTTTCTCACGCTATTTAAAAATTCTTTTCTTGCAATTTGTCTGTACGTCCTTGGTTTTTCTACATCTATTGAAAGGGATTTATACAACTTATCTATCAATTGCTCACTCTTTTCTCTTGATGCATTAAGTAGTTTTAAATCGGTTGGGTAGGTTATGTTTTGAGGGGCTACAGTGGCATCCATTAATAGTTTTCCCTTGTTTGGTATTGGCAAGGGTATATCGGCAATGGAATCGGTATTTTTATCAAGCCCTTCTGCTACAACTACTGTCTCTATTGATGTTGAAGGAGGCTTATCATCTTGTTTTATTTCCTTATCTCCGTCATCCTTGATTTCATTTTCAAAGTGATTTGCAATTACAATGTCGTTAATCCCCATTAAAATATCGGCACTCAGCCGTTCCCTAATTAATACAAACAGCGATGCCGAAAAAGGGGCTTCATTGGTAAAACTGCTATACCCTAAAAAATGTTGCAAAAACATATTTTCTTGTATCTGTAGTATCGTTTCTCGATCCGTTAAATTTAAAAGATGCTTAATGATAACAGCTCCTATAACAACTCTTCCACTAATGGGTGGGCGACCTTCGGCAGACTTAAATTGCAAATCATATTTTCCAACAATTTTATCCCATGGAATATGCTTGGATAATTTTACCCATCTATTTTCTGTAGTAAGAGCTTGAGCAAAGGGAGTCTCAAATCCGCAAAGTGTCAGTTGATTTGGACTAACATATTGAGGCGTTGCTGCACCCTTTTTGGTGGTTTTCTTAAAAATGCTTTGCACTTATATATTATTTTTGTGTCCTAAATATAAGCCATTACTCGATTTGGCAGTTTTTGAGCAGACTCTATTTATCGAGTCTATTATGGAAAGGACTTTGGAGACCATCTATCAATACCTGAAGCATTAAGTTGGAAACAATAACTACTTACAACAAAAAATATAAGTCATTGGGCAGATAGTACTAGTTTAAATACGAATATTTTTGATAAAATATAAAACAGTTTAATAGGTAAGTGCATTCAAATGTCTAATACCACATATTATAACCAGGGTGTACAAGTAGAATTTAAAATTAAATAAATGCGAAAATATGTAATTACTTTCAGTGTCATTCTTTTTGCAATTGCTGTTCCTTTTTTGGAAATTAATAATACACACGTGTTTAATCCAGATTGGACTCCTCATGCACGAATTCATGAAGTTTGGCAGCTAATTACCAATTCAAGTATTGGGATTTTATGTTTGTGGCTTGTATGGATAAAAAGGAGACATTGATAAGTTCAATTTTAAGCTTATTGGTAACTGGAGGTTTTTTATTAGCATTCTGTTTAAAAGATTTTTATGGTGGTTCTATGAAATACCTGGATGGTTCTGAAAAGACAATTTTAGGGATTAATATAGGGATCCTGGGATTTGGGATAGCTTTTGCGTTACTTCTATTTACCTTATTGGTTGAGCGAAAAAAGCCAACATATAACAAGTTATGCGTCATTTAAGAAAACCAATGCTAATAGAGAAATATACATCAAATTGGATTACAAATTTTACGGATTTAAGGCGTGAAATCGGAAGCGGTTTAACTGGAATTGAATACCAAATTGAACACGTTGGAAGTACATCTATCCCAAAGTTAGATTCAAAACCAATAATTGACATTGATATTATTTACAAAAATGAATCTGATTTCAAAAAAATAAAATCTGGACTAATAAAAATAGGATATTATCATAACGGAAATCAAGGCATTGAGAAACGTGATGTTTTTAAACGTAACGGAAAAATAGTATCCGACTTTTTAGATACAATCTCACATCATCTATATGTTTGTTCAAAGAATAGTGAACCATTAGAAAGACACATTTTAATGAGAAACTTTTTACGTAAAAATGATTGGGCCAGATTGAAGTATCAAGAAATGAAATATGAATTAGCCGAAAAAGCAAACCAGGATAAAAAAATGTACGCTGAATTAAAGGAATTAAGTGTCAATGATTTTATTGACGAAATGATAGTAAAAGAAAAAACGAACGCACAACACGAACTGTGAGATTGCGAAATAAGTGCAAAATTCACGTATTTCTTTCGCAAGAATATTATCTTTACGACAAGAAATCGTTTCCGAAGCTCGCAACCACGCAAAGCCGAGAAACGTTAGTGGCAATCCTCCATATTACGCCACGAATATACTCCCTAAGCTAACGGTCGGATTTGAAAAAACAGTAAATTAGCGCTGCTTATTGTAAGGCCGATTTTAAAACTGTTGCGTAATAGCACGAGTGCAATCCTGGTTGGGAAGT
>JBBSJJ010000027.1:0-37744 GCA_038257335.1 Chitinophagales bacterium | reverse complement strand
GTTTAAAAACCCGCAATGCCTGCGCAAAACAAAATGGCTAACAGATACTACCGCCGTAAAAATAATTGCCCAGCCAAACGATACGACTATCAAAGTCAAATTCTTGAGGCCTTACAGCGGCTACATACGTGCTATGTTTGATGGTTGCGTATTACAGGATTCTTTGTTTATACAGGTAGCAGCTCCCAAGCAAATGCTATATCTTGGCAAAGACAGCATGCTCTGCCCTGGTAAAAACATTACGCTGAATGCAGGAGCAGGTTTTAAAACCTACCGCTGGCAGGATGGAAGCACTAACAGCAGTTTTACCGTAACCACTCCCGGCAATTATTTTGTAGAAGCAGCCGATAGTTGCAACAATGTTTTGAGAGATAGTATTTCCATCTTGCCTATGGATGTGGCATTTAATCTGACATACCCAAATCCAATCTGCCAGTACGATACCGCTAGTATTTCTGTAAATCCATTGCTGCATAATTTTGTGTGGACTCCGGCTGCAAGCGGAAGGTATCAAAGTAATGCCCTCCAATTTTTTCCTGCCAATTCTACGCTTTACAATATTACCGCAGAGCGTTTACCTGGCTGTTTACTAAGTGACACCGTTTTTATTAAAGTAACCAATTGCCCCATTTATATTTTTGTGCCAAACGCCTTTAGCCCCAATAGCGATGGTAACAATGACCTCTTCAAACCACTTATCAGCGGCAGGATTCTTAGCTACCAATCTAATATTTACAACCGTTATGGCCAGTTAATTTTTACCACAAAAGAGGCAGGAAAGGGATGGGATGGTAAAATTGGCGGCCTTGGCCAAAACTCCGGCAGTTTTGTATGGACCTGCTCGTACCAGTTTATGAACCAGCCGCCTGTTTTAAAAAAAGGAACGGTGATGTTAATACGATAAAAGGAAAGTTGCTCCTTGTAAAAATTAATTATCTGCCATTAGAATGCATCCGTTGGGCAAATTAGCATTCACTCCCACCAAAATAAAAGGTTGCCTAAATGCCAACTTTTTATGTAGTTTTACAACAAAGGCGTAAGTATAGTATGACAATTTCAGCCAGGCATTTTTTAAAACGGGTGTATGCAAATAGTTTACTTAAAGAAAGTACAGGACTTTAGCAGAAAACACCCAGACTCAAAAAAAAGCTTGTCTGCCTGGAAAACAATTGTTGAAAATGCAAAATGGGGCAACAAACAAGATGTGTTAACCGCTTTTCCAAAAGCAAAAATGATCAAAAATAACAGGGCAAGATTTGAAATTTTACACAACAAATACAGGCTCATTGCTTATGTTGATTATACTGACAAAATAGTAGAAGTCAGGTTCATTGGCACTCATAATGAATATGAGAAAATTGATCCTGAAAGGATATAAATTTAATAACCAGTAAAAGCCTCTTAGCTACAAAACAAATGATGAAAAATCAATGGTTTTTGATTGAGAACAATACCGGCTATCAAAAAGCCACCAAGAGGTATGAAGAAGTGAGGCAAGCCCTAAAAGGCAGTTCCAACCATAAGGAAAAGCTTTTGCTGGCTTTTCTTATCGCTGCTTATGAAAAAGAACTATGGGATTTGCCTGAGTTAGATCCAATTGAATTGATAAAAATAAGAATGGAAGATTTCGGTTACAAACCCAGTGATCTTGCAAAAGAATATGGCGATAAAGGTACCATCAGTAAAGTGTTGAATTATAAAAAGCCACTTTCTTTAAACATGATCCGGATCTTTAGCAAGATGCTCCGCATTCCTTCAGATGCGCTTGCAAAAGATTATCAAATTATTTAAAGTTTATAAAAGTGCTACTCAGTATGTCTATTTCAGTAACCAATCTTTCCAAACATTACGGCGCTCAAAAAGCGGTCAATAATATTTCTTTCACCATAAACAAAGGAGAGATAGTAGGCTTTTTGGGGCCCAATGGTGCAGGCAAAAGCACGACCATGAAAATGATCACGGGTTATCTTGCCGCAGATGCTGGTGAGATAACTGTTTGTGAGTTGCCTGCGCATGAAAGCAATACTGAAACTAAAAAGAAAATAGGCTACTTGCCTGAAGCCAACCCACTTTACTATGACATGTATGTGCGGGAATACCTGGCATTTATTGCAGGTGTTCATGAAATTAAAGAAGCGAAGAAAACGATAGAAGAAGTAATTGTTACCGTGGGCCTCACCCCCGAAGCTCATAAAAAAATTGGTCAATTAAGTAAAGGTTATAAACAACGGGTAGGCTTGGCCGCTGCGTTGGTACACAACCCGGATGTACTTATTTTAGACGAGCCCACGAGTGGCCTCGACCCCAACCAAATTGTGGAAATAAGGAACGTAATTAAAGCACTGGCAAAGGAAAAAACGATTTTATTTTCTTCGCACATCATGCAGGAAGTAGAAGCTATTTGCGACCGGGTGATCATCATCAACAAAGGAAATATTGTGGCAGATGATCAACTCAGTAATCTTCAAAAACTAAATGGAGCACTCCAATTGGTGACCGTAGAATTTAAAGAAAAAGTTGAAAAGGCATTGTTGAATGCCTTGCCTGGGGTGCATAAAGTTGTGAATGCTCAGGCCGGTGTATTCAGCGTTGAATGTGATGATGCAGAATTTATAAAAAAGCAATTACTTCAGCTAAGTATCGAAAAAAATCTCAACATTGTATCCCTTCAAAGTGAAGAGCAAAGTCTTGAAAATGTTTTCCGGCAACTGACCAACTAGCCTGCTCTAAGTGAGTTTTTTCCTTAGCCCAAAAGCCTTACAATATATTACCCAGGCTGTCTAGTCTGATTATCCAAACATCGTTGCCACCATGGTTGGTTCCAATAACAGTGCCGTTGGCAGAAGTGACTGTATAACCAGACACAATGTACCCTCCGTCAGTTGTTTGCCGCACAGATGTTGCATGATCGGAGTCATTACCACCAAACAATTTTTGCCAGCTGATGTTTCCAGTGCCATCTAATTTTACTATCCATACATCTTCCAACCCGTAACTGGATTGTGTGATATCTCCAGAGGCAGAAGAAGCGGTAGTTCCTGCAAGTATGTACCCGCCATCTACTGTTTGCTGCACCGAAAAAGCTATTTCATCCGCACTACCACCCAGTAATTTAGTCCAGCCAATATTGCCAGCCCCATCCAGTTTAGCAACAAGGAAATCTACCAACCCCTTGTTGGTACCGGTAATATTTCCGCTACCCGATGAGCTGGATCTTCCGGCAACAATATATCCGCCATCGGCGGTAAGGTCGATAGACCGTGCTCTTTGTTCCTGGTTTCCGCCAATCGATTTGTTCCAAACGGGTGTACCACTTGCGTTTATTTTGATCACCCAAAAATCGAATAAACCATTGATGCTGCCTGTTACATTTCCACTGGCAGAGGATGTGGTGGAGCCTGCTGCAATATAACCGCCATCGGTAGTTTGGCGCAGGCTATACAGTTCTTCTTCGCCGGTACCACCCAATAACTTATTCCATTGAACCACGCCGGTAGCACTTAGTTTTACAACCCAATAATCTGATAACCCTTTCGACACTTCGCTTACATTAAATGATTGCGACGAAAAGCTGAAGCCTCCTACAATGTAGCCCCCGTCTGCTGTTTGTTGAATGGCGCTGGCAAGGTCGGGCTGGTCTCCGCCCAGCAAGGCTGTCCATGAAGTATCACCGACCGCATTTAGTTTCACTACCCAATAGTCAAAACCGCCACGGTTGATCCTGGTAACGTCGCCGCTTTGAGATGACTCTGTAATTGCGCAGAATATATATCCACCATCGGCAGTTTGCCTTATTTGTTTAATTTCCTCAAAGCCGGTTCCTCCCAGTACCCTGTCCCACTCAATGTTTCCAGTAGCATTTATTTTTACCACCCAGCAATCTGTACCGCCTTTATTGGCCTGGGTTACGTCGCCATTCTGAGAAGATTCAGTTGATCCGCCTATAATATAGCCTCCATCATTGGTTTGTTGTATATTATTAGAAACATCGTTTTGATTTCCTCCCAATAAGGTTCTAACTAACAAAGAAGATGGCAACGACGAACAAAGATTTATCCAGTTAGAGCCGTTATACATTTCTATACAGGCACTAACTGTGTTATAAATAACGAGGCCTGCTGCTTTGTTGGTAATAGCATTTCTTTGTGCCGTTGTCATGCGGGGCGGCAAAAATCCCTGGCTACTGCTGTTTACATCCAGTATTGCTGATGGATTGGGCGAGGGGGTACCAATACCTACACTCTGCGCCGATAAATTAGAAAACCCGAGATTGATAACAACGATATAAGTAAGAATTTTTTTCATATTTTTCTTTTTGTGTGAGCAGGATAGTTCAAAGTTAGTGCGTTATTGTTATGCTGTAGTTAATTTGCCAGAATAAATACTTTTTAAGGATTAACTATCTTAATTGGCAAAATGTTTTACATAATGCATTAATTTTGAAAAATTATTAAATCAAAACCTAGTTTATGAGCTATATAGCCTCCATCAACGCCCGGCAGATTTTGGACAGCCGTGGTAACCCAACTATCGAAGTAGATATTTTGACAGAAAATGAAAGTCTTGGTAGAGCCGCGGTTCCTTCTGGCGCAAGCACGGGTATTCATGAAGCTGTAGAATTAAGAGACAACAACAAGAAATTATACGGCGGCAAGTCAGTTTTAAAAGCGGTAAAAAATGTAAACACCGTTTTGGCAGATGCTTTACTCGGCTGGGACGTAGCAGATCAGACTGGTATAGATCAAATGATGATTGACCTGGATGGTACCGAAAACAAAGCTAAACTGGGCGCCAACGCCATATTGGGCATAAGCCTGGCAGTGGCAAAAGCCGCCGCCCTGGAAGCAAACCTTCCTTTGTACCGTTACATAGGCGGTACCAATGCTAAGATACTCCCCATCCCCATGATGAATATTTTAAATGGCGGATCGCATGCAGATAACAAAATAGACTTCCAGGAATTTATGGTGATGCCTGTAGGTGCTACTTCTTTTAGCGAAGGTTTGCAATGGGGTGTGGAGATTTTTCACGCCTTAAAAGCTGTATTGAAGAAAAAAGGATATAGCACCAATGTGGGTGACGAGGGTGGCTTTGCTCCCAACATCCAAAGCAACGAAGAAGCCATTGAAACAGTGATGCTGGCCATAAGCGCTGCAGGCTTTAAAGCTGGTTCCCAAATTTCTATTGCCCTTGACCCGGCAGTGAGCGAAATGTACGACAAGGCAAAAAAGGTCTACCATTTTCATAAAAGCGATGGCAAAAAATTAAGTTCCGAAAAAATGGTAGATTATTGGGCTAACTGGGTGAAACAATACCCCATCATTTCTATTGAAGATGGAATGGCAGAAGATGATTGGAAGGGATGGAAACTGATGACAGAAACCATGGGCAGCAAAATACAGTTGGTAGGCGATGATCTTTTTGTAACCAATGTTAAAAGGCTGGAAAGAGGTATTAAAGAAGATATTGCCAATGCCCTGCTTGTAAAAGTGAACCAGATTGGTACCCTAACAGAAACGATCAACGCCGTAAGCATGGCCCAGCAGGCGGGTTACAACACAATCATGAGCCATAGAAGTGGCGAAACAGAAGACAGCACCATTGCTGACCTGGCCGTAGCTTTAAATTGCGGACAAATAAAAACCGGCTCTGCAAGCCGCAGCGATCGGATAGCAAAATACAACCAACTGATCAGGATCGAAGAAATACTGGGTGAGAGCGGTCAATTCCCTGCCGGTAAAATAAAATTCGGGAAATAAGTAGGTACACATTTTTTTGCATAAGAGCATGCCGGGATTAAAGGGGCATGCTCTTTTTTTCTGCTTTTTATGATCCCTTTAATTATTCATTTATTAATTGCATAGTATTGCGTAAATTGTATCAACTATACTTTATATGAATAGCCTGAAGCCTATCATTTCTGTTTTAAAAAATAAATATTTCATTGCCTCCCTGTTGTTTGTGGTATGGATGTTGTTTTTCGACCCAAAGGATTGGGGACTCATTCACGACAGGAGAAATAAACTTTCGGACCTGGAAAAAAGCGAAGAGGTTTTAGAACAAAGAATAAAAAATACGAGGGTAGAATTAGATCTTTTAAAGACAAATGCCCAGACCATAGAACAATATGCCCGGGAAAAATATTATATGAAAAAGGACAATGAGGACCTTTACATCGTAAATTCCGAAGAATAAGTGTGAAAATTGCAGGGTTAAACAATATAATTTTACGACCGTCGTTTATATAACCGGACAATTGATATTTAATTACTTAACACGCTTAAACAGCCTATGTACAATTTTACAATGGAAGATCTTCTTCAGTTTATTTACAAAGAGACTTCCCCACAAAAAACGGCAGAAATTACCGCCGCTCTTGTTTCTGACTGGAGCTTAAGGGAGAAAATGAATATTCTTTCGGCAGCTCACACAGAATTGAATACAGTGAAATTAGTTTCGCCAAGAAAACAAACATTAGAAAATATTTTCAACTATGCCGAGAAATCTATTTCAGAACTATCTGAAAATGCTTAACTGCCGTAGGTTTAAATGAAATTTACCCTGGCATATTGCCAGGGTTTTTTATGACAAAAAAAGAACGTTACAATTTTGTAATAGATTTTTTCTTAGCCAATGCTCCCGATGCAGAAACTGAATTGATCTACGACAATCCATTTCAGCTACTGGTAGCCGTCATCCTATCTGCACAGTGTACAGATAAACGAATCAATGCCACTACACCTGCCCTGTTCCAGCAATTTCCAAATGCCGTAGCCCTAAGCCAGGCCAGTTCGGAGGAGGTATTCGGCCTTATTAAAAGTGTTTCTTATCCCAACAACAAATCAAAACATTTGATAGGGATGGCCAACATGCTGATGACCGAGTACCAGGGAGTAGTGCCAATGCAGGTGGATGAATTGGTGAAACTACCGGGGGTGGGTAGAAAAACAGCGAATGTGATAACCAGTGTTATTGATGAACAACCTAATATGGCGGTGGACACGCATGTGTTCAGGGTGAGTGCGAGAATTGGTCTTACTGTTGGTTCAAAAACACCTTATGCAGCAGAAAAGCAACTTATCAAAAATATCCCAAGCCAGTATGTTCACAAAGCCCACCACTGGCTGATCTTGCATGGTCGTTATATTTGTGTGGCCCGTATCCCAAAATGCATGCAGTGCGGTTTGCGGCCTGTATGTAAATATTTCAACAATCAAATAGCCCGCAAACTAAAAACTGGATAATAATCGTTTCCTTTGTATACATTTAAGAACTATACTGCGAAAACTGATGTGATCATGTTTAAAGTAATAAAAAAGATAATATTTCCAACCTCGCTCCTCCTGCTTTTTGGACTTAGCAAAAATGCGTCTGCGCAATACTTTTACAACGGAAAATATTACAACACTCCCGTTGTTTACGAATTGGGTGGGTCTATCGGCGCCATGAACAGCCTCACCGATATTGGTGGTAAGCAAGGCTTTGGTGGAAAATTTACCAAAGATTTGAACATGGGCAACAACAACTTAGCTGCCGGTCTTTATTTTGGTGCTTTATATTTAGATATGGTGGGCTTACGCCTCGAAGCAAGCTTTGGTAAAGTCTCCGCCCACGACAGCGTGTTAGTTAACGTGCCCATGAAAGATATTGCCCGTGCACGCTACAATAGAAATTTAAGTTTCAGAAGTAACATTACCGAAATATCCCTGATAGCGGAATTTTATCCGCTTTATGCATTTGTAGACTGGGATGTGAAAGAAGTGGAACCTCCCCGCTTTTCTCCTTACATTATGGCTGGTGTGGGATATTTCAAATTTAACCCACAAGCTAATTTGAACGGCACCTGGGTAAACCTCCAACCTCTAAGTACAGAGGGGCAGGGTTTTGTAGAATATCCAGACAGGCAGCCTTACAAATTAAGTGGACTTTCAATTCCTATTGGTGGCGGCGTAAAATATGAATTATCGCCCTTGATTAATTTGAGAGTAGAGTTTTTATACAGGCCAACCAACACAGACTACCTGGATGATGTGAGTACAACTTATATTGACAAGGAAACCGACTATTTAAGCAACGGCTTTACAGGAGCCCGCTTAAACAACGCTTTCCTGCTCACAGACAGGCAGCGTGGTGAGTACTTACCTCAAACATTACCCGGTAAAAAAAGAGGAAACCCCAAAGACAATGACAATTTCTTCAGTTTAAATCTAAAACTTGGCTTAACACTCGGCAGGGAGCGGAGATGATAAAAAATTGATTATAAACAAACAACCCCGGAGCTTCCGGGGTTATTTGTTTGCATAAACTATTCAGCAATTTCTTGCTTCACAAATTCGATCAATTCTCCTTTGGTGATAGCAACACCCATTATCTTATTGTATCCTTTTGCATCTACCAGGTATTGATCCCTGATGATCTTTACCAGTTGACCATTGTTGATCTCCGGCACAATTACCTTATCAAAATTTTTGATGATGTCACCAAGGTTTTCAGGGAAAGGACGGATGTAACGCAAGTGGGCGTGCGAAACAGCAATGCCCTGCGCCGCCAATTCTATACATGCACTTTTGATGGCTCCGTACGTGCTACCCCACCCTATGATCAACATTTTACCTTTTTCTTCACCACTATCCAGTTTTTGTTTTGGAATAAACTGTGCGATCTTATCTACTTTTTCTTGTCTAATTTTCACCATCAACTGGTGGTTGTCCGAATCGTAGCTAATATTACCGGTTATGTTTTGCTTCTCCAGCCCCCCAATGCGGTGCTCTAATGCCGGTGTACCCGGAAGCACCCAAGGCCTAACCAGCTTCTCATCCCGCAGGTAAGGCTGAAATTTTTCTTCCCCATGGCCCAATTCCGTTTTAAAACTAACCTCAATTGCTGGCAGATCTGCAGCTACTGGGAATTTCCAGGGCTCCGCTCCATTGGCAATGTAGCCGTCACTTAATAAAATAACCGGCGTCATATGTTGTATTGCAATGCGTACAGCTTCGTAAGCTGCTTCAAAACAATCGCTGGGCGTACTTGCAGATACAATGGGCATTGGGCACTCTCCGTTGCGGCCGTAATAAGCCTGCATCAAATCACTTTGTTCTGTTTTGGTTGGCAAACCCGTGCTAGGCCCCCCTCTTTGTATGTTGCATATTACCAGGGGTATCTCTAACATTACAGCAAGGCCCATGGCTTCTGCCTTCAAAGCCATACCCGGCCCACTGGTAGTAGTTAGTCCTAACGAACCACCATAACTGGCACCAATAGCCGAAGTAATAGCAGCAATTTCATCTTCTGCCTGGAAAGTTTTTACACCAAAAGATTTGTACTTGCTCAGTTCATGCAGAATATCTGATGCCGGTGTTATGGGGTAAGAACCCAGGAACAAAGGCACACCGCTTTTTTGCGACGCTGCTATGAGGCCATAAGACAGCGCCTGGTTACCCATGATAGAGCGATAGGTACCGCTGTCCATTTTGGCTTTCTCCACGGTGTATCTATGGGTAAAAGTTTCGGTCGTATCTCCAAAATTATAACCACTCCTCAGCGCCTTCACATTGCTTTCCAATATCTCTGGTTTCTTGCCAAATTTTTCTGTAAGAAAACTGATCGTATTGTCCAGGCTACGGTTATACATCCAGTACAAAAAGCCGAGTACAAACATATTTTTTGCCCGGTCTTTTTCTTTTGTTCCCATGCTAATGTCCTTCAATGCCTCACGGGTCATTTTGGTAACATCCATTTTTATCAGCTCGTATCCTTCAAGGCTATTATCTTCCAGCGGGTTTACGCCATCCGGGTAATTGGCCAGCCGGAGGTTGCGGGTATCAAACCCATCCGTATTCGCAATGATTCTGCCGCCTTTTTTTAGTGCTTTTAAATTCACTTTTAATGCCGCAGCATTCATTGCCACCAACAC
Organism: Chitinophagales bacterium; assembly: GCA_038257335.1. Classification (GTDB taxonomy): domain Bacteria; phylum Bacteroidota; class Bacteroidia; order Chitinophagales; family Chitinophagaceae; genus Ferruginibacter. The sequence goes on along the minus strand of JBBSJJ010000027.1, from coordinate 27,831 downwards.
ATCGCACTCATCTCCCGGAGTAAAAATGCGGTCGCTGCTAAACCTAAGTTGAAAACCACTCACACCCGGTAAAGTTCCTATCGGGGCACGTATCTCGGCCGGAAAATCGGGGAAGGTGGCCAGGTCTAAACCCAGCATGGCAGAGTTGTTGGTAAACTGGCTTCCGGTTAACTGCATTCCATCTCCACTATCACCGGCGAATTTTATCACTACCTCACTTAAAACTTCTTGATTTGCTTGCATGGCTTTTTGGTTGTTGAAGGCTACAAAGTTAATGATAGTGCAGGGAAAAGTAACGGCCAAAAATGCTTCTTTTACACGCTTTTGGAGGCACTCTAAAAACAGATTATTGCCGGGTAAGCCATCGCTCATTCCATTGTGCTATCTCCAATAAATCTAACTAAGATTGCTGACGTAGAGCATTCTGACTTAAAATAAAAGCTGCCTTTAAAAAATTCTGGCCTAATTCTATTAGGTTTGCGCCAAACTTATTTGAATGTTAGATCTTATTGAATTCCTGGAACCCGTACCTGTGCACGAACTAAACGATGATGAAGGATATACAGATGGGCAGCTTGCCAAGCACATCGAAATATTTACAGAAGAACTACCAGATATTGAGCAAGCTGATATTGTATTGCTGGGCATTACAGAGTGCAGGGGAAACGGCTATTTTGAAACAGACAACAATGCCGCCAACATTGTACGTAAACATTTGTATCGACTACATTACTGGCATACAGATGTACGCATTGCAGATATGGGCAATGTAAAAAAAGGAGCTTCCATAAAAGACAGCTACGCTGCTATCAAAACTATTTTGGCAGAATTGCTGCGCCTCAACAAAACGGTACTGCTGTTAGGAGGCTCCCACGACGTTACGCTGGCGCAATATTACGCCTACATAGAATTGGGCATGCAGGTAGAAGCAACCTGTGTAGATGCCATGATTGACCTGCGTGGGGAAAGCCCCATTAGAAGCGAAAATTTTTTGATGGAAATGCTTACCGGCGAACCCAATATGGTGAGGCATTTTAATCACATTGCTTTTCAAAGCTATTTTGTGCATCCCCGCATGCTGGAGACAATGGATAAATTGCGTTTTGACTGTTACCGGGTAGGTACCGTTTCAGAAAATATAGATGAAATGGAACCAGTTTTAAGAAACAGCCACCTGCTTAGCTTTGATGTGAATGCTATTAAACACAGCGACTCCCCCGCCAATAAAACCTGCCCTAATGGCCTCACAGGCATTGAAGCTTGTATGCTTACTCGTTTTGCCGGACTCAGCAATGGCCTCAGTAGTTTTGGCATTTACGGCTACCGTCCGCAAGATGATGTAGATGATCTGACAGCCAAACAAATTTCTCAAATGATATGGTATTTTATTGATGGCAAAAACCGTTGCAAGCAGGAATCTGACATGAGTGAAAGAAATAATTTTAATGAATACCATACTGCTTTTACGGAAGTAGAAACGGTGTTTCTGCAAAGCAAAAGAACCAACCGCTGGTGGATGCAAATGCCCGACAAAGCATTTATTGCCTGTAGTTACAACGATTATGTGATGGCCAGCAACAACGAAATACCCGAAAGATGGCTGAGGGTGCAGGAGAGGAATTGATTTTTTTTAATTCTTTAATTTGGCGATTTGATGATTTGGAGATTTGATGATTTGGAGATTTGGAGATTTGGTGATTTGGCAAATTAGTTAACTGGTCTACTGATCAACCGTTCCTCTAATTAACTAATAAACCGGTCAACTAATAAACTCATTAACTGATTAACCCGCAAATAAAATAATGTAGAATGAAAAATTATGTTCGAGATGCTTACCTCCTCATGGGTACTTTGTGTTTGATCACGGCCGTTTCATCCTGTTCTGTAAACAAACAAATTTCCCGGCAGGCAAGCAAGATTTTATTAACAGACAGCTCTATTCGCCAAGGTCATATTGGTATCAGCATTTTTGAGCCTGCCACCGGCAAATACTGGTACGAGCACGATGCAGAAAAATATTTTGTGCCTGCAAGCAATACAAAGCTGTTTACGTTGTACGCCGGCATGAAATATTTAGGAGATAGTTTGGTAGGTTTAAAATACCAGGAAACAGCTGATACTATTTTCTTTGAAGGAACCGGAGACCCTACCCTGCTGCATCCTGATTTTTTGGCGCAACCGGTTTTTTCCTTTTTGGCCAACAGCCCTAAGCCTAAAGTTTTCCGGATAAACAGTAAAGATAAGTTTGACGAACTCGGCTCCGGCTGGGCCTGGAATGATTTTGAAAGCAGCTACATGGCCGAACGAAGCGCACTGCCTGCGTTTGGAAACATAGCAACCTTTCGCCTAAAAAACGGCCAACTACAATCCACCCCATCTTCATTTGCAGAAAATTTATACATGGTTATACCGGCCGACGGAAAGTTTACTCTCCATAGGGAGCAGTCTAATAACAAGTTTTCCCTTTCTGCCGATAACTCAAAGTTTACCAGCCAGGAAATTCCTTTTAAAACCGATCGTTCTACAACAGCACTGGATGAGATCTCTGACAGTATTGGTGGTTTAGCTGGGTTACAAGCTTTGCCTGCCCTGGTAAACGCAAGAAAGCTATTTTCCCAGCCTGCAGACTCGCTGTTTAAACCAATGATGCACCGCAGTGATAATTTTTTTGCAGAACAAACCCTGCTGATGGCAAGCAATGCACTACTTGGCTACATGAATGAAAGAGCATTGATTGACAGCTTGCTCAAAACCGACCTAAAGGAATTAAAGCAAAAGCCAAAATGGGTGGATGGCAGCGGGCTTAGCCGATACAATTTATTTACACCGCAAAGTTTTGTTTATGTGCTAAATAAATTAAAAAATGATTTTGGCTGGGAAAGAATGACCACTATCCTACCCACAGGAGGCGAAGGCACCATCAGTAGTTTTTATAAATCAGACGCTGGTTTTATTTATGCTAAAACGGGTACGCTTAGTAACAACTGTGCATTGAGTGGATACCTCATCACCAAAAAAAATAAACTACTTATTTTTTCTGTGCTGGCTAACAATTACCAAACAAGCGCTACCCCGGTGCGCAGAGCTGTGGAGAAGTTTTTGAAAAATGTGAGGGAGAGGTACTGATTAGTTGATTAGTTGATTAGTCAACTAGTTGATTAGGGATTGGTGGTTAGTGGTTAGCTAATTAGTGACCAGTTGACTAGTTGACTAATTGACTAGTCAACCAGTCAACTACCTTACTTTGGTGAGATTAATCTTCTATCGGCAGGCTATCTCCCAAACATTTTATCCAACTCCTCTTTTTTAAAACTCATGTAAGTGGGTTTGCCATTGGGGGTACTATTGGGTACAGCACAGGCAAATAATTCTGTAACGAGGCTGGTCATTTCTTTTGCGGCCAGCGAAATGCCGGTTTTTATGCCTTGTTGCAAGGCAATAGAACGAAGCAATTTTTCTCTTTTAGAAAATTTAAGATCTGTGCTAAAATGCTTGTACTGTTCCAGCATTTTCTCCAGCGCAGTTTTTTCGTTTCCCACTTCCATGTCCGCAGGTGTGCCTTGTATTACAAAAGTATGTTGGCCGAAAGGTTCTAACAAATAACCCAGTTGATGCAAATCGGGCAGCAATTCTGTGAGCAGCACAGCATCTGCCGCAGAGAGATCGATGGTGGCCGGAAAAAGACTGCGTTGCGTAGCAATAGCCCTGCCGGAAAAAGCATTCATAAATCTTTCATATAAAACTCTTTCATGCGCATTTTGCTGGTTAATGAGCAAATAACCTCTATCATTTTGCAGCAACAAGTAAGCGTTGTGCATTTGTAAAACCTGGTCAGTTTTTAACCCCGAGGTTTCGCTGAGAGATTTAGTGGTAGCGAATTCTCCCCTGTCAAAAGACTCCTGCGTAAGCGCTGGCGCAAGAGGCCTGCCCGGGCTTGTTCCTTTACCGGCAGAAGGCGCCTCGTAAAAATCTTTCCAGTGCCGTAGCTCGCTTTTATTTTCTATAAAATGTGCCTGGTTTTTTTTGGTGAAAGTTTGGTAAAGCGAAGAAGATGCCGCCGAGGATTTGATTTCATCGGTAAAAGGTTTGTTCACAGCATCCAGGTTTTGGATACCAGCATCCAGGTCAAAATCCAGCGTGGGTGTAATACTAAATTGTGCGAGGGCATGCTTTACGGCGCTTTGCACAAAGGCATATACAATTTTTTCATCTTCAAATTTTATCTCCTGCTTGGTAGGGTGCACGTTGATGTCTAATTGTGCCGGGTCAAGGTCTATAAACAAACAATACATGGGATAACTGTCCTTCGCAATCATTTCGCTAAAGGCATTCATCACGGCATGATTGAGGTAAGCGCTTTTTATAAAACGATTGTTTACAAAAAAATATTGATCGCCTCTTGTTTTCTTGGCGGTTTCGGGCTTGCCAACAAAACCCAGAACATCCAGGTAATCTGTATGCTCCTGTACACTTACCAATTTTGCATTGTAGCTGCTCCCTAATATTTGCACGATCCTTTGCTTCAGCGAACCTTTTTCCAGGTGAAATACTTGTTGTCCATTAGAAGAAAGAGAAAAGAATATTTCCGGGAACGCCATGGCTACCCTTATAAATTCATCTACAATATGTTTTAATTCAGATGCATTGCTCTTTAAAAAATTGCGACGGGCGGGCACATTGAAGAAGAGGTTCTTCATGGCAATGCTACTCCCATTTTCCATCGCCACAGGCTCCTGCTTTTTTACCTGGCTGTTCTCAATTTCCAGGTAAACTCCATTTTCATCTTCCGCCCTTTTGGTTTTCAGTTCTACCTGCGCTACCGCAGCTATACTGGCCAGCGCTTCGCCTCTAAAGCCCATGGTTTTTATCCTAAACAAATCATCTATACTCCTGATCTTAGAGGTAGCATGGCGTTCAAATGCCATGCGGGCATCTGTTTCACTCATGCCTTTGCCGTTATCTATTACCTGCACCAGGGCTTTGCCGGCATCATTTATCAAAAGCTTAATTTCTGTTGCGCCTGCATCTACTGCATTTTCCAGCAGTTCTTTTACTGCGCTGGCAGGGCGTTGAATAACTTCGCCCGCAGCAATCTGGTTGGCAATGTTATCGGGCAATAATTGAATGATGTCGGGCAAAAGATTTGTTTAATAATTTGAAAAGAACAGGTGCTTGTGAGTGAAATTAGGCAAGACATCAATCCCAAATATCTAAAAGATCCACTGTGATCTTACAATCATCTTCTAAAGAGAAAGTGAAATTTTCGGGGTTAATGGCTACAGGCTGATATTGATTTGCTATCAACTGATAGATCTCTGTTTTCTTAAACTGCGGATCGATAATGATATAATATTTCACCATCTGAGACTGGTATAATTCCATTTTTTCTCCACGATCTTTAGAGGCAGTAGAAGGAGATAATATTTCTACAACCAACACGGGTGGGAAATCCAAATACTTTTTTTCAATGATATCACACACTATCAACAGATCGGGTTGCACAATGGTATCTTCTGCTATTTTCCAATCTATCGGAGGATATAGCCTGCATTGTTCACATGTTTCTAAGGCTTTTGCTAACTTAATACTTATAAGCAAACTTGCCCGCTGATGTGCCGGTACCGGAGCAGGACTCATTGAATAAGGCATCCCTTCTATTAACTCCCAGTTCCCTTCCCATTGGCAATAATCTTCATAAGTATAATGTGGCCTGTATTTATCTGCAAGTGGCATGCTGTAAAGTTAAAAAATATTTTGTTACTCACTCAAAAGTTAAAACTGCTTAATTTGTGAAACAAACAAATGCCATATGATGAAGTGTATTAGCCTTGCCACCTGTTGTTTATTTTTCTGCGTGTTTAAAGTGAATGCGCAATTGCGTACGCCTGCTGCCTGGGCAGATAGTGTTTACAAAACTTTGACCAATGATGAAAGAATTGGCCAGTTGATGGTAGTGAGACTTTCTACCATGGACGGCAGAACGAAAAAAGTTACTTTTTTTGAAAAGGAGGTTGATTCACTCATACAACGATACAACATTGGTGGTATCTGCGTTTTTCAGGGCAGCCCGGTAAAGCAAGCCGAAATAATAAACAAATTGCAGGCAAAAGCAAAAACGCCGGTGCTGATGTGCATTGATGCAGAATGGGGTGTGGGCATGCGCATGATTGATAGTGTGCTCCCCTTACCAAGACAAATGATGCTGGGTGCCATGCAAGATGCCACCGTGGTTTATCAATATGGCAGGCTCGTAGGCGAACAATGCAAACGTGTTGGCCTACAAGTAAACTACGCTCCCGTGGTAGATGTAAATAACAATCCAAATAACCCGGTGATAAACGACCGCAGTTTTGGCGAAGACAAATATAAAGTGGCTCGTTATGGTATTGAGTACATGCAGGGCATGCAGGATGTAGGTGTAATGGCCTGTGCCAAACATTTTCCGGGACACGGCGATGTAGATGTAGATTCTCACTACGACCTGCCGGTGGTCAATAAAACGGTGGCGCAATTAGACTCGTTGGAACTCTATCCCTTTCGTCAAATATTTAATGCAGGCATTGGTAGCGTAATGGTAGCACATTTGTTTATACCTGCTATTGACAATACTAAAAACAGGGCTACGTCTTTGTCTCCTGCTAACATCAATGGTCTTATGCGCAACGAACTGGGCTACCAGGGACTCACTTTTACTGATGCGCTGGAAATGCAGGGGGTGAAAAAATTCTTTCCCAACGGGGAAGCTTCTGTACAATCCCTTATTGCCGGCAACGATATGCTATGCCTGCCGGGAGATGTGCCTGAAGCCGTTGCTAAAATAAAAGAAGCGATTGCCGCAGGGCGTCTGAGCTGGGCAGACATTGAACTTCATTGCAAAAAAGTATTACAATCAAAATTTGATTATGGCCTTGCCAATTATACCCCCATTGATTTACACAACTTAACAGCAGACTTAAATGCAGGGATACCTGCTATGCGCAAATTGGTAGCAGAAAATGCTATTACCCTGGCTGCGAAAAAAGACGATAGTTTTTTTCCGTTAACAACATGGAACCATAATAAACCAGGAGAGGTAGCACTGGTAGTACTGGGCACTGATAAAGAGAATGCTTTTGTACAAAGAATGAAGGCTGATTACAATGCCTCCGTTTTTTACAGCGATGTGCTCGTTAAAAACCAGGACGACATAAACTTGCTGGTAAATAAATTAAGCAAAGGATTTAAGAAAGTCGTCATTGGCCTTCACAACATGGGCCGCACACCAGGTAATAATTTTGGCTTGACCAGCAATAGCATTGCCCTGGTAAATTCGCTTCAACAAAAAACCAACAGCATTGTATTTCAATTTGGAAATGCTTATGCTGCCAAAAACTGGTGCGATGCAAAGAACCTGGTTATTTGTTATGAAGATGACGAAATGGTGCAGGCCGTAGCGGTAGATATGCTGCAAGGCAAACTTCCCTACAAAGGTGTACTACCTGTTACTGTGTGCAAAAGCCTTCAATTTGGAAAAACAATGTCGGCATTTAAAACTCCTTCTGCCAATCAGTGGAGAATGGACATGGCCCGTATGGAAAAAATAGATTCCATTGCCAATGATGCCATTGACAAAAAAGCCGCTCCGGGATGCGTAGTATTGGTGCTAAAAGATGGTAAAATTGCTTACGAAAAAGCGTATGGCAATTATACTTACAAAATCTCGGAGCCTATAAATGTAGAATCTGTTTTTGATATGGCTTCTGTTACAAAAATTTGTGCTACTACTATCTCTGTGATGAAATTGTACGAAGAAGGTAAAATAGATTTAAAGAAAACGCTAGGCACCTACCTGCCTTTTGTAAGAGGCAGCAACAAAGAGAATCTTACGCTCAATAAAATTCTGTTACACCAGGCAGGCCTGGTATCGTATATTCCTTTTTATAAAGAAACGCTGGATACTGCCGGTGCACCGCTACCCGGTATCTACTCAGATAAGAAAAAGGACTCTTTTAGCATAAGAGTAGCTAACGGCTTTTACATGGCTAATGGCTGGAAAGACAGTATAGAAAAAAGAATCCTGAGAAGCCCGGTGGGACCCATGGATAAATATGTGTACAGCGACAATGATTTCATTTTGCTGGGTAAAATTGTAGAAACTGTGAGCGGCCTTTCGCTGGATGCTTATGTAAAGCAAACTTTCTACAACCCAATGAGTTTAACTTCCATCGGGTTTAGCCCTTTGCAAAAGAACAGCCTGAGTCGCATAGTACCTACCGAAGAAGAAAAAAAATTTCGCAGCCAGTTGTTGAGAGGTGATGTGCACGACCCCGGCGCAGCTATGATGGGCGGTGTAGCCGGCCACGCCGGTTTGTTCAGCAATGCTTACGATATTGCCGCTATTATGCAAATGTTGATGGATGGCGGAACTTATAACGGCAAGCGTTACCTGCTTCCGGAAACTGTGGCCTTGTTTACCGCTTACCAAAGCAGCATCAGCCGCCGTGGCTATGGTTTTGACAAACCAGAAAAAGACAACAACAGCCGCAAAGAACCCTACCCCACTTTATCGGCTTCTGCCAAAACCTTTGGCCACACAGGCTTTACGGGCACCAGTACCTGGGCCGACCCTGCAAGGAACCTTGTGTATGTTTTTTTAAGTAACCGGGTACATCCCTCTGGCAGCAACACTTTACTCAACATGAATGTGCGCCCCAAAATTCATGAAACCATTTACCAGGCGTTGATGACTGACTAAATACCGGTATTGTTAGCAAAAGAAAAAGTGTTATTGTATCTTGCGTCATAATTATTTATGAACATGAGAAAAACGTTTTCTATTATAACTTCCGTTATTGCATGCATAGAAATGACTGCGTGCACAGATCAATACACCATTTGCAACCAGTCGAAAATTTCAAATTTAAATGCTTCGTTTCGCACCATATCCAACAACTCGGACGTTAGCTTTTCTGCCAGTTCTTTATCCATGAGCAATTTAACAACCGGCAATTTGCTGTTTGATCAAAAGCCAGGTATCAGCGCCGTAAGTTCTAATTTGTCGCCCGCTGTTGATTCTACGAGTTTCGCCATCAAGGTTTCAGCCACTATGCCGGCGGATACTTTCACCATTTATTACACAAGGGCAAAGTTGTTTATCTCTTTGGAGTGTGGCGAAATAGATGTGTTCAATATTAGCCGCACTAAGACCACGAAGAACACCGTCGATTCTATTAAAGTTTTAAATGCCGCTGTTACCAATAATTTCCAAAGCAACATCAATATTTATTTTTAAATATTGCAAGTGTAAATACAGGCGGTTTCAACTGATTCAAGTTGTTAGAAGCCACAAAAAAAGCTGCCATTGATTTTTGATCAATGGCAGCTTTTTTATGAAAAACAGGTTTGCTTAGTACCCAAATATCTCTTCGAGGCTAAGTTTCTTTACTTCTCCCAGTTTTTGCAGGTCCTCCATTTTAATTTTATTTTCAGAAGCAACCACAGCATAAGTATACGCTTTGTTCGCAATGTTCCTGGTATGAAAATCTTTCAATTCTTTATAACCAATGCTATTGACGGCAGCATATTTCTTTATACGCAAATCTTCTTTATTACCTTTCAGCTCTGCATCCAGGTAATTAAAAATAATTCCATCCTGGGTGATGCGTTGCGTTTCAATATCTTTCTTAATACTGCTTTTTGCAAACTCGATATTAGAAGCTATTTCAGGAATGTCGTTGAGCAATTCATTCATGGCTATCACTGCTTCGTTAAATTTATCTGCCTGGCTACCCACATAGGCCGCCGTGAAGTAACTGTCTTCTTTTTTTGACGGCGTAATGTACCCGGCATTGGTAGAGTAAGCCAATGCTTTAGACTCCCGTATAGTTTGAAAAACGAGGGCACCCATGCCACTACCAAAATAATTGTTGAACATGTTTACGATGGCTTCGTCTCCGGCATTGTACTTACCACCGTTTCTTATCCAACGGGTTTCTGCCTGCACCATATTGTAATCTGCAAAAAGCACTTTGTTTTCATCCTGCTCCGCAAGCGTAAATTTAGTTTTAGCAGGTGCTGCTACAAAAGTTGCTGGCATTTTGTGTAATTGTTTTAAAGATGCGGTAAGAGCCGGCAATGGTTGAGGGCCATAATACAAAACCTGGTGCGGATACGAATTCAGCTTGTGCAGCATACTTACCAACTCTGCAGAAGTAAGATCTTTAATTTCTTCGTCGCTCAATGTATAGTTGAATGGATTCTTGCTACCATACCTTGCATAAGAAGTGAGGCCACCAAGAATAGCTCCCTTGTTGGCTTTGGCATCTGTTCTCGCTTTTGCCAGCCGGGCTTTTAAGGAGGCCAGCACCGCTTCGTCTCCCTGGCAGTTTGCCAACAGGTTTTCAAACAATGTCACTGCAGTAGTAAAGTTTTCCTGCAAGCCTTCTATCAGCACTGTAGTATATTCTTCGCCTACGTTTACATTAAAGCTGCAAGCAATTTTGTAAAACTCTTTGGTGATATCCTCTGCAGTTTTATCTTTTGTACCCAAAAAAGAAAGGTACTGGGCAGCCACCGCAAGCTTTTTATCATTCCAGGTACCCATATCAAACCTGTAGCGCAAGCGAAAAATACTGTTGCCTTTATTTTGAACATACAATACCCTGGCAGGGCCAAGTGTTGCTTTTTGTAAATCTTTATTGTAATCAATCCACACAGGCTTTACGGCTGAACTAGCCATGTTGTTCACCGCTTTTACAAACGGAGACTGCCTGGTGCTATTGGTTTCCACCGGGGTAATGGAAGGCTTGTCAACCTTTACAATATTTTTATCTTCCCCTTTTCTTTTGTAGATGGCTACATAATTGTCTGCAAAATATTTGTTAGCAAAAGCTACAATATCTGCTTTGGTTATTTTTGACAGATCGTTTACATAAGACACTTGTTTTTTCCAGTCCAGCTCATTGGTAAAGGCATCCATCAATTCTGCAGCCCTGGAGCTGTAGGTTTCAGAAGCCAGTATTACCGATTTTTTTTGGTTGTTGATGATGGAGGTAATCAGGTTGTTGTCGAAGTTTCCTTTTTTCAGGTTTTCAACTTCTCCCAGCATCAGGTTTTTCACTTCTTCGAGGGATTGGCCTTGTGTTGCATTGCCGCTCATGTAAAGTATGCCGTGGTCAATCAATGTAAATGCTGAAGCTCCGGCTCTCAGCAACTTTTGCTTTTTTACCAGGTTAAGGTCCATTAAACCCGCTCTTCCGTTGGTAAGTATCTGGCCAACGAGGTCTGCCAGCAATACATCTTTAGATTTGTTGCCCGGCAACCTGAATCCGATGGTTACACTTTCTGCGTCGGGACCAATTACTTCTGCCAATATGGGAGATGCAATGGGGGTTTCCGGCTGAAAAGTATATTTCGGTACAGGCTTGTTTTGCATATAAGAAAAGGCTCCATCAATTTTTTTGATTAGAACATCAGGATTGAAATCTCCACTCATGATGATGGCCATGTTATTGGGCACATAATAAGTATTGAAATATTTTCTTATTTCTACCAGCGAAGGATTTTTTAAATGCTCAATGGTACCGATGGTAGTTTGCAAACCATAATTGTGGTTCCTAAATAATTCTGCAAAAAGTTTTTCAATTACTTTTCTTCCGTCAGTATCAAGGCCACGGTTTTTTTCTTCGTACACAGCTTCCAGTTCTGTATGAAATATTCTCAGCTGCAAATCTCTAAAACGCTCTGCCTGCACAGCAATGTATTTGTCAATAGACGCAGCAGGAATATCATCTGTATAAACTGTTTGTTCAAAAGACGTAAAAGCATTGGTGCCCTGGGCACCCATAGAGCTGAGCATCTTATCGTATTCGTTGGCAATAGCATATTTACTGGCCACGCCACTCACAGAATCTATCTGGTGGTAGATTGCTTTACGCCTGGCTTCATCTTTAGTTTGATTGTATTGCTCATACAATGCATTTATTTTATCCAGCTCTGGCTTTTCTTTAGCCCAGTCTAGTGTACCAAATTTGTCTGTTCCTTTAAACATCATGTGCTCCAGGTAATGAGCAAGGCCTGTGTTGGTAGCAGGATCGGTTTTACTTCCTGCCTTCACTGCCACATAAGCCTGAATCCGTGGGTCCTTGTTGGTAGGGCTAAGTATTACGGTCAAGCCATTTTTGAGTGTATAAAATCTTGCCTTAGACGGATCGCCGGTAACGTACTTGTACGTGTAGCCGGCAGCACTTGCCTGCTTCCATTCCTGCCTGGCAGGCTGGGCCACAGCCGTAAAAGCACTCACTGTGAGGACTATCCCCAAAACCTTTTTCGAAATTTGCATATTCATACTTATTTAAATTGAAATTGTACCCGAAATTAGTCATAAGCAACCAACAAAATTTACCGTTTGTACCTTGTTTAAGGTATTTTTGAAATTCTAAAACTACGCAATGAAAAAATTCGTCAAGCTGGTGCTGAAGAGCCTGTTAGTCATCTTCCTCCTTCTTAATATAATGGTTATTTTTCATGCATATAAACTCACGCATTTTTACGATCGCAGTTCCGTAGCCATGCAGCCGGAAACAAAAAAAAGCGCCTGGGCAAAAGCCAGTGATATTTTTATGGGTGCCAAAACATTAAAATCTCAAAACCTGGCACCCGATACCGTTGTACAAAATATTACGCTTACAACTGGCAACGGCCTCAAGCTTTCGGCCTGGCAGCTTCCTGCGGCTACAGCAAAAGGCACGATAGCTATGTTTCATGGGCATGGTAGCAAAAAATCTGCCTTACTCACCGAGGCAGCAGTTTTTAGAAAGTTAGGATACAATACATTCCTCGTTGATTTTAGAGCGCACGGTAACAGCGAGGGAAATACTTGCACCATTGGCTATGAGGAAGCGGAAGATGTACAATTGGCCTATGACTATTTAAAGAAACATGGCGAAAAAAACATCGTGTTGTACGGCGTTTCTTTGGGTGCAGCCACCGTTACCAAAGCCATCAACGATTACGAACTGCAACCTTCTAAAGTTATTCTTGAAATGCCTTTTGGCTCCCTATACGATGCGGTAAAAGGGCGTTTGAAAATTATGCATCTGCCACAGCAACCGCTGGCAACAATGCTTACTTTTTGGGGAGGCTCCATGCATGGCTTCATGGCCTTTAACCTGGAGCCATCAGCATATGCAAAAAAAATTCAATGCCCTGTGTTGCTGCAGTGGGGCAAGCAAGACCCCCGTGTATCGCAGCAAGAAACAGAACTTATTTACAATAATATTATCAGCAGCAAAAAAATGGTGGTGTACGAGAACAGCGGTCACGAATCTTTTTGCAAAAAAGAAACTACTAAGTGGACAAACGAAGTAACTGCCTTTCTTCAATAATGGACCCAGCAAAAATATCCATACAGGACTATACCTATCATCTGCCAGAAGAGAAAATTGCGTTGCATCCGCTGGCGCAAAGAGATGCCTCTAAATTATTGGTATACAAGCAGGGGGCCATCACCCAAAATACCTTTGCAAATATTGCCAGCCTTTTGCCGGAGCAAACACTGCTTGTGTTTAACAACACCCGGGTGATCAATGCACGCCTACGTTTCAAAAAAACCACGGGCGCTGGCATTGAAGTTTTTTGCCTGGAGCCGCAGGGCGACATTACGGAGTACAGCACTGTAATGGCTGCCACCGGCCACTCTCAATGGAAATGCCTGGTGGGCGGCGCTGCCAAGTGGAAGAATGAAGTACTGGAAAAACACTTAATTGTAAATGGAGAAAATGTGTTGCTGCAGGCAAGGATGATAGATAAATTACCGGAAGCGTATAGCATTGCATTTTCCTGGCTGCCGGCACATGTTAGTTTTGCAGCAGTGATAGAAGAAGCCGGAGATACCCCCCTGCCGCCTTATATAAAACGCAGTACCGAGGAGGAAGATGTGAGCAGGTACCAAACCATTTTTGCGGAGCAGGACGGATCTGTTGCTGCTCCTACGGCAGGTCTTCATTTTACAGAAAATATCTTTGCCCAACTGGCAGAAAAAAATATCAGCAAAACATTTGTAACGCTGCATGTAGGTGCCGGCACTTTTAAACCTGTAAAAGCGGCTAGCATGCAGGACCACGAAATGCATGCAGAATTTATTGATGTGAATGAAACGACCATCAGGGAACTAAAAACGAAGATTGGAAAACTTGCGGCAGTAGGAACCACCTCTTTGCGCACGCTGGAATCTTTGTACTGGCTGGGTGTAAAAACCTGGTTAAACCCTGACGAAAAAAAATTGACGATACATCAGTGGGATGTGTACAACGAACCTTTACTTTCTGCGGATGTAAAACCAGCTGAGGCGCTGGAGGCATTGCTAGCCTGGATGCAGCAACATAACACACAACACATCTTTACACAAACCCAACTACTCATTGCTCCTGGTTATAAGTTTCGGATGGCAAATATGCTCATCACTAACTTTCACCAACCCCAATCTACTTTGTTGCTGCTGGTAGCGGCCGCCATTGGCGATGACTGGAAAAAAATGTACGACTATGCGCTACAAAACGATTTCAGATTTCTAAGCTATGGCGATGGGAATTTGATTTTTGATTTGTGATGAAGAATGAAAGGTTTCGAATAAGGGATATTTGAACTTCCCTTGCGCTTAATTTCAAAAATTTGCATATCAAAGAATTTTATAAAATAACAGAACCACCTATCTAATGATATGATGGCTCTGTTTACTCTTTTAGTTACCAACACTTACAAAACCAGTAATTTGCTACTCAGCCATTGCTCTCCGTTAAAAACCTGAACAACATAAGTGTCCGGTACAAGGCCGCTGAGGCTGATGTTCTGCGAGCTGTTGCGGCTTTTAAAACTAAACTGCCTTTTCTGCATCCCTGTTTTATCAGTTATCCTTATTTGTTCTATTACATTCATGGTACTCCTTTTGGTGCCGGTTTCCTGGCTCACCAATGCAATGGTTACGTTGTTATTTGCAGGGTTAGGTGTAGCCAGCACCGTTAGCACAGTAGCAGATGATTGTCTGCTTTGGGGATCCGTTACTATCAGCGGCGGGGGGCCACCAAAACCAATCTCTACTGTTTTAAAAACGCCTGTTCTCTCGCCACAAACATTATCAAAGTCCAGCTCTACGGCACCACCGGTATTGCCTGTCATTACCTGGATGTTATTGGTTCCCTGCCCGCTAACTATGGTCCAATCTGCGGGTACCCGCCAAAAGGGGTTGGTTACAAATGTAGCATTGCCGAGATAACCTGCAGAATAATAATACCCTGCACTCGCATACACTGTGGCAGCACCGAGTACAGAATAAGAGTTAGGGGATGGTGCACCCACTGAAATTGTCTTTGTAACTGCGGGGCTATTACAGGCATTAGATATCGTTACTCTTAAAGTGGTAGTGCCACTACCTGTTTGGGATACAGTTGTCTGCGTCAGATTGGGTGACCCAAAACTTACGAGACCCGCAGGCGTTGCTGACCATATTACCGTTGAGCCGGGGGGCAAATTAAGGACAGTATAGGTACTCGTGCCGCACAATGTTGCGGGGCCGTTTATCGTAGTTATGCCGCAGTGATCGAGACAACTTGTAGTCTGTGGCAGGTTTTCCATTTCATTATACAACCAATTGCACGTACGTGCATAAAAATCTGTATGGTTTACATTGTTCGTGACTCCAATTGGTGCGGCAAGCGTTATGCTTTCTTGTGCAATATAATTTTCTGATCTACTTCCGTTTAAACCTGTTACAGGCACAGAATATGGAATATTTACTGCGTTAAAATTAACCACATCTAAAGAACTGGTAGTAGGCACAAACGAAAATGTTGGTGCTATATAAGGTGTACTATAATTATAACTATAACCGAATATCAACCAATTCGAACTACCACTTGCTGGCGGCACGGTTGATAAATTTGCTGATAATGCTGCACCGCCTAAATCTCTTGTACCTCCGGCTAATCCGTCTAACGGTAATAAGTTACCGGGGGCATTTTTCTGTATTTGCATAGAAATTTTCAACAGATTAAAAACTAGGATTTTTACTTTCAGTTTCAAATTAAAATTTAATATGCTACTCGTTTGTCCTATATCTGGTAATCTGCGCATATCCAGGTAGGCTCGGCCTTTGGTCCATAACTTAAGGCCAAAGAGGAAGGCAATGCCTTCTGCATCCAGGCTTGCAAGCTGGCTGTATGGAGCGGCTACAGGAATACCACACTGGCTGCCATTGCTTGTGGCTACAAACCTATACGGCTGCGTAAATCCGGTACCAGCAAAATTTATCATTGTTCTGTAAGCACCGTCCAGAAAAGTATTGTAAGACAGCGTTCCATTATCGTCTACTACCCGTGCTAACAATTGTTGTGTAGCCGCAGGACTGTTTATGGCTGTATTTACATCCATAAATTGCGGAATTATTTCATCTAATCGCTTATTGTAAATGCCTAAAAACGCTTTTACTTTTTGCTTGCGTAGCCCTTGTAATAAGTGCTGGAGAGCCAGTGGAATATTGGCGCCCCGGTGCGGACTATCGTGAGTAATGAGCAATCTCGTTTGGTGGGCATTTATACCCGTCCCGCCAGCCTTTACCATTTGTGCCAGGCAGTACCTGCTTACCAGGCCACCCATACTAATGCCTAACACTACGTTTTGCTGTGCCCCCGCTTGTTTATGGGTGTTTACAAAATTTATTACATCCCTTAGTGCCAGTACATTTCGCAGTATATCATCTACCCCATCGTGCCAGTTTACAAATATCAAATCGTAGCCTGCCACATCATCAAGGTATTGGTCGAATGGCTGAAATGGGTTTGTAGCTGACGTAAACCTTGTTTGATCTGCTATAATTTCATTTCTAAAATTATTATAGTTGTATCCATTGCCCACTAAGGAAGTAGCACTGCTTAGGTCTAAGCCCTCCACAATTATCAATGGTTTTCTAAACTGAGGATCTGCATTCGTGCCCGCAGTGTTGGTTACGCTGCGGCGTATAAATAGTTCGACGCCACTATGTGCAGCATTGTTAGGGCTGGTTAAAATCACATCGGGTATATCTGCTCCCGTGGCTGTCCTGGGTGCTTCCGCATACCTGGCACTACCAGAGGACGGTATATATGGCACGTAAACATTATTATAACACTGAACAACATTGGCATCGCTAAAAGTAATTTTATAAATAAGCTGTTTGTTTCCGATGCTGGTATAAAACCCGCTAATGGTTGTATTAAAAGCTGCTGGTACAAAGCCATTGCCATTACCAAAATCAACTTGTACGTTTGTTATACTAACCCCTGTATTTGTATAAAATAAATTAGGGCTAAAAAACAAATTAAGAACTCCGTTTTTGGCCGTGTTATTTACAGCAGCGGCTATAAATAATTTATTTGTCTGGTATTTGCTTCCCGGATTGTTATCAAATAACTGCCCGTTAGAGGCCGTCATAAATCCATCTGTAATGGCTGTTGGTTTTATGCTTGCATAGTTTATCAGCGATAAGCTTACTACATTATTTACACCATTATTTCTGGCTGTATTGTAATCTGTGTTTAACTGAGCAATATTGGGTAAGCCCACAGGTGCAACATAAGCACCACTAAGCGCTTGGTTATAGAGCAAACGCCACTGCGCAAAATCGAGAGTATTATCTGCGCTAAGTTGTCCATTATAAACGCTGAGGTCTAAAAGCGGGTAGCTGTTCTCTGCAAGAATGCCTGTGGGTATAAGTGCTTTATTGAGGGGCGCCAATATATTGTTTTATAGATATACGCACACTATCAGTTTCTTGCCCTGCTGCGAAAAAACTCGAAAAGCTAATTGCTAGTATTAAAATAATTTTTAAACGGGTATAAGCAAATTTATATTTTGGTTGCATAATTTGGGTTTTTAAGTATTTATAATTTAACATCGAAGCGACCGTTGGTAATTCTAACAGTATCGTTACATAGACTTTGGGGATTAAACAATTTGAATTCAAAAGTTCCGGAGAAAATGCCAGTGCTCAAGTCATACATAGTGACAATAAAAAACCCGTTTTTGAAAGTGCCAGAATCATCACTCCTTAATTCGCACGATAAGGAGCCTAAAACTGATTTTAAATAACTGGCTGCATTTACATTATTGGTTAGATTGTATATTCCAGTATTTGTGCAATTGCCTGAGCCTATCGAGATTGTTGAACCGGGTATTTTATATTGGTGGCCAGTAACATAAAATGCTCCTCCTTGAAAAGTAGGGTCTACATATACTTGAATATTTGGTCCCCCCGTTTGTGGTTTACTACCGTTGGGTAGCCAGGCTTTACCATCTACCAGGCAACCAAAAGTATTAGCGCCTGTTTGGGTAATGGGTGGCAGTTTTTCAAGCTCGGTACGAGCATCGGGTACTTTATTTTTTTTACAGCTTGCGGCAAGTAATGCGGCAGATAGTAATACGAGTATTAGTGATTTATAATTTTTTATTCTATTTATTTTTTCGTTTAAAAAATATTATTGTTTCTATCATCGCCGAGGCGGCAAAGTTGTAATGATAAAAATAGTATTGCGTATGCTGTGGCTGATGTCAGCATCTGTACGGTTTCCTTTTATTTGACGGGGCTTTGTCATTGTGTGGGTCGGTTAGATAATGTGAATGTAAATTTTATTTCTTTTGATTAGAGTAAACCTGTAATAAGTAATTGTAAAGGCTTATGTTCTCTTAGGCTTCCATTACAATTGTAAAGCAAAGCAATTGGAGTATTTGCATTGTTTCTTAGGTATTTGCGTTTTGTCAATATTTTAAAAAATAAAACTCTGCTCTGTGCGAACAGGATCTGTTTGCGCTAGGACACAAAAATGCATTAACAGCAATGCTGAAAAAATAGAAATTGATTTCATAAAATAGTTTTAAAAGAAGTTTTAAAGTTTTTTATCGAAGCGGCCATTGGTCACTATAATTGCTTCAGAATTCGGTTTAACTAAAGTGAACTCAAAAGTTCCCGACACTATTCCTGTCTGTAAATTATAAGCGGTCAAGTTGATAGAACCTGTGCATGAAACTAAAGAATCCCAAGACCTGGTGTATTGGGAATTATCAATGAAAGTAAAGCCAATTGCACTTGCATGATTTTGGTTATAAATAAATTGTGATTTAAAATTGGTTGAATCAAATCCCAGTAGTATGCCTTGATTAATACCTTCTTGCAAATTAATAAATAAGCCTGTTATTCCTAAGTTTCCGCCATTCCCTCCATCATAAATAACTTTAAAACTAGCATCACAAAAAAAGTTACAATCATTTCTTTGTGCTACCCAGGCCTTGCCATTTACAAGACAACCAAAAGTATTGGCGCCGGTTTGGGTTGCTGCTGGTAGTTTATCTATTTCTGCAATTTTTTCCTTTTTACAACCTACTGCGCATAGCAGCATCAGCGTTATAATTACTATTATATTTTTCATTCGTATTTTTTTAAGATAAAAAATGTTTGAGGGCATTAAACACTTTATTTTAATAAAATGCTTAAGCCGCCTGTAGTTTATAGCTGTAAGTTTTACCATGGTGGCAATGTGGTAATGCTGAAAATAGTATTACATATACTGTGGCTAATGTTGCCATCTGTTCGGTTTCCTTTTGTTTGGCGGGGTTTCTGTTTCATCTTGTGTTTCGCTGTTTTTTACTAGGGCGCTTTCGGAATTGATTAAATGCCATTTTAAAGTTATTTCAATTTCAATCACCGAGGCTGACAACTTTTCATGTAAAAGTGGACTTGAGAATAATATTTCTATTTAAATTAGAAATCCGACTCTAATTCTTAGATATATTCTACAAATACTTGAATTTAAAATCCTGATTCAATTTAAAATGGACAACCTGGAAACTGCTTTTTTGATAGCGTAAAGGCAAGCCTCCCCGCCTCACAATTGCTCGCCAACGAAATTGAACGGGTACTGGAAAAAAACGTACGACCATGCATTGCAAAACGACTTCCGGTTTCTAAGCTATGGAGACGGGAATTTGATTTTTGATTTGTAGAACGGAAGAGATTTTTGATGTCTGATCTATGATATATGATTTGCAAACAACCGATCGGATTTTTGATTTATGATGTTTGATTTAGAAAAAACCCAAACAGATTTCGGATTCATGATTTAGGAAACTCCCGAATTCATTTCAGTACCATATATGATTTTTCATTTAAAAAACGTCTCCTTCATCAGGGACGCACAAAATCAAAAATCATAAATCAGACATCATAAATCAATTTAGGGTTGTATAGTCACCGGTGTTCCCACGGGGATGTAGGAAAACAAATCTTTCATTTCAGAATATTTGACCGAGACGCAGCCGTCTGTCCAGTTAAAAAAATTATCAACGGTCCACTCTTCTTCTGGGCGGGTTGCATGTATGGCAATACCATCTCCTATGCGGGCAGTCCTGGGAATGAGACCTCTCTGCTTTCTATCATTAAAACGTTTGTAGCTCTCAGGCGTGGGATAGTCTAACAACAACTCGGGGCCCCATTTCTGATGTATTTTTTTGAGCACCACTTTAAAGTTGCCGGTAGGTGTGCGTTTGTCGCCCTCCCGCATTTTATCGCTCAGGTCTTTGCTGCCAAACACAATGGGATAAGTAGCGTACCAACCTTCATCGTCATATACTTTCAATTCGTAATCACTCTTATCTACAATAATATAATATGGATTATTGACAGGGACTTCAACAATGTCTTTTGTAATAAAGGTGGGCTGATCGTTGTTTGTAACAGTGCCGGGCACAAATGCCATCAGCATAAATAAAAAAGAAAAAGCAGCAATAGAGAGGAAAAAACGGTGTTTCATTTTTCTTATAAGATTTTGCTTTAAATGACAAACGTTGTGCCACGCATTATTATTTTGTGCTTGTGCATAACATTAACAAAGATTAGTGAGTCACTGGGATTTGTACCCAACTAAACTAATAAATGGAGCCGCATATTTACCTGTAAGTTTTACCATTATATTGCTTGCAAAATTTATATAAATCTTCAACCCATTGCTGTGAGGGTTGTAATATCCATTGTGCAGTGCTAAGGCAAATCCCTGGGCGTTGTAAATTTTTTTGTAAGCGTTGATACTCAATATCCGCTCCGTCCAGCTTCCATTAAATGGGTTGCAGGTATTGGCGGAACTGGCATCTGGCTGCGGCATTTGGCCGGTTCGCAAATACGCATGAGTTGCTTTTATAATATCTGCTACTATCAAACCACGTGTAGCCTTGCTTAATTTGAACAATTCAGTTTCGGATAACTTCGGAAATTGTTCGCCAATAATTTTTTTTCTTGACTCAATAAATGCTTCCGTTTTTTCGGCCCCGGCCAACAGGGAATCTTCAGGAGCACTGCCCAGCAATTCATCCTGCAATTGCAACTTTTTTAACTTCCTGCACTTCATAAAATTATCGGGATTGGAGGCTGTGGTAAACACCGTTACCATGTCTGCATTCATGCTGGCTATTGATGCAAAAAAATGTTCAAGGTTATAGATATGTTCTATCACATCTGTACCAACAACGGCATCAAGTTGCTCTGTCAAGAGGGCTGATTGAAAAGTATCTACGTTGCCGGTTACAAAACCATCCAGCTTAATATTAAGTGCGCCTGCCAATACTTTGGAAGCGTTTACAAAGTCGGCATCCATATCGCAAAGCCACACTTTTTTGAAGCCGGCAAATTTTGCGAATAAGCCCAGCAAACCATTGCCTGCTCCAAAATCTGCCAAATGAATTTCCCCTGGCACTTTTGAGATGTGCTGCCGCAATTGCTCCAACACGCTTGCATAAATTTCCAGGTAGTATAAATGATGATCTACCAGGTGCTGCAGGTATCTTTTGTTATACGTGCTCATTGGCAAACAACCAACATCTAATGCCAACAGTTTTTGAGAAAACGGAATGATGAATTGTTTAAATGCCTCTGCAGATCGCATACCTGCAAAATAGGGAAATAGCATAAAAAAGCTTCGCAAACTTTTGAAAATGAATTTCAAATTTTGCGAAGCGTAGAATTATAAAGAAATAAGAATTATAAATTACTGAACCTAAATCCCACGTTAAACGGTCTCACATCCAGGCTATTCTCATACATTGATTGCGGGCTGTAACTGCCATACAAACGCACCGGGCCAAGGCCTAACTCGCCTATGTAAGAGAGCTTAAACTTTTCAAGGTCATATTCCCCTTTGTTTTTTTGCTTGCCACGTTCGTCGCTTTTTTGCTTGTTGCGTTGGCTGTACAAATAACCTGCACTGGCTCCAAAACTTACACTCACTCCCTTTTTAGAATAATTAGGGTGGCTGGTAAAATTGATCATGAATGGCACGGTCAAATAATCAGCAGCCAGTTTGTTTTTGCTAAAGCCAATAGAATCTTCGAAAATAAAGGCATTGCTCGTTTGCTGGCCCCCGCTGTAGGGTATGGGGCCATTTTCTTTGTAACTGATATCAGACTTAAACCTGTAATTGTTTAACTCCAGCCCAAGACCATACTTGAGGTTTACATAGTTTTTTACCAGGCTAAGGCGCTGCATAACGAACCAGATGTTTACGTTGATGCTTTTGCCGGTGCGCAATTTAAAATCGCCTTTACCAAAAGCCGGAGTGCCAGGTTTGTTTACCAGGTAGCCCCCGGCGTTGCCATAATCTGTTTGGTCGCTGTAATTTGAAAAACCAATATCTAAGACGCCCCAGTTGGTTTCAACCATAGAATTTTTGGTACGCTTAGTATTCCTGCTCATTATAACTGTCTTGCCCCCATCCCCGGTATCTGTGCTTTTTTTATTGCGCTTAATAATGAGGATGTTGCCAATACGTATGGTATCGTTGTAGGCTACAGGATATGTGCTGTCTGCTGCACTAACTCTTACGGGAATGCTGTCTTCCTGTGCTTTGCTGCTTTGGCCAATGAATGCCATGGCCATTAAAAGGGTAAACTTTTTCATGATGTACAATTTATGTGTTTGAAGATTATTTTACTGCGAATTCAAATCCTGCGATTTTTAGGCTATTGCCTGTTTTTATATTGGCCGAGCGGGCTACGGTTCTTTTAAGTTTTTTAAAAAATACGCCGGCTTTGGTGCGGCCTACGGCGTCTGCATCCATGCCTAAGATGCGATCGTTGTTCACCTCCTCATCTTCTTCCAGGGAAGCCAGTTTTGCAAAGCCCTGTTTTGTTTCCACAATATCCCTGTCAATGATTTCCTTAACAGGCCTGGCAGTTGTGCTGGCTAATCCCGTAGACATACTCAGCTCGTTGGTATTGGCAGGTAGCTTTACCGGACTGCTGTTGGAAGCCAGCACATTTACAGGCTCTTCTTTTGCAACGGTTTTAATAACTGACTTGTTTTCTTTTGCTTCTGGCAGCTTTGCACTCACCAGTTCCTTTGTGTTATTGGTAGTTACCAGCCTTGGTTTTGTGGATGCATCTTTATTATCAGACAAGCCTTCCGGGTTAGCTTCCTGCTTTGCAAGTTCGGCAGCCGCGGCTTCAGGCATTTGATTGGTGCTATTGTTAGTTTCGTTTACCTCTTTTCTATCATTTATTTTGCCAGGGTTGGTGCCTTTACCTTCCTGTTTACCGGGAGATTTTACAAACTGCACTCCTGTTTGCGCCTGCTGGCGCAATAACATAACTGCGGTAAAAAAACCGGCTGCCAGTAAAGCCGCTGCTACCGCCCATTTTACAAATCGGAACGATACGATCGTGGCAGGTTCCTTTTTATACAAACTATTTTTATCTGTAAAGATGATGGCCTCCGCAGGCAGGCGGGTCTTTAGTAATTGTTCCCAGTTTTGCTGCAGCGCTTCCTCCCCTTTTATATTTTCCATCAGATCTTTGCTGCTGCTTTCAGGCAATTCATTGTCCAGCTGAAGCAGCATGGCTTCTTCCATATTTTCTGCTATGGCAGACGACCGGTATAAACTATTTTTATCGAGAACAACTGCATCCCCGGCGGGCAATACCACCCCTTGCAATAGCTGAAGTTCTTTACCCAGGTAGGGATGCTGTTCTACGAACGCATCTACAGCGGCTTTCTCTGCCGCAGACAATTCATTGTCTACATACAGGAGAAAAAAAGATTCGTAATTATCGAGGTTGATGTTCATTTTCTTAATTTTTTGCCGGCTTAAATCACATTTTCCATTTTCACGATGTAGGCTTTTAGTTGTAATCTTGCCCTGTGCAGGTAAACCTTTACCTGGCTTTCGTTCAGCCCTGTTATTTCACCAATTTCTGCATAGTTGTATCCTTCATAGTCTTTCAGCATCACCAGGCTTCTTTGTGTTTCTCCGAGTTTGCTCAGCGCTTCGTCTAAAATTCTTTTGGCATTGTGCTGTATGTTTCCGGCGCCCATAGCCATTTCTCCAAACTCATCCCGCAGGCTAATACGTTTTTGCTTGCGAATAAAATCTATCATTTGGTTGTAAGCGATGGTAAACAAATAACTTTTTACTTTTTCTGTTTGTACCTGCTCCCTTGAAATCCACAATTTTTCAAATGCGCTTTGCACCACATCTTTGGCATCTTCTTCGTGTCGTAAATTTTTAACGATAAATCGATAAACGTTATCCGCATATCTATTTACACACTCATTGTATTCTCTCTCAGTCATAAAAAGTTGTAAAGCCAAAAATAAATAATCCAGTTGGTTTTGCAGTAGTACGAACTTGCGTTTAAAAAGTTACAGAAAGAAAAAAAATTATGCTTTGTATCGGAGAATGCTTTCTGTAATGGAATTGAAAGGAGAAGCCGATGGGTTGGATTTGGGCAGTTTGCCACACTTTATAGGGGGCGATGGTTTCGGTTGGTCAAACCCTGGATTATCTGCTGCTACAATGATACCGGCAGAAACCAATACCAGGAAGTAAAAAAATAATATCTCTTTTTTTATTTGCATGCAACTGTTTGGGAGTAGAACGAAAATACTTTTAAAAAGTTACAGGCAATTTAGTTTGCATGTTAATAAATGTTAATGTTTACCCTACCCTGTTAGCTGACCACGGCAAACAGATTTTCGATTAAGCTTTGCACATCGGCACATTTGTTAGATTTGCACATAATTTTAAACGCTATCAGCATGAATAAAAATTTTGCAACACGAATAGGAAACGAGGTAGAGGACATTAAAACTGCCGGCCTCTTTAAAAACGAGCGGATCATTACCAGCGAACAAGGTGCAGAGATCGTTGTAAATGGTGCTACTGTTCTTAATTTTTGTGCCAATAATTACCTGGGCCTTTCCTCTCACCCCAAAGTGGTGGAGGCTGCCAAGCAATATATTGATGATAGAGGTTATGGCCTCAGCAGTGTACGCTTCATATGCGGCACACAAGATATTCACAAAGAACTGGAACAAAAACTGGCCAGCTTCCTGGGCACCGAAGACAGCATTTTATATGCCGCTGCATTTGATGCCAATGGTGGAGTGTTCGAACCCTTGTTCAACGAGGAGGATGCCATTATCAGCGATGCCCTGAACCATGCTTCTATTATTGATGGCGTAAGATTGTGCAAGGCGCAGCGATTTCGTTACGAGCACAACAATATGGAAGACCTGGAAGCAAAGCTGAAAGAAAGTGCTCATTTGCGCAGCCGCATCATCGTCACAGATGGTTCCTTTAGCATGGACGGCACCATTGCACAACTAGATAAAATTTGCGACCTGGCAGACCAATACGACGCAATTGTGATGATTGATGAATGCCATAGCAGCGGGTTTTTAGGAAAAACAGGCCGCGGCACACATGAATACAGAAATGTAGTGGGCCGTATAGATATAATCACCGGCACCTTAGGCAAGGCGTTGGGTGGGGCCAGTGGCGGTTTCACTTCAGGCAAAAAAGAAGTGATAGAAATGTTGCGCCAGCGCAGCCGCCCTTATCTTTTTAGCAATACCGTAGCTCCCAGTATTGTGGGTGCTTCTATTGCCGTGTTAGATATGCTAAGCAGTACAACCGAACTGCGTGATCAGCTTGAATTCAATACCACCTATTTTAGAAAACAAATGACCGATGCTGGTTTCGACATTAAACCCGGCGATCATCCCATTGTACCCATCATGTTGTACGATGCTGTGCTGGCACAAAACTTTGCAGCTAAATTATTGGAGGAAGGTATCTATGTAATTGGTTTCTTTTTCCCTGTAGTGGCTAAAGGCCAGGCCCGCATACGGGTACAGCTGAGTGCCGCTCATACACAAGGGCATCTTACTAAAGCCATTGCTGCTTTTACTAAAGTAGGCAAAGAGCTGGCAGTGATCAAATAACGAGCGTTTAATAACCAAAGAACCCATTGCCGTGTGCAATGGGTTCTTTGATTAAATATTGTTTGCTCTAAATAAGCGTCTTCTTATCCCGGCAGTTCTTCCTGTATAGCAATGTCAAAATTATTTTCCTGTTCAGGTATCCATTTTGGCAGTTCCTGCGGCACGATGCGCCAGCCGGCGTCTTCTTTCTCCATATGAAACATGATGCGGTTTCCTCTCTCATCTATCGTGTCAACGCTCAATTTGCCCTGGAGGCTAGGATTCGATTTTCTAAAATTGAACTCTTTCAGGTAACCGTCTACTTTGAACAACCGGGTAAATTGTATATTCTTAATTGCGTGCATGTGCTTTTTATCAAAACTAATCGCAAATACTATACTACAATACCTTATTGTGGATATTTAACGAAAACATAAAGTATGTAGCGTGGATTAACTATTTGGTGCATAGGTGTTGCCTCATAGGAAAGGCTTTACCAACTATTATACATATTGCTTAATCTCGTAAGCATTCCTGGCTGCGTACAAACTATTTGCAGGCTCGCATATTTCTACCAAATGCCTTTTTCCATCTGGCGCATTTATACGTTTCTACCTGTCAGAGTACGTACCAACTGTAGCCCTTTACTCAAAATGGCCAACCAGTTACGCATTGTGTATTTGACTTTGCAATTGAAGATGATAGTTTCATCGTTTAAAGGCAGCAGCATAAAAGTTGGTTCCCTTTTGTGCGTAGCAAACGCAAATTTATATTTTGAAAAAAATGTACGCAGTGCAGTTGCAAACAAATATTTTAATCTACATCATCACCATAAATATTTAATCATGAAAATCATTGCCATCATTTTATTTGTTTCTCTCAGAAGCATGTTTGCTCACGCACAAAGCGTAAGTATCAATGAAGACGCCAGTGCGCCACACGCCAGTGCATTGCTGGATATTAAAAGCACCAGCAAGGGTTTATTAATTCCCCGTATGAGTAGTGCCGAAAGAACGGGCATGGCCAATGCAGCATTGGGCCTGCTGGTGTACGATAATGAAACAGAAAGCTTTTGGTACTACAAAGCCACAGGCTGGACGGAGCTTACAACAGGAGGAGGTACCACCACCAATTTTTGGGATACAGATGGTACGCATATTTATAACAACAATGCTGGTAATGTAGGTATAGGAACAATCAGTCCTTTAGATAAACTTACAGTAGAGACTGATAATAATAGCTATGGCATAACACATAGAAGTATCCAGGGAAATATTTTATCTACAAGGATCGGTGGCACCACGGCAGGCTTTGGTACTTTTTCTCCTACAGATATGCGGATATTTAGTGGAGGTTTGAGCAGGCTCATTATTTCACAGCTAACCGGCGAGGTATTTATTGGAACAGATAACACGAGTGTAGGCAGAAAACTCACTGTGCAAACGCTTAATAATAGTTATGGAATATCACATATTGGAGAGGGCGGAAATATTTTATCTACCCGGATAGGAGGTACTTCTGCAGGTTTTGGCACTTTTTCCAATACCCACATGCGCATTTTTTGCAATAGCAGATCAGAT
>JBBSJJ010000026.1:0-38326 GCA_038257335.1 Chitinophagales bacterium | reverse complement strand
TAATCCTAATGTTTTAGATTCTTCAAGAATTCTTTGTTTTTCTTGAGGACTTTTTCTTACTCGTTTGCCCATGATATTTCAAATTTACACCCTCGTTTATAATTTGAATATCGTTCCAGTTAATTAGGGGGCTGGAGGGAAGGCAGCATCAATTAAACCAGCTAATACAACCCGGCCATAATTTGATTTTGTATATTTTAGCTCCATGATGCTTTCAATTTAAAATTGATACATAAAAGTAATTGACCGAACTGAAACCTCAAATTATAATTATTACACTTGAAACGACCGGTAGGGCTTTGCGCTCTGCTGGTATTTGTTGAATTGCAGAGAGCAATGCAATCTATTTAAACAATCTGATGTTGTCAGTTTTCGAGTAAAGCTAGACTGAAAAAAGTGGGCTGGAACCGCTTCCGAAGCTAGAACACAGATGATGTTACATTATGCTACCCAGATGATACAAAGCGATGAAATGACCATTACTCAAGCGTACAGGTAGAGTTGTGGCAAACCCAATAAGCGAAGTGCTATCATCTCAACCTTACCCTAAATTGTCGTAAAACTCCTGTTCCACCGCACTCATATTCGTAACCGTAAATGTTTGTTCCTTTTACGCTGTCAATAGCGAAGTTTGTAGGAATGAAGCCTTCATTTTTAATCCTGTAACCTTTCTTCGTGTTTAAAATAATTGCTTTGCCTGGCTGAAAGCAGTGTCCATTTAAATCTGATGGTCCTAACCAATAGGAAATTACCGCTCCAGATATATTTGCAGATTGTATTTCATAAATGGTATCGTAGTCTACCGTTTGCAGGTCCATATTAATTGTTGATCTGATTTGCAATTCCGTTCGAGATAATATTCCTTTCTTTAAAAAATGCTCGTACAGAAGTTTTTCAGCTTCTTTATCCTTAATGTGCATACCAACTGTCAACAAAGAATGATGGTCAGATATAATTATGAGTGTGTCTAAAAAAGGTAAATGTGAGTTTTGTTGAGGCTGAATATTGTTTGTCTGAACGGTTGTATCAGTATTTAATAAAATAGGCTGCCTGTCATAACAGCTTAGTGAAAAGTATATTACAATGACTGAAAAATAAAGTTTCATTCTTTCTGATAAATAGCTGTCAGATTTCCCCATCGTTTACGGTTTGTTTCTCTGCCGGGATTTAAAAAACGGTCAGTCCCTATATTAGCGGAAAGGTAAGTAGATTGACCAACACAATTTGATACTGATTTAAGTCCATTTTTTAAGATTTTCGTCTTCGGATATATCAGACAGTAACAATTTGTCATCACTGTTGGCATGCATTTTCTTAAATGATTTTCCCCAACCATTCCTGGATACGGTCTTGGGTTTTAAAATACTATATTCCTTTTCCAGGATTAGCTCAGCCGTATCTGTAATTTTATACTTTTCAAGTAAGGTTTTTGTTAAGCTAATTCCCTTAGAATTGCCGATTGGTATAACTGGGATGTCCATAAAATTAATTTATTTGTAACCAAAGTAATTACAATATTGTGAATGGTTAAAATGCAGCCTGAGCCTAATATAATGGTACCTAACATGTGTACCTGGTTTACCCGCAACCTACCGAAACCATGGTATCGCCAAGGCAGACAATAATCATCGTAAGGAAGACACTAATCCACCAATCAACTCATCCACTAATAAACTAACCCACTAACTATGATTTCTAAAATCTGTTTTGTATTTTGATGTTAACGCAAGCATACGCAAATGTTTCATCATATTCAAACAAGCCCTATGACAGAAAAACTCCTTCAGTACATCTGGCAATTTCAATATCTCAACAACCGCAACCTTTTGACCAATAGGGGAGAGACGGTGCAGGTGATTTTTGCCGGTAATATCAACAGCAACCAGGGCCCCGATTTTTTAAATGCAAAAATCAGGACGGGTAATACTACCTGGGCGGGCAATATAGAAATTCATGTAAAGGCATCTGAATGGGAAGCCCACCAGCACAGCAGCGATGCGAACTACCGCAACATTATACTGCACGTAGTTTGGCAAAATGATATGGCAGATACCTTGCCTTTTGCTACGCTTGAGTTGCAACCACATGTTTCCTCTTTGCTCTTAAACAGGTATGAAGAATTGATGCAGAGTGCCCAATTCATTCCATGCCAGCAACACATTGGCGATGTGCCTGCCCTGACTTTTACCGCCTGGAAAGAAAGGTTATTGGTAGAGCGGCTACAAAAGAGAGCAGTACATATTGAGGCCATGTTGCAACAAAACAACCAACACTGGGAGGAAGTATTTTGGTGGATGCTTGCCCGCAACTTTGGAATGAAAATTAACATGGATGCCTTTGAACAAATTGCACAGAGCATTCCCATCAACATCCTGGGTAAGCACAAAAATCAAATTCACCAATTGGAAGCATTGCTCATGGGGCAGGCCGCCATGCTCGATAAAATTTTTGAAGACGATTATCCCAACCTGCTGCGGAGAGAATACCAATTTTTGCAAAAAAAATACAGTTTGCGCAAAGCCCATGCACCCATCTATTTTTTAAGAATGCGCCCGGCTAATTTTCCCAGTATCAGGCTGGCACAGTTGGCCATGCTCGTGCATCAAAGCCACCATCTTTTTTCTTTGGTCAAAGAAGCCAGCAATTTAAAAGAGTTGCAGGACTCCCTAAACGTTACCGCCAACGACTATTGGCATTATCATTACCAGTTTGATGAAGCCACAGCATTTAAACCAAAAAATCTTGGAGAACAAATGATCCAAAACATTTGCATTAATACTATAGTGCCGGTGTTGTATGCATATGGCTACCTTACCCGGCAACAGGCTTACATCAACAAAGCGCTGCTTTGGCAGGAGCAACTGGCAGCCGAAAAAAATGCCATCACCCGTGGCTTCCAGTTACTGGGTGTGGCTAACAAATCGTCTTTTGATTCCCAGGCACTCATTCAACTAAAAAATGAGTATTGTAATTACAAACATTGCCTGCAATGTGCTATAGGAAGCCACGTGCTTAAGATGAATATTGGTGCAATGTGAGTGCTGGTCGAATGTTGCAGCAAAAGCAAATCTCAAAACTTGAAGCCGCATAACTTTGAACCCTGCACACCGGCAGGCAGGCTCTGGAACCCTTAAACCTTTTAAACCTCCATCACTCCCACACATAGCTGGTATGTACCGCAAGATCCGGATGAAGGCTTTTCATGACCGGGCAATTGTCACCTATTTTTTCTAAAACCGTTCTGTCTTTTTCTGAAATATCTTTCCCCGGCAAATGGAGAGTGATCTCTATTTTACCAATTCGCCGTGGTTCGCTCAGCATGTGTTTGGTTACCTCCAGCCGGCTGCCGCTGATATCTACCTGCATATCTTCGCTCCTGATTCCCATGGTGGTAATTATACAAGTAGCCAAAGAAACGCAAAGAGTATCTGTCGGGCTGAACCTTTCGCCCTTTCCACGGTTATCTGTAGGCGCATCTGTTTCAATGGTACTGCCACTTTGCAGGTGGGTACATTCGCAACGCAGGTTTCCTTTGTAAATAATGGTAGCAGTCATATAATTTATTTTAGATGTGTTAATTGCTGTTAGCAACCGCTAAATTGAGGTTATCATTCAGCAATGCATCATATTTTTACATAAATTTACTCCAGTAAAAAATATACATGAAGAAATTATTTTTAATACTCACCGGCATCATCGGTTTTACAACGGTCATGGCGCAGCAGGATCCTCCAAAAAAGAAATCAAAAAAAGAAATCAGGAACGAGCGCATCTCGGCCATGTCAAAGTTAGAAGAAGAGGGCGTGGTTACTTACAAAAAGCATACGGTGTATGGCGGCAAATTAACTTCAGACGGTTATGGCGCTTTTTTAGAAATAGGCAGGGCTAAATCGGTGAGGAACTCGTTGCTGTTTCAGTTTGAGATAGCCGAACGTAAACATGTGAAGGAAGAAAAGCAACAAATAAATTTTTCTACCGCACCCATCATCTATGGCAAAATAAATTTCTTTTACCCGGTAAAATTAGGCGTGCAATACCAACACCTGCTTGGCAACAAGGGAAATAAAAATGGTGTGAGCGTAACAGCCAATGTGGGCGGTGGCCTTACCCTTGGCCTTTTGCGCCCTTACAAAGTAGATGTGCTAATTGCAGGCGAGAGGAAATTTGTAGGATACGACTCACCAGACAGTGCGTTCTATTTAAACGGCCCCATTGTGGGCGGTCCGGATTTTGGAACAGGTTGGAACGAATTAAAAGTTACACCCGGCCTTTACATTAAACCAGCCCTGCGTTTCGATTATGGCAAATACAACGAAATGGTTTCGGCTATTGAAGTAGGCCTCACCGGCGAATTTTACAGTAAAAAAATTCCGCAGATGATCTACATCGAGCAAAAGCAATATTTCTTGTCAGCCTATGTAGCTATTTTATTTGGCAGAAGAAAGTAGGATAGATTTTCCTTTCAATCACTTCGCCCCAACCAAAATTTTCCAATATAGGAATTGGCCTGTTGCTAAAAATACCACAGAGCAAGTATCTTTGCGGGGCATTTTAAAATCATCATAACTTATTACAATGTCGTGTGCACCCGGAACAGAAGAGCAACCATCACTTACTATTAAAAAACCCAATTGGTTAAGGGTGAAACTACCCATAGGCGAAGATTACAAACATGTACGAGGCCTGGTAGACAAGCATAAGTTGCATACCATTTGCGAAAGCGGTAATTGTCCCAACATGGGCGAGTGCTGGGGCGAAGGCACAGCCACCTTTATGATATTAGGAAATATTTGCACCCGCAGTTGTGGATTTTGTGCAGTAGCTACGGGGCGTCCGCTGGAAGTTGATTGGGATGAACCACAAAGGGTGGCAGAAGCCATCAATTTGATGAAAGTTAAACATGCTGTTATTACCTCGGTAGACAGGGATGAATTGAAAGATGGCGGTAGTATTATTTGGTTTAATACCATCAAAGCGGTGAAGGCGCTCAATCCTACCACCACGCTGGAAACCCTGATCCCGGATTTTAAGGGTAAGAACAAAAAAGAGAACGTGCAAAGAATTATAGATGCTGCACCAGAAGTGGTGAGTCATAATATTGAGACAACAGAAAAGCTTACCCGGCAAGTGCGCATACAGGCGCAGTACTGGCAAAGTATGGAAACTTTGAAGATGCTTAAAGAAGGTGGCATGCGCACAAAAAGTGGTATCATGCTTGGCCTCGGAGAAGCCAAAGAAGATGTGATACAAACGTTGCAAGATTTGTACAACAATGGGGTAGATGTGGTAACCATTGGCCAGTATCTTCAACCCAGCAAGAAACACCTGGCCGTGCAACGTTTTGTACATCCCGATGAATTTGCGGAGTTCAGGCAAATAGGCTACGAAATTGGATTGGATTATGTAGAAAGCGGCCCGTTGGTGCGCTCTTCTTACCACAGCGAAAAGCACGTGATACCCAATTGGGGAAGAAACAAATGGATGGAAGAAAAGACGTTGGCAGCGGAACTGGCCACGGTTTAATAATATGGAAGTTTTACAACCACAATAAATTAAAAAAATAAGGCCTTTGCAGTAATGTGAAGGCTTTATAATGAAATCAACAATGTAACTCAACGCCTATGTTATCAAAGATTTTTACAAGAATCGCATGCGCAACGATTATGCTAAGCTGCTTTTGTGCGAACACAAAGGCACAGGTAAAATGGGCAAATGCAGATGCTGAATTTGCCCCCTTGCCAAAAGGCTTTCATGTATTTAAAACAACAGACTCCCTGGATGGAAAAGCTTTTGCAGCCTATTATGTAATTGCTAGCCTCAAAAATAAGAAGCTTGCATTTACCTCCGATACTACTTATAAAAGAAGATTGACGCCCAGTGAGTTTTATCAAAAGAATGCACAACCCTTGCTCGTGGTTAACACAACATTTTTTTCATTTGCCAATCAGCAGAATTTGAACATCGTTATCAAGGACGGGAAAATAGTAAGTTACAACACACACACGATTGCTCTAAAAGGAAAAGATACTTTGATGTACAAACATCCCTTTGCAAGTGCCATTGGTATTTCTAAAAAAAGAAAAGCAGCAGTTGCCTGGACGTATACCGATTCTTCTATCAGCACTGCCTACGCAGTAGAAAGACCCATCAAGGCGCAGCAGGATTCGGTTAATTCTCTTTCTTTTACTTCAGCCCGGATGCTTAGCGACGATCCTTTAAAAGACCGGTTTGATTTGCGGCCATGGAAAATGCAAACGGCTGTAGGCGGCGGCCCAGTATTGGTGCAAAACGGGCAGGTAAAAGTTACCAACAACGAGGAATTAAAATTTGCCGGCAGAGCAATCAACGACCTGCATCCCCGCACTTTGATGGGCTATACAAAAGCTGATAAAATTATTGTGATGGTTATTGAAGGACGGAATACCGGCATTGCCGAAGGCGCCAGTTTGCTGCAAGCTGCCAAACTGATGGCAGACATTGGGTGTGAAGAGGCACTGAACCTGGATGGTGGTGGCAGCAGTTGCATGCTTGTGAACGGCAAAGAAACCATCAAGCCCAGCGACAAAGGTTTGCAAAGAGCCATACCGGCAGTATTTATCATCAGCCAAAAAGGCAAAGAATAAAAGACCGTATTTTTTAGTATTTTTAAAGCCGATTGCTGCCAACCGTTTTCAATTTTAAAAAATGAAGCACCATGAGTGAATATCAGTTGAATGGTTTAAGGCAGTTTAAAACTTACGTAGGATTAAAATTTCAGCTTTACAACAGCCTTTTTACCGGGCTCCCTTTTCATCGCATTGAAAAGACGGGAATCATGCTTTCGTTATTGTTGGACAACTGTGAGGAAGGCTATAAAAAAGGTTTGAGTCCGCAGGAGATTATAGAAACTTTTTTCACAAAGCATACTAATTTTCAAAGCCGTGAAGAAAAATTGAATTTTCTTTTCAGGCTTATACAATTTATAGAGCGGCAGGTGGTATTATTTGATGCCCTGGAAGATGCTGCCTTTAATGAAGTGCACGATACATCGGGGCCTGGAAGCCTTAAGCATCTTGTACTGCAAATACAGGATCAGAAAAAAGAAACCGAGCTGGCCGAAAAACTCAAACATTTTAGTGTGAGAATGGTGCTTACGGCACACCCCACACAGTTTTACCCGGGGCAAGTGCTCGGTATCATTCATGATCTTTCCAAAGCAATGGCCATCAACGAGGCAGGCCTTATCAATGTTTACTTAAAGCAACTCGGCAAAACGCCCTTCTTTAAAAAACAAAAACCTACGCCCTACGATGAGGCCGTTAGCCTGATCTGGTATTTGGAAAATGTATTTTATGCAGCATCCGGCAACATCATTTCATTTGTGAAAAACCAGTTTCCCCAAGCTGTTAGCGAAAACAACAGCATCATCAATATGGGTTTTTGGCCGGGCGGCGATAGGGATGGCAACCCTTTTGTAGATGCTGCCACCACCTTAAAAGTTGCAGATGCCCTGCGTGGTAGTATCATTAAGTGTTATTACCTGGATGTACGCAAAATGAAGCGCAGGCTCACTTTCAGCGGTATAGACCCTTTGCTGAATGACCTGGAGAAAAAATTGTACGAAAATGTTTTTATCCCGGGGAAACGTACAGCGCTTACACAAAACGAAATACTAAATACGCTTATTGAAATTAAGCGTATCCTGATTGAGCAGCACAGTAGTTTGTTTGTGCACCTTGTAGACAACCTTATCAACAAGGTTGCCACCTTCGGGCTTCATTTTGCATCATTGGATGTGAGGCAGGAGAGTTCTATTCATACCAAAGTGCTGGAGGCCCTGGCCGCCCAACCGGGTGCAATGCCCAACGAATATGTTAGCTGGTCGGAAACCGAAAGGATGAATTTTTTAAGCAGCAATACGAAGGCTGCAGACAATTTTACTTTCGAAGATTCGCTGGTAACGGATACGCTGGGAAGCATTCAGGCTATTAGCACCATACAAGATCTAAACGGGGAGCAAGGATGCAATAGGTACATCATTAGCCAATGCCACAGTGCATTAAATGTGATGGAAGTTTTTGGATTGTTTGTACTCTGTGGTTGGAAACCCGCAGAGATGGACATTGACATTGTTCCCTTATTTGAAACGGTAGACGACTTGCAGAGGGCTGGCGGTATCATGAAGACTTTGTATGAGGATACCCGCTACCAGCAACACTTGCAAAAAAGAGGACGAAAGCAAACCATCATGCTCGGCTTTAGCGATGGCACCAAAGACGGAGGCTACCTGATGGCCAACTGGAGTATTTACAAAGCCAAAGAAGCATTGTCCGCTATTTCTAAAGAATATAATATTAATGTAGTATTCTTTGATGGCCGTGGTGGGCCACCGGCAAGAGGCGGTGGAAAAACGCACCAGTTTTATGCTTCCATGGGCCAGAACATTTCAAACAAAGAAATACAGTTGACCATACAAGGGCAAACAGTGAGCAGCAATTTTGGCACCATCGATTCTGCGCAATTTAATATTGAGCAATTGATTCATGCCGGAATTTCAAATGAACTGTTTAACAAAAGGCCCGGTACTTTGCAGCCTATGGAGGAAGCTATGCTGCAACAACTGGCCGATGACAGCTTTACGGCTTACACAACTTTAAAGAATCACCCTTACTTTACAGATTACCTGGCGCATGTGAGCCCGTTGCGCTTCTACAGCGGCACCAATATTGGGAGCAGACCTGCAAGCCGTTCTGCTTCAGGAAAATTGTCGCTGAAAGACCTTCGGGCCATTCCTTTTGTGGGCTCCTGGAGCCAGTTGAAACAAAATGTAACAGGCTATTATGGCGTAGGTACTGCTTTGCAAATCGCAGATGCAAGTGGATCTTTGCTGGCTTTAAAAACCTTATACAGTGAATCTCTTTTTTTTAAAACGTTGATTGATAATTGTGAGATGGCCATGAAGAAATGCTATTTCCCCCTCACGCAATATCTTAGTACACATCCAAAATATGGCGAGCTCTGGCAGATGATTTATGATGAATTTGAGCTTTCTAAAAAATACATTTTCTTGCTCACAGGTAAGACTGCATTGATGGCCAATTATCCTGTAGAGCAATTGTCTATTGCCATGAGAGAAAGAATAGTTTTACCCCTGGCTACTATTCAACAATTTGCCATGGCTTCTATACGCCACTCGGAGGAGCAACTGGAAACTGATCCGTTAAAAGAAACTTTTGAAAAGCTGGTGATGAGATCCTCCTTTGGAATCATCAATGCCAGCAGAAATTCAGCCTGATAATAAAGAAGAGGCTGTCTCAAAAGGCAAGGCATTTCACACGGAGACTGCAAAGAAATACAACGTGCACAAAGAATTCGTTTGATAACCAATCGTTGTTTCTTTGCCTCCTTTGTTTCGTTGTGTGAAACTTTCCTATTTGAGACAGCCTCTTTCCTTTTCGATTGACTGCCGTGTTTACAAAAACTTTTAAAATTTATACATCACTGCCAGCAATGCAGTAGCAGTTGATTTAGATGCGGAACCATCCTCTTTCAGAAAAATGCCACTCTGCGCCGTTTCAAATCTAAGCTCCGGCACAATAGTTAAGGGGCCTACTTTCGCATTAAGAGAAATGGTGTTTGCAAAAATATTTTTGGTGCCGTAATAAATCATTTTTTCATCGCTGATGTATTCGCTCCTAAGCGTCAAACCGATGCTGGCTGTAGGGTCAAAGTTTAAGTAAAGCGCATTGCCAACCCAACTACCGCTATTGCCTGTAGTAGGTTTGCGGCTCTGGACAGTTCCGTTGTAGCCAATATTAAATTTATCGCTAAGGGTGGCCAACAGCACTGCATCTACCTGGTTCATGGATTTTAGTCCACTTGGATTTTCTCCTTTATTAGAACCGCCGAAACCCGAGTAATTAAGGTAGGCTTTCAACTTCCCACTGGCTGTAGCTGCACTTACTTGTGCTATAAGGTTTTTTACCGTAGTGGTAGCGGTACTTTGGTCAGTGTAATTGGTAATGCCTATCATAAAACCTACCGGGCCTGCAGTAATGTCTGCCTTCAATCCCTGGTGAAAAAAGGGCCCATTTGTAAACATATAACTCATGCTGTAGTTCCTGTTAAGGGGCGCATCCAGTAATTCGTAGCCTACATGGGTTGCAAACTTACCTGCTGTAAATTTCAGGTTGGCAGCTGGCGTGTAGGTAACAAATGCTTGCTTGATAGCAGACAAGGAAAGGAAGCCATTCTTCACAGTTCCGTTTCCCCCATTGTCATTGCCGTCGTTGTAAGAAAATTCTTCAGCCCTGCGGCCAAACCCCAGGTCTACTGTCGCACCCACTTTACCATTTAAAGCAGTAGCATCAGCCCTCAAGGTAGCCATGCCGAGTTCAAAGGAACTTTGTGAATTGGTGAAACTGGTAAAGTTGTTTTGCTGCCCGGCAAAATTATACCGGTAATAAGCGTCAATAGATCCCGAAATAGTTAAAGCTTTGGTACTATCCTGGGCTTGAACATTGAAAAAACACACAGCAGATACCCCTGCTAAGGATAATTTTCTTAACATTGTAATTGATTTTAGTGATTAATAAGAGGTACAGCCATGAACTTTGTCGAGAAGCTCATATAACGGTTGTACCTTTTTTATGTGACTTTGTTGAAACGGATTTAATCCTCCACCATGGTTTCTTTGATGGTGCCGTTGTTGTGTACCACCAGCGTGCCCTGCGTATATTTCTCGTCGTGCTGAGAAGCATCCAGGCCAAGCTCTTCTTCGGCCTCTGTAACCCGCAATGGTAAAATGAAATTGATGAATTTAAAGATGAGCCAGGAGCCGGCAAAACTAAAAGCCACTACAATAGCCAGGGCTTTTACCTGGGTAAAAAAGAAACCAGCGTTGCCGTAAAACAAACCATCACTACCTGCACTGTTAATTGCTTTCGTAGCCAGGAAGCCAGTCATCAACATACCCACCATACCTCCAATACCGTGGCAGGGAAATACGTCCAGCGTATCATCTAACCTTGACCTTTGTTTGTAATAAACAGCAATATTTGAAATGATGGCTGCCACTACTCCTATAAATATACTTTGTGGAATGGCTACAAAACCCGCCGCCGGTGTAATGGCTACCAGGCCTACTACCGCACCAATGCAGAAACCCAACACTGATGGTTTCTTTCCTCTGAGCACATCAAAAAACATCCAGCTCAAACCCGCCGCCGCCGCAGCTGTGTTAGTTGTTGCAAAGGCAGACACAGCCAAAGCATTGGCGCCCAGGGCAGACCCGGCGTTGAAACCAAACCAACCAAACCAAAGAAGACCGGTGCCGATTAAAACATACGGAACGTTTGCAGGAGGAATTTCTTTTTTCTCGATATGGCTCTTGCGACGTTTCAAAACCAACGCACCAGCCAGGGCCGCACAGCCTGCAGAAATGTGAACCACCGTGCCGCCGGCAAAATCTAATACCCCCATTTTAAATAGGAAACCATCAGGGTGCCAACTCCAGTGGGCGAGAGGTGCATATATAAGTAATGAAAATAGTACCGTAAACAAAATGTAAGACGAGAATCTAATCCGCTCTGCCACGGCCCCTACCACAAGGCCCGGGGTGATGATGGCAAACATCATTTGGAAAAGGGCAAACAGGGCCAGCGGAATTGTGGGAGCAAGGCTCCAGGGAGCGCCCGAATTCACATTTTTAAAAAACAAGAAAGTGCCGGGATTTCCAATGAAACCTCCGATGGAATCCCCAAATGCTAAACTAAAACCTACCACTACCCACAATACACCCACCACACCGGCAGCCACTACGCTTTTGATCATGGTGGATATTACATTCTTGCGGTGCACCATTCCGCCATAAAAAAAGGCCAAACCCGGTGTCATCAAAAATACCAACGCTGTTGCTACAATGATCCACGAAATATCCGCAGCACTGTAAGCATTGGCCTTATCTTCGTAATGAGGCAAGGCAGGAATAAATAAAGCCACTATAGCCACTACAGCTAAAATGAGGAAGGGTGCAATTTGTCTTGCAGTTAGTTTTTTGATCATGTTTTTCAATTTTAGTAAATGATTGTTTTATTAAATCTGTACTATTTCACTAAAATATTTAACTTTTTCGATAAATAGCATTTAATATTTTATATTGTTATTTTGTATAATATGATTGGATATAATTGCAAATACTTCGCATACAATTGGTTGTCAGATTGTTATGATTAAAATAGAAGTGTGGGTAAGATCAAAACAGCTTTTTATTGACTAAAAATATTCATATTATTTTTAAATATATACAGCCGTACGATCTTCTAAGAACGAAAAATGGTATCCGTTACAGATACCATTTCAATTTTTAAAAACCAGCGCTTTGTTTAGGCCCAGCTTAATTGCCGGTCTTTTCGCTCCAGGAAAGAATATCCAAGTAAGTATTCATCCACCTGTTGGGCGCATTCTCTTCCCTCACTAATAGCCCATACTACCAGGGACTGTCCACGACGCACATCGCCGGCGGCAAATATTTTTGGGAGACTGGTCTGGTAATTCTTTTCGGTGGCTCTTACATTTCCTCTTTCGTCTTTTTCAATCTCCAGGCTATCTACCATTCCCTGGTGCTGCGTATGTAAAAAACCCATCGCCATTAAAACCAATTCGCAGGGAATCTCTCTTTCACTACCTGGCCTTTCTGTAAACTGTGCGGGGCGCCCATCCGCAGAAGCATTCCATTCCAGGTCAACAATCTTCAATGCCCTTAGATGGCCATTTTCATCTCCCACAAATTCTTTGGTAGCCGTGGCCCATTGCCGCTCGCAACCTTCTTCGTGGCTGGAAGTGGTCTTTAAAACCATTGGGTAAGACGGCCAGGGCATCAGGTTGGTTCTTTGCTCGGGCGGTTTTGGCAACAATTCAAACTGGGTTACAGATATGGCACCATGCCGTTTGGAAGTGCCCACACAATCAGAGCCGGTATCTCCACCACCTATTACCACTACGTTTTTATTGGAAGCAAAAATATTCTCAGCAAGAATATTGCTTTCTATAGCAGCATTGGCTAAAGGATCCAGGGCAGCATTGCGTTTGTTTTGCTGCTTTAAAAAATCCATGGCAAAATGCACGCCCTTCAAATGTCTGCCTGGTATCGTAAGGTCTCTCGGAATGGTGGAACCACAAGCCAATACAATGGCATTGTATTCTCTCAAAATATCATTCATCAAAATATTAACGCCAATATTGGAGTTGCATTTAAATACAATACCTTCCTCCTCCATTAATTTTATTCTCCTGTCTATCACCCATTTTTCCAATTTAAAATCGGGTATTCCGTAGCGTAACAATCCAC
Organism: Chitinophagales bacterium; assembly: GCA_038257335.1. GTDB lineage: Bacteria > Bacteroidota > Bacteroidia > Chitinophagales > Chitinophagaceae > Ferruginibacter. The sequence continues at coordinate 24,999 of JBBSJJ010000026.1, read as the reverse complement.
CGGGCAGGTCATCTCTTTCAAAAACTACCACCGAATGCCCTGCATAATTTAACTGTGCAGCAGCAGCAAGACCTGCCGGGCCGGAACCTATTACAGCCACTTTTTTACCACTACGAATAGCAGGTTTGCGTGCCACAACAAAACCCTTTTCGAAAGCAATTTCTATAATGTGTTTTTCTATTTCTTCAATAGCTACCGGCGGTTGGTTTATGCCGAGCACACAGGCAGATTCGCAAGGGGCAGGGCAGATGCGACCGGTAAACTCAGGAAAGTTATTGGTTGATACGAGCACATCATAAGCTTCTTTCCATTGGCCATTGTATACCGCATCATTGAACTCGGGTATAACATTTCCCAACGGGCAACCGCTGTGGCAAAAGGGTACACCACAATCCATGCACCGCCCAGACTGTTCATTGAGTTTTTCGTCGCTGAATTTTTCTACAAATTCATGATAGTGCTGCAGCCTTTCTGCTACGGGCCTTTTAGCCGGCAGCTCTCTTGTAAATTCTTTGAATCCTGTTGGTTTACCCATACCTAAATCCCTAACGGGCCCTTTACACACTCTGTTACAGAATGCGGTTATTTAAAATTGTTGAAGCAGGTATAAACGATCAAGCGTGCTATGGCTACAAAATCATTTACCCACTTTTAATAAGCATTTTTTAGATACTGAAAACGATCAGCCAGTCTTAAGCTCTGCTTTTAGAGATCTTACCTGAAGTGCCTTTTTATAATCTTTCGGAAACACTTTTACAAAATGTTGTAACTGGTTATCCAAATCTTCCAAAATAAATTTTGCTACACTGCTTCCGGTTAACTGCAGGTGTTTTTGCAGCATGCTGAACAGTTGATTTTTATCATCCAACTCACATGCATCCAGGTCTACCATTTCTGTATTACAGTTTTGAGGAAAAACATTTTTTACGTCATACACGTAAGCAATGCCTCCGCTCATGCCGGCAGCAAAGTTTCTGCCGGTATCACCCAAAATGAGCACAATGCCTCCGGTCATATACTCGCAGCCATGGTCGCCCACTGCTTCTACCACAGCATGTGCACCTGAGTTGCGCACCGCAAAACGTTCGCCTGCTTTACCACGGATGTAAGCCTCTCCCGCAGTAGCACCGTAAAAAGCCACGTTACCAATAATGATATTTTCTTCGGGAACAAAAGAAGCATTTTTAGATGGATAGATAATTAGTTTCGCACCGCTCAATCCTTTTCCAAAATAATCGTTGGCATCGCCTTCCAGCTCCAGGGTAATTCCCTTGGTATTAAAAGCTCCAAAACTTTGCCCTGCAGTTCCATTAAATTTAAAATGAATGGTATCATCCGGTAAACCAGCGCCCTTGTATTTTTTAGTGATCTCGTTTGAAAGGATCGTACCCGTAGTACGGTCCGTATTCTTAATATTGAAAGAGGCGGTTATTTTTTCCTGCTGCAGCAATGCAGGTTCAGCAGCTTTCAGTAGTTGCCAGTCTAATACTTCAGCCATACCATGATCCTGCGTTTCAGAATTGAAAAGACCTGTGTATGGAGAAGCAGGTTCTTTGTACAGGATAGGGGATAGATCCAGTTTGCTGTATTTCCAATGATGGATATTTTCCCTCATTTCCAAATGCTGCACCTGGCCAATCATTTCGTTCACCGTTCTGTAACCCAGTTCAGCCATGATTTCCCTAAGTTCCTGCACAATAAATTGAAAGAAGTTTACAACATGATCAGGATCTCCGGTAAAACGTTTTCTCAATTCCGGATCCTGTGTTGCCACGCCCACAGGGCAGGTATTCATGTGGCACTTGCGCATCATGATGCAGCCTTCTACAATGAGTGCAGCGGTGGCAATGCCCCATTCTTCAGCACCCAACAAAGCGGCTATGGCTATATCACGTCCTGTTTTCATTTGACCATCGGCTTGTAAAACAACCCGGCTTCGTAATTTATTTTTTACCAAAGTTTGGTGTGCTTCTGCCAGGCCCAACTCCCAGGGAAGCCCTGCATGGCGAATTGAAGAAACCGGCGATGCACCTGTGCCACCATCATGGCCAGCTATCAATACTACATCTGCTTTTGCTTTTGTAACACCTGCTGCAATGGTGCCCACACCGGCTTTGCTCACCAGCTTTACGCTGATGCGTGCCTGGCGATTCGCATTTTTTAAATCAAATATTAATTGAGCTAAATCCTCAATAGAATAAATATCATGATGGGGTGGTGGAGAAATTAATCCCACACCCGGCGTGGAGTGCCGTGTTTTTCCGATCCATTCATCTACTTTGTCGCCGGGCAATTGGCCGCCCTCGCCGGGTTTGGCGCCCTGTGCCATTTTTATTTGCAGCTCATCGGCTTCGGTAAGGTATAAACTGGTTACTCCAAATCTTGCACTTGCAACCTGTTTAATGGAGCTGCGCATGCTGTCTCCATTTGGCAGGCGGTCGTACCTTCTTTCATCTTCTCCGCCTTCGCCTGTATTGCTTTTTCCACCCAGCCGGTTCATGGCAACAGCCAGTGTAGTATGGGCTTCCCACGAAATGGAACCAAAACTCATGGCTCCTGTTGCAAACCTTCGGTAAATAGAACTCGCAGGTTCTACCTCATCAATAGAAATAGAAGGTGCGCCAATTTTAAATTGAAAAAGGCTGCGAATGGTGCAAGCTTTTTCTGCCTGGTCGTTTACCAGTTTAGAATATTTTTTGAAGGTAGCGTAGTCATTTGTTTTGGTGGCATGTTGCAACAAATGGATCGTTTGCGGATTGAACAAATGAAACTCCCCTTTGCGCTTCCACTGGAACATACCGCCAACGGGTAAACGATCTACCGGCACATCTTTTTTACTAAAAGCGAAATAGTGTTTGGCCAATACTTCCCTTGCAATTTCATCCAGGCCCAGTCCCTCAATTCTTGAAGTAGCACCAGTAAAATAAGTTTCCACCACTTCTTTGTTCAGTCCAAGTATTTCAAATGTTTGAGCTCCCTGGTAAGACTGAAGGGTAGAGATACCCATTTTTGAAAATACTTTTAGCAAACCATCTTTGATGGCTTTGATATAATGTTGCTTTAAAACATCGTCGGTTAAGTTTGTTTGTAGTTTCTCTTTTTCTTTCATATCCCTTATAGAAGACAATGCCAGGTAAGGGTTGATGGCAGTAGCTCCAAAAGAAATCAAACAGGCAAAATGATGCACTTCCCATACATCACCTGCTTCTACAATGATACCTACCTGCCCCCGCTTTCCTTTTCTAATAAGGTGATGATGAACTGCGGCTACGGCTAACAGTGAGGGTATGGGGGCATGGTTAGAATCGATGGCCCTGTCTTGCAGGATCAACACCTTAAATCCATCTTCTACAGAATCTACGGCATAGCGGCAAAGCCTGTCCAGTGCAGTTTTGAGCGATCCCGGCTTACCATCGGCCTTAAAATAACATTGTAATGTTTTTGCCTGGAAAAGTCCCGTATCAACACTCCGTATTTTTTCCAATTCATGGTTGGTGAGTATCGGGTGTTTTAGGGCCACGCTGTGGCAGGTAAGCGGATCTTCTAATAATAAGTTGCCGTTGTTGCCGGCAAAACATGCCAGCGACATCACCAGCCTTTCCCTGATGGGATCGATAGGAGGGTTGGTTACCTGCGCAAATAATTGTTTAAAATAACTGCTCAGGTGTTGAGGCTGATCACTAAAAATAGCCAGGGGTGTATCAGTGCCCATCGAGCCAAGTGGTTCTTTACCATCCAGCGCCATGGGTGTTATAATGTGTTCCAGGTCTTCGGTTGTATAACCAAAAGCTTTCTGGTATTGGTATACCTGATCATGTTCCAGGTGGGTAAACATTACCCTTGGCTCGGGCAATTCTTCCAGGCGTATTTTATATTTATTCAGCCAGTCGCCATAAGGTTTTTGTGAGCAGATATTTTGTTTCAGTTCCTCATCACTGATGATCTTCCCCTGCTCCATATCTACCACAAACATTTTACCCGGCTGCAATCTTCCTTTTGAAACAATGGTAGATGGATCAATGGGCAAGGTGCCGGTTTCGGAAGCCATGATTACCCTGTTGTCGTTGGTAATGCAATACCTTGAAGGACGCAAACCATTCCTGTCTAAGATTGCCCCAATCATTTTTCCATTGGTAAATGAAATGGATGCAGGGCCATCCCATGGCTCCATGAAGGCTGAGTGAAATTCGTAGAAAGCTTTTTTCACGGGATCCATTTGTTCATTGCCATCCCATGCTTCGGGGATGAGCATCATCATTACATGCGGCAACGAACGGCCGCAAAGCGTTAGTAATTCTATAATATTATCAAGGCTGGCAGAATCACTCTGGCTGCTGGTAACAATGGGCAGCAGCATTTCCATTTCTTCTTTTGAAAAGAAAGGCGAGGTAAAATTCTTTTCACTTGTTTTGAGCCAGTTAAGATTTCCCTGCAACGTATTGATCTCTCCGTTGTGGGCAATGTAACGGAAAGGCTGTGCCAGTTTCCAGGAGGGAAAAGTATTGGTAGCAAAACGGGAATGCACGAGGCCAAAAGCACTCACCAATCTTTTGTTACTAAGGTCGGTAAAATAAGTTCTTACTTGCGAACTGGTAAGCTGCCCTTTGTAAACAATTGTTTTATACGAAAGAGAGGCAATATAAAAACCAATAGCATCCTGCATGACTGTATTGGCAATGGTATGGCTGCTAAAATTTCTTAGTATAAATAATTTTCTCTCGAAATCTTCCGGGTTGGAGATATGGTCGGGGCAGGTTACAAATGCCTGTTCCATTTCCGGCTCTACACTCAGGGCAGTAGCGCCGATGTCATGTGTGTTTACAGGAATTTTTCTGTAAAGCATCACTTCCAGCCCCAGTTTTTCGGCTGTTCTGTTAAAGATGGCCCTGCATTCTTCCCGGAGCCTTATCTCTTTCGGAAAGAAAATAACAGCCACGCCGTATTTTCCAAAGGCGGGGAGGTGGGCGCCGAGTTTGAGGCATTCATCAAAAAAGAATTCATGCGGCATTTGCAGCATGATACCGGCACCATCGCCTGTATTGTTTTCGCACCCACAAGCACCGCGGTGTTCCATATTTTCCAATACGGTTAATGCGTCAGAAATATTCTGGTGCGATTTACTACCCTTAATGTGAGCAACAAAGCCAATGCCGCATGCATCATGCTCAAACTTTGAATCGTATAAACCAGCCCCTTTCTCGATCTCTCCCCCAAGGGAAGAGCGGCCGGGCTGCATATCTATCTTTTGTAATGACATATTCATATTAGTGCTTTATTGAACATTAAAAAACAAACCCTTTAATTTTTTGTGCAAGCCAATCTATTTATGAAAGCTGGTGAATGTTGAAAGGAGGTGAAAGGTGGTCAAAGGTGAAAGTTGAAAGGTGAAAGCTTTGAGGTGCTAAATAAAACCTCAATGTAAAAAAAACTTAAACGTTAAACCCTGCCTAGCCTTAAACGTTGAACCTTGAACCTTTGAACCTTGAACCTTTAAACCCTAAACGAGGTACCCAAACAACGTATCATCTTTATTCAGCTCTGTATAATTCATATGCAGGCGCTTCAGATTTTGAAGGAGCAGCACATAATCTTCCGGGCTTTTTAGTTCAATGCCAATAAGTGCAGGCCCACTTTCCTTATTGGTTTTTTGCATGTACTCAAAGCGGGTGATATCGTCGGTTGGTCCCAGAACATCGCTCACAAATTCTTTTAAAGCGCCGGGGCGTTGTGCAAAATTTACCAGCAAATAATGTTTTAGTCCTTCGTATTGAAGGCTGCGTTCTTTTATCTCGGGCATGCGATCAATGTCGTTGTTGCTTCCGCTAACGATACAAACCACATTTTTACCTTTAATTCTATCCGCATAATCATCCAAGGCGGTTACGCTTAATGCGCCGGCAGGTTCCACAACAATGGCATCCTCGTTGTACAATTTCAAAATGGTACTGCATATTCTTCCCTCGGGTACCAGGTGCATTTCATCCAGTACTTCTTTGCAGATCTTAAAAGTTACATCGCCCACCCGTTTTACAGCTGCGCCATCTACAAAACGATCAATGCTGTGCAACGTTACAGGCATACCGTTTTTTAAAGCTTCTTTCATAGAAGGGGCACCTTCGGGTTCTACTCCAATAATTTTTGTATTGGGCGAATAGGTTTTAAAATAAGATCCTACACCTGCAACCAACCCTCCGCCGCCAACCGGTGCAAATAAATAATCAATGTCTGAAAGGTCCTCCATAATTTCCAGCCCTACTGTGGCCTGGCCTTCAATGATCCTGTGATCATCAAAAGGAGGTATGAAGGTTAATTCGTTTTCAATGGTATATTTTTTTGCAGCCGCAGCACAGTCATCAAATGTATCACCTACCAGTTTCACTTCTATAAAATGTTCCCCAAACATTTTTGTCTGTGTTACTTTTTGTTTGGGTGTGATGATGGGCATAAACACCACGCCTTTTACATTTAATTTTTTGCAACTGAAAGCAAAACCCTGTGCATGATTGCCGGCGCTGGCACATACTACACCCCGTTGCAACAGATCCTTATCTAAAGTGCTCATCATATTGTATGCGCCCCGTAATTTATAAGACCGTACAATTTGAAGGTCTTCTCTTTTGAGGTATACATTGCAATGGTACTTGCGGCTCAAGCTGCGGTTTAGCTGCAACTCTGTGCGGGTTACTATGTGCTGCAGCCGTTTTGCTGCAGCACTGTAATCCAGGGCCAATATGTCTTTTGCTGTCTGCATAATTTATATCCAATGAGATTCTACAGGAGCATCCGCTTTTTCCAATTGATTTACTTGTTCCTTTTTTTGATTTTCTGGCCGCAAGCTTCTTACGGTTTGGCCTGCCTGCCAGAGTTCACTTTCTCTTAGCTCGGTTAGTTCAGCATCTAATTTTGCACGATAATCTGACTGTGAATTTGAATCGATGGAGCGCTGAGATTCCACGCCTGTTGCAACGGATTCGTACAAATCTTTGAACACGGGTAGGGTAGCATCCCTGAATTTTTTCCACCAGTCCAGTGCACCACGTTGTGCGGTAGTACTGCAATTGCCATACATCCAGTCCATGCCGTTTTCTGCCACCAATGGCATGAGCGACTGGGTGAGTTCTTCAACGGTTTCGTTGAATGCTTCTGAAGGACTGTGACCTTTACTGCGCAGTACTTCGTATTGAGCTGCAAATATTCCCTGTATAGCCCCCATCAATGTTCCTCTTTCGCCGGTAAGATCGCTGTACACTTCTTTTCTAAAATCTGTTTCAAATAAGTAACCGCTGCCCACTGCAATTCCTAATGCAACTACTCTTTCAAAAGCACGCCCGGTGGCATCCTGGTAAATAGCATAAGAACTATTTAAACCACGGCCCTGCAAAAACATGCGACGCAATGATGTGCCGCTTCCTTTAGGTGCCACTAAAAACACATCCACATCTTTTGGAGGAAGGATATTAGTTTGTTCATTAAAAGTGATACCAAAGCCATGAGAAAAGTAAAGCGCTTTTCCTGGAGTCAAATGTTTTTGAACAGTTGGCCATAGGGCAATCTGTGCAGCATCACTCAATAAATAACAAATGATGGTACCACGTTCCAGCGCTTCCTCAATTTCAAATAAGGTTTCGCCGGGAATAAATCCATCAGCTTCTGCCTTGTCCCACGACTTTGAATTTTTACGCTGGCCAACAATTACGTTGATGCCATTGTCACGCTGGTTGAGCGCCTGGCCGGGGCCCTGCACGCCATATCCAATTACTGCCACAGTTTCGTTTTTCAACACGTCCTGTGCTTTGCTTAAAGGAAATTCTTCCCTTGTTACTACGTTTTCTTCAACTCCACCGAAATTTAATTTTGCCATTGTTTTTATGTTTTAAGAAGTTATTGATAAGTTTAAAAGGTTTCAAGAAGTTCCAAAGGGTTCAAAGGTTCAACGTTCAAGGTTTAAGGGTTTAAGGGTTTAACCTTGAACGTTTTTTCAAATTGTTATTCCATTTGTATCTTCAAAGATTTCACCTTTAACCTTTGACCTTTGACCTTTCACCTTTCACCTTTTTGACTTTTGACTTTTGACTTTTGACTTTCCTTCACATTGAAAAAACCTTCTCCCCTTCATTCAAAAATTCATTTTCTGCTGTTTCTTCTCCTGGTTCCAGGTATTCAAATTCTTTTAGTTTTTCATGAAAGCCCACACTTTTTTTAATGATGGCTATCCTGGCACTGCGAACAAATTCAATCAAGCCATAAGGTTCCAGCACTTTTACCAATGCATCGGTTTCTTCCCGGTGGCCTGTTGTTTCAAACACGGTATAATCGTGGCGTATCACAACTGCCCTGGCGCCATATTGACGTAGCAAACGTTCTACCTGCACTTTTTCTGCAATCTCATCTGTACTCACTTTATACAAGGCCATTTCCTGCCACACAATTTCGCTGGCGGTGTTGTAGTAGGCTTTTAATACTTCTACCTGCTTCTCAATTTGCCCGCAAAGTTTGCGAACCACATCCTCCGTTTCGTTTATGACAATGGTAAACCGATGCACACTTTCCACTTCAGAAGGAGAGGTGTTCAGGCTTTCTATATTAATCTTTCTGCGGGAGAAAATGATAGCAATACGATTGAGTAAACCAATCTGGTTTTCGGTATAAACCGTTATGGTAAATTCCTGGCGAGAGAGGAGCCCATGCCCCCCCGCCCCTAAAGGGGAGCTGTGAGCCGTATTGGTATTGTTGGTCATTTTCAATTTTTTAACTGTTGTTCAATAGAATTACAAAAAGTACAAGTGAGTCCCGAGGCAGCGCACAATCCTTTCTCGGGATATAGAATGACACAACGATGATGCCCAAAGATTCCAATGCCCGTCTCACAAAATTTATACTTCGCCTTTTACAGATCTTTCAATATCAAAATAAACTTTCGACCTAAGTTCCCTTCACCCCGAAATTCTTCGGGGCAAGGGGGACCGGGGCCTTATATCTCCTCCATACTCAACACAATCTCTGCCACGCCACGTCCCTGCGGCACCATGGGAAATACATTGTTCTCTTTTGCCACCATTACTTCCAATAAAAAACTACCATCATGATCCAGCATTTCTTTAATGCCTGCCTGCAGGTTTTCTCTTGTAGAAATACTGTTGCCGGCTATACCAAAACCCTTGGCTACCTGCACAAAATCAGGACTGGTAATATCTACAAACGAGTAGCGTTTTTCATGAAAGAGTTGCTGCCACTGGCGCACCATTCCCAGGAACTGGTTATTGAGAATTAAAATTTTTACGTTTGGTTTAAACTGCATGATCGTACCCAGTTCCTGCAACGTCATCTGGAAGCCACCATCGCCTATAACGGCTACGACTGTACGATTGGGATCTCCATAACAGGCACCAATAGCCGCAGGCAAAGCAAAGCCCATTGTTCCTGCACCACCACTGGTAATATTGCTTTTGCTGTGATTGAATTTTGCATATCTACAAGTAACCATTTGATGCTGTCCCACATCTGTTACAATAATGGCATCGGCATTGGTAAGGCTGTTTAATTCTTTGATCACTTCGCCCATGGTCAGTTCTTCGCCTTGGGGGTTCAGCTCTTCCTGAATTACTTTTTCATCTTCCTGTTTTTGGTGATCCCAAAAGCGTTGGAACCAATGAGGGTATAATTTTTCTTCCAGCAATGCAGTTAGCATGGGCAATGTTTCTTTACAATCGCCCCAAACGGGCACAGTTGTTTTTACATTTTTATCTATTTCAGAAGGATCAATATCCAGGTGAATAACTTTGGCTTGTTTGGCATACTTGTCCAGGCGGCCCGTAACCCTGTCGTCGAAACGCATGCCTACAGCAATGAGTACATCGCATTCGTTGGTGAGTACATTGGGTCCATAATTTCCGTGCATGCCCAGCATGCCAACGGCTTGCGGATGATCTGTGGGGATGGCACTCATGCCAAGTATCGTCCAGGCAGCGGGCACGCCTGCTTTTTCGATAAATGCTTTGAACTCGGCCTCAGCTCCACCCAATATGATGCCCTGCCCAAAAATTACAAATGGTCTTTCTGCAGCATTGATCAGCCTTGCAGCTTGTTCAATATATTCTTTGCGTATGATGGGCTTGGGGCGATAGCTGCGGATATGTTCGCATTTTTTGTAGCCTTCGTAAGCGAACAACTGCAACTGAGCATTTTTGGTGATGTCAATCAATACCGGTCCGGGCCTTCCGCTTTTGGCAATGTAAAATGCCTTGGCAATTACGGCAGGTATTTCTGTTGCATCCGTCACCTGGAAATTCCATTTGGTAACAGGTGTGGTAATGTTGATCACATCTACTTCCTGGAAAGCATCGGTACCCAATAAGTGTGCAAACACCTGCCCTGTGATGCATACCACAGGAGTGGAATCGAGCATGGCATCGGCGAGGCCTGTTACAAGATTGGTCGCACCGGGGCCACTGGTTGCAAACACTACGCCCACTTCTCCCGATGCCCTTGCATAACCTTGTGCGGCATGAATAGCGCCCTGCTCATGGCGAACCAAAATATGTTTTAGTTGTTCTTTATAATCATACAGTGCATCATAAATAGGCATAATGGCACCGCCGGGGTAGCCGAATATGGTGGTAACATTTTCTATGACCAATGCATCCAACAAAGCGGCTCCGCCAGAAATTGAACGAGCCCCCTCCGCCCCCTGAAGGGGGAACTGGGTTGCACTCTGTACTTTTTTCAGCTCTTCGGTCTTTGTTAACAATTCGATTGTACTCATGTTCAATTATTTTATTTACTTCAATTTATTTTAATTTGGTTCCCCTTTAGGGGCGGAGGGGCTACTGGTTCCCCTTTAGGGGCGGAGGGGCTACTGGTTCCCCTTTAGGGGCGGAGGGGCTATTCATCCGTCACACATCCCTCACTAGCATCTTTCACACACATCGCATATTTATACAAAACCCCTTTGGTTACTTTTAATGCCGGCTGTTTCCATTTTGCTCTTCTTTCTGCTATAATTGCTTCGCTTACTTTTAAGGTCATTTTTTTGGTGGCCACATCTATCTCAATGATGTCGCCATCTTCTACCATGGCAATCAATCCGCCGTTAAATGCTTCGGGAGTAATATGCCCTACTACAAAACCATGCGAACCGCCGCTGAATCTACCATCGGTGATGAGGGCTACGTGCGGGCCGAGGCCTGCACCAGTGAGGGCAGAGGTTGGCTTTAGCATCTCCGGCATGCCCGGTGCACCTTTGGGGCCCTCGTATCTTATTACCACCACATCAGCTTTTTTTACCCGCCCGCTGGCGATGCCGGCTACCAAATCTTTTTCGCCATTAAATACCCTGGCAGGTCCTTCAAAACGTTCGCCCTCTTTGCCACTAATTTTTGCCACGCTGCCTTTTTCTGCAAGGTTGCCGTACAGAATTTGCAGGTGCCCTGTTTCTTTTAAAGGTCTTTCGATGGGGTAGATAATTTTTTGCGCATCGAAATCCAGATCGGGAGCTGCTGCTAAATTTTCAGCAACTGTCTTACCGGTCACCGTCAGGCAATCGCCATGTATCAAACCTACTTTTAGTAAATACTTCATCACCGCAGGTACGCCACCAAAAGCATGTAATTCCTGCATCAAATATTTTCCGCTGGGTTTAAAATCAGCCAGCACAGGCGTTTGATCGCTGATGCGTTGAAAGTCATCCTGCGTGATTACTACATCCACTGCCTTTGCCATTGCAATCAGATGCAGTACAGCATTGGTGCTTCCTCCAAAAATCATCACAGACGTAATTGCATTTTCAAATGCTTTTTTTGTCATGATATCTTTTGGCTTAATATCTTTTTCCAATAATATTTTGATGGCCTTTCCTGCATCCAGGCATTCGTTCTTTTTCTCTTCACTCAGTGCGGGGTTAGAAGAAGAGTAGGGCAGGCTCATCCCCAATGCTTCTATGGCCGCAGCCATCGTATTGGCAGTGTACATGCCGCCACAGGCACCTGCTCCGGGACAACTGTGTTTTACCACTTCTTTAAAATCTTCTGGCGTGATGGTACCTGCTAATTTTTTTCCCAATGCTTCAAAGGCAGAAATAATATTGAGGTCTTCTCCTTTGTAACGCCCTGGAGCAATAGTACCTCCATAAACCATAATAGAGGGGCGATTTAAACGTCCCATAGCTATGATAGCTCCCGGCATATTTTTATCGCAGCCGGGCAAGGCAATCAATCCATCATAATAAAATCCGCCACATACTGCCTCTATACTGTCTGCAATAATATCCCGACTCACCAGGCTGTAACGCATGCCATCCGTGCCATTGCTGATACCATCACTGATACCAATGGTATTAAAAATCAAGCCCACTAAATCATTATCCCAAATGCCCTGCTTCACAATTTTTGCCAAATCATTTAAATGCATATTGCAGGTATTGCCATCATAGCCCATACTACAAACGCCAATTTGTGGTTTGTTTAAATCGTCTTCCGTTAAACCAATGCCATACAACATGGCCTGTGCGGCCGGTTGTGTTTCGTCCTGCGTTAATGTTTTTGAATATTTATTAAGTTCTGTCATTTATTTTTTTTGTTACGAACATTTAAACTTAAGTCATCCCGCACGTACGGGATCGTTGCGCCTGCCCCGACGAGCGCAGCGGATCTCGGGGTCGCACTCTTGTACATTTTTTTCTTTATTCAGCTTTATTGCCTGGGCTCAGTTAGCACCCATTCTTCCACTTCTTTCTAAAAAACTACACCGCTACAGTTTCCTGCTTTTGTGGTTCCAACTTTTTGCCGGTAACCAAATCTTTGTAAGCCAACTGAATTTTTCTTGAAACCGAATCATTCCATTTCAGCGGAAACTTTAAATCATCAAGGCTTTCCCATCCAATCACTTCTGCTGCGGTACCGCAATAAAAAACTGCATCTGCCTGTCTTAATTCGTCAATGGTAATTTGCTTTTCTGTTACCGGTATACCCAGCCCGGCCGCCAGTTCTATTACGGTTGCTCTTGTTATGCCAGCAAGTATATTTCCCAGGGCAGGTGTAAATAATTGTCCGTCTTTTTCATAAAACACATTGGCACCGGGGCCTTCGGCCACAAAATCATTCATGTCTAACAAAAGCGCTTCATCATAGCCTTTGTCTTTTGCTTCCTGGCATGCAATGATGGAGTTCACATAATGCCCGCCCACTTTAGCCTGTATCATAAATCCTTTGGGGTTGGGCCTTTGGTAAGAAGAAATGCTCACTCTCAATAATTTTTCGCCAAGGTAGGCACCCCAATCCCACACGGCTATCATGATGTGGGAGGAGGTTGCTTTTTGCAGGCTCATATTAGCCGGGCAAAAAACCAAGGGTCTTATATAAGCATCATCCAAACCATTTTTATCCAGTAAATCGTAAGTAGCTTCTACCAGTTCCTCGTTTGTCCATGGGTATGGAATGTGCACTGATTGCGCTGAAGCTCTCAACCGGTTGTAATGTTCCTCTGCTTTAAATATCCTGGTACCATGGTCGGTTTTGTAGGCACGAATACCTTCAAAAGCAGAATATCCATAATGCAGCGATTGGCCAAACAAATCTGTTTTTGCCTCTGAGGCTTTTACATACTGCCCGTCTAAATAAAGTATCGTGTGTTCGTTATAATAGTTTGCCATAAAAAAAATTAAGGATGCTGCTTTTTTGAAATATTTTGTAAAACAAAAAAGCCCGACTCTTTTGGGAGTCGGGCTTTTAATATATTTTTTAGTATCTAATTAAAGTTTCCTCCTCCATGTGTTACAGGTATAATAATGACAATGACAGCAATGATAATCGCTGCGATATTTTTAATGTCATTAAATATTTTGTTGTACATCATTTAGAAGTGTTGTAAAACAAAAATACCTGTATTTATTTAAAACAAAGAACTTTTTTCCAATTGCTTCTTAAAAAGAAAAGGATAATTTCCATTTCTCCCAGCAGTTGATCTTATATAATAGTGGACTTTCTCATTTCAATATTTTCTCTTCTCAGCGTAGGAATTTTTCCACTCACATAATCACAAATCAGTTCTCCAAGGGTAGAAGTAAAATAAAAATTTACCGGGTCTATATCTTTGGTTACAAAACCATTTTGCAAAGTCCAGTTCACTGCTTCTCTTACCAATGTTGCTTCGTTATGCAATTCAAGATGATCGAGCAGCATGGCAGCACTCAGGATAGATCCCAAAGGATTGGCAATATCTTTTCCGGCTGCCTGCGGGTACGAACCGTGGATGGGTTCAAACAATGCTACACCATTACCAACAGAGGCAGAAGGCAGTAAACCCAGGGAACCACTGATAACACTGGCTTCATCGCTGATGATATCTCCAAACATATTTTCTGTGAGTATCACATCAAATTGTTTTGGTTGCTGAATAATTTGCATCGCTGCATTGTCTACAAACATAAAATCAACCGCTACATCAGGGTACTGTGCAGCTATTTCCTGCACTACCTTTCTCCATAACCTGGAAGTCTCCAGCACATTGGCTTTATCTACCAGCGTTAATTTTTTTCTTCTTTGTTGGGCAGTTTTAAATGCTGGATGAGCAATGCGTTCTATTTCTTGCCGGCTGTAAGTACACTCATCTACTGCAAAAGTTTGTTCTTCGTTGGTCTCTTTTTTACCAAAGTAAATGCCACCAGTCAACTCCCGGTAAATCACCAAATCCACGCCTTCGATAACCCTTGTTTTTAGGGGCGATAAATGAAACAAAGATTCGTAGGTGGACACGGGACGAATGTTTGCAAACAGCTGCAGCGATTTGCGCAGCTTGAGCAAACCCTGTTCTGGCCTCACTTTGGCATTGGGATCATTGTCGTATTTAGGATGACCAATGGCTCCAAATAAAATGGCATGACTGTTTAAACATATCTCTATGGTTTCATCGGGTAGGGGATTGCCGGTTTTGTCTATGGCAATGGCGCCCATTAAACCGTATGTAAAATCAAACTGGTGACCGAATGTTTCGGCAATAGCTTTTAAAACATTCACCGATTGAGTGGTTACTTCCGGGCCAATGCCGTCTCCTTCTATCA
This sequence comes from Chitinophagales bacterium, assembly GCA_038257335.1. Lineage (GTDB taxonomy): Bacteria > Bacteroidota > Bacteroidia > Chitinophagales > Chitinophagaceae > Ferruginibacter. The sequence goes on along the minus strand of JBBSJJ010000026.1, from coordinate 9,947 downwards.
CTGCAATATTCCAGGCCCCACCTAACCTCCCCGAAGGGGAGGAACTACCAAAATTTTTATTTATTTCTTCGTAACTCATATTTTCGGCTATTATAATTTCTTCCGCATTTTAATTGCTGTGAATCTTTGTAATAATTATTATTGATGTTGTTGTTCGAATGCTTCTATTTCAGCTTTGATGCTCAGTAAATAATCAATGTCATCGTACCCATTGAGCAAGCATGTCTTTTTATAAGGACTTATTTCAAATGTTTCCTGCTCACCTGTGCCAAGAAGGCTGATGCTTTGTTCTGCAAGGTTTACCTCTAATGCTGTGGCAGAATCTGCCTCTACTGCTTCAAATATTTTTTGTAGAAATGGTTCGCTCACGGTAACGGGCAACAGAAAATTATTGAGGGCATTGTTCTTAAAAATATCTGCAAAAAAACTGCTCACCACCACATCAAAACCTGCATCTTTAATGGCCCACGCCGCATGTTCCCGACTGCTGCCACAACCAAAGTTTTTAGCAGCCAGCAGTATTTTGCCATTATAGATCGGGTTGTTTAAAGGGAAGTCCATTTTAGGATTTTGCTCATCGTCGTTTTCATAACGCCAGTCACGAAAAAGATTTTTACCAAAACCATCCCTGCTGGTGCCCTTTAAAAAACGTGCAGGAATAATCTGGTCTGTGTCTACGTTTTCTATGTTGAGAGGAACAACAGTGGAGGTGAAGCCCCCTGACCCCCTGAAGGGGGAACTTGAACTTGTTATATCGTTTGTTTCTTTGATCATGGTTAAAATACCAGCGTATTATTTGTTGTTAGTTATCATTTAGAATTTCAAACGGTTTTGCGAACGCTCCTTTGTCAACTGTGGGCAAAAAATCCCGCACATCGGCTACCACACCCGTGATAGCGGCTACTGCAGCAGTAAGCGGGCTTGCCAAAAATGTTCTTGCATCCTGGCCCTGCCTTCCTTCAAAATTGCGGTTGCTGGTGCTGAGGCAATATTTGCCGGCAGGTATTTTGTCTTCATTCATGGCAAGGCATGCACTGCAGCCCGGCTGGCGCAACTGGAAACCGGCAGCTTCAAATATTTTATCAATACCTTCTGCAATGGCTTGTTGCTCTACCTGTTTGCTACCCGGCACTATCCACACTTCAACTGTAGTAGCTTTTTGTTTTCCTTTTACAAAATCAGCTACCAGGCGCAGGTCTTCAATGCGGCTATTGGTGCAGCTTCCTATAAAAACATAATCCACTTTTTGCCCTTGAATAGGCATGCCGGCACGCAGGCCCATGTAGGCAATTGATTTTTGAAAAGAGGGTATTTCATTTTCAGCTATTTCATCAAGAGCAGGAATATTTCCACTTACAGAAATACCCATACCGGGGTTGGTTCCGTAAGTAATCATCGGGGTAATATCTTCTGCAGCAATAAATAGTTCTTTATCAAAAACCGCATCTTCATCGCTGAATAAAGTTGTCCAGTTAGCAACTGCCTCATTCCATTTTTCTGCCTGCGGTGCAAATTTTCTTCCTTTTATATAATTAAAGGTTGTTTGATCAGGCGCAATCAAACCACAGCGGGCACCCATTTCTATGCTCATATTGCAAATGGTCATTCTTGCCTCCATAGAAAGAGAACGGATAGCAGATCCTGCAAATTCTACCGCATAACCTGTAGCGCCGCTTGCGGATATCTTAGAGAGAATGTACAAAACAATATCCTTGCTTACTACACCTTTGCTTAGTTCACCGTCTATAAAAATGCGCATCATGTTGGGTTTGGTTTGCAGCACACATTGTGTGGCCATTACCATTTCTACTTCGCTGGTGCCAATGCCAAAAGCAATGCTGCCAAAAGCGCCATGGGTAGAAGTGTGGCTGTCGCCGCAAACGATGGTCATACCCGGTAAAGTGAGACCCAGCTCAGGCCCTATCACATGCACAATTCCCTGGTAGGGGTGGCCGAGGTCATATAATTCAATACCGTGTTCTGCACAATTTCTTTGCAAGGTTTCTACCTGCACTCTTGACAAAGTTTCTTTGATGGGTAAGTGTTGATTGAGTGTAGGCACATTATGGTCGGCGGTGGCTACCACCTGCTTTGGACGTAAAACTTTAATACCCCGTTTGTTTAAACCTGCAAAAGCCTGCGGACTAGTTACCTCATGAATCAAATGTCTGTCGATGTACAACACAGCAGGCCCATCTGTGATGGTTTTCACCACATGTTTATCCCAGATCTTTTCAAATAGTGTTTTAGACATTTATAGTTTTTATCAATTTTTAATTTTGACTTTTTAATTTTTAGTTTTTATTTTTTGTCAGGCCGCCACCACTTTGTGCTGCACCGCCATATGGTGCAGGTCGGCATCTTCTACTTCTTTTTTGCTATCTGCCAGTTTCAAAAATTCGTCGTATAAAATATCAATGTCATTACGATCGTAGTGGAAACCAATTTTTTGAAAACGAAAAGCCAGCGCACTACGGCCACTCCTTGCCGTTAGTACAATCCGGGATCCGTCTGCACCCACTTCTTCGGGGGCAATGATCTCGTAGGTTTGGGTATCTTTTAAAAACCCATCCTGGTGAATGCCAGATGAATGAGCAAAGGCATTGGAACCTACAATGGCTTTGTTAGATTGTACGGGCATGCGCATCGTATCTGATACCAGGCGGCTGATGGGGTTTAACTGCGGAGCTTTTATATTGCTGTAGTAGCCCAAACTGCTGTGTTGTTTTAAAATCATCACCACTTCTTCCAGCGCAGTATTGCCGGCTCTTTCGCCCAGGCCATTGATGGTGCATTCTATTTGCCTGGCTCCATTTAATACACCCGCTATAGAATTGGCCGTGGCCAAACCAAGGTCGTTGTGACAATGGCAACTGATAATGGCCTTATCTATATTTGTGACATTGTTTACCAGGTAGGCAATTTTTTCGCCGTACTGGTGGGGGAGGCAATAACCCGTGGTATCAGGGATGTTTACTACAGTAGCACCTGCTTTTATAACAGCTTCTATTACACGAGCCAGGTAAGCATTATCGGTGCGGCCTGCATCTTCTGCATAAAATTCTACATCATCTACAAAGTTCTTGGCCCATTTTACGCATTGCACGGCTCTTTCCAAAATATCCTTCTGGTTAGAATTGAACTTAGATTTTATATGAAAGTCGGAGGTACCGATGCCTGTATGAATGCGTGGGCGCACTGCATATTTTAATGCTTCTGCTGCCATTTCAATATCTTTTTGCACTGCCCGGCTCAAAGCACAAACCGAAGTGTTTTTAATTACTTTGGATATTTCATTGACGGAATCAAAGTCGCCGGGAGAGGAGATGGGGAAACCGGCTTCAATAATATCTACTCCCAACTCCTGCAATGCCAGTGCAAGGCTTACTTTTTCTTTGGTATTTAGTTTACAACCAGGCACCTGTTCCCCGTCACGCAGGGTGGTATCAAAAATGTGAACTTTTCCTTGAGACATAATTATTAGTTAGATAGTATGTGATAAAAATGCATGCACTTATATTTGTAAACAGGAGGCTCACAAACATTGTCTTCCCAATTTAACCCGGCAAACAAGCCTTTTAAAAACAAAATGTACTTGCTTTTACGGATTGTAAAAGATGCATAGGGTAAGCAAATCCAATGTGGCAAAGGATCTACAATAAAATGAATTACGATGTTCAACCGCTCTAACGACGGCTTATTTCAACTGGTAAAGTCACTCGAAAAGAGTGAAAAGCGCAACTTTAAGTTGTTTGTGAGGCGCAATAGCAGCAGCGATGAGCTGAAGAGCATACAGCTTTTTGATGCGCTTGATAAGATGTCTGATTACAATGAGACCATATTACTAAAGAAAAATCCGTCTATCAGCAAAGGGCAACTGAGCAACCTGAAGGCCCAATTGTACCGGCAAATACTGAGTAGCCTGCGCATCATTAAAGATGAAGACAACATCGATCTCCAGCTCCATGAACTCATGGACTATGCACGTATCCTGTACAATAAGGGGCTCTACCTTCAAAGCTTGAAGTCGCTGGACAAACTGAAAGAACTTGCAAGGGAACATCACCAGCTCACCTATTTGCAACAGGTACTGTTTTTTGAAAAGAAAATTGAAGCACTTTATATAACACGCAGCATACAGAACAGGGCTAACCAGTTAAGCCTGGAAAGTGATGCTGTGCACAATAGTCTGTGGACAGTTAACAAACTTTCCAACCTTGCCTTGCAATTGTACAGCTGGTTTATTCAACACGGTCATGCCCGCAATGCAAGTGATGTGAAGAGCATCACCCAATTTTTTGAGGAGAACCTGCCACCCAAACCAAGCGAGGCCCGTGGGTTTTACGAAAAACTCTACCTGCATCAAAGCTATTGCTGGTTTGCATTTATCTGTCTCGATTTTGTGAAGTACTACCGGCAGTGCCAAAAATGGGTAGATGTTTTTGAAGAGTACCCGGAGATGTTACCGGTAGAAACTGCCAGTTATATAAAAGGCATGCACAACCTGATGAGTGCTCATTTTGATTTGCGCAACGAAGAGAAGATGGGCCTGGCCATTAAGAAATTCGAGCAATTTGGCAGAACAAAAGCGGTGCGACAAAACCCTAACAGCCGCATTTTAGTGTACCAATATCTTTACACTGCCCGTATCAATTATCATTTTTTGCAAGGTAGTTTCGACAAGGGCTTGCGTATGGTTCCCTTCTTAGAAAAAATGTTGAAGGAATACGGCCTTTACCTGGATGCGCACCGGGTGCTGGTTTTTTATTACAAGATTGCCAGCCTTTATTTTGGCAGCGGCAATAGCAGCAAAGCCATCGATTATTTAAACCTGATCATCAACAGCAAAGCCGATCTGCGCACCGACTTGCAATGTTATGCAAGGCTTCTGCACCTGATTGCACATTATGAACTCGGCAATTTTGAGCTATTGGAATACCTGATAAAATCCGTGTATCGCTTTATGGCTAAGATGGATAATCTAAGTAAAGTAGAAGAAGAGGTTTTTGCTTTTTTGCGCCGTAGTTTCAAACTGGGCGCACATGCCCTTAAACCGGAATTTGAAAAACTTTTAACCTCCCTAAAGAAATATGAGGGCAATCCATTGGAGGCAAGAGCTTTTGCTTACCTGGATATTATCTCCTGGCTGCAAAGCAAGATCAGCGGAGTGCAGGTGCAGGATGTAATTGTGCAAAGAAACAAAGAAAGAAAGCGGCGCCCACAAGCTGGCGTGTAATACCGGAGATAGGTTGAGGTGAGTTAAGATACTCCTACATACATGCCCTGGCGCAACCATCGCTATAATATCAAAATAAGCCATGCAGTTGTGTATGACTTCTATAATTTAAACAGGGAAATGGCTGTGTAACGTGTAGCTAAAAATCTACAACAGATTCATTATTTCGTTAGGGTGTACTACCTCAATTATAACTCTTTTTACATTTGAAAAACTTGCTGAAACATGGCTACTTAATGTCTGATCATTCACCGGTCGGCCAAATTGTAAAATATGTTCTTGCAAATCCTGTCACAAACCAAACCAAAACCCATAACCTACATGCCAACAAAAGTTTATTCCGCAATCTCCAATCTATGGAATTTTTCCTGGATATGGAAAGGGCCGACGCCTCAGCTCATAAAGCTGCCTTCTTCGCCAAAACCAGCAGCAATGCCGACACGGAAGCCATAACGGCAATTTCAAGGCAAGCGTGAGCATCAAACTCATTCATTCAAATTTTTTCAGCAACTGTGGTTGGCAGCGGGTTTACCTGTTGCCAACTTTTTTATTGCAAAGCAAGTTTGAACGGATGCCTATGCGCACTACCCGAAATAAATATTATGATCTCCCTTAAATCAATTTATCCGGAGTAATAGGCAGTTCCCTTATTCTTTTGCCGGTAGCATGAAACACTGCATTAGCCACAGCTGCAGCAAATCCTATGAGTGCAATTTCGCCCATGCCCTTGCTACCAACCGGGTTTAGAATCGGATCTGGTTTGTTTACAAAGTAGGCTTCTACAGCAGGTACGTCTGCGTGTACGGGTACATGGTAGTCGGCAAAATTATTATTTACCCAGCGGCCGTAACGGTCATCTATAACGCCTTCTTCCATAAGCGCTCCACCAATACCGCCTACAACGCCGCCCTTCATCTGGCTTTCGGCTGTTTTCCAACTCACAATTTTGCCAGCATCGCCGGCGGTTACCACCCTGTCAATTTTTACGACACCCGTAAGTGGGTGCACCAGCACTTTCACAAAATGTACAGAGTAAGAGTAAGCGGAATATTTTTGCATTTCCGGATTGCGGCCAGAGGCTTCTGCTATTTCTATCACTTGGAGCCCGGCGGCGTTCATCACTTCGCTGTAGGAAAGTTTTTTAGTACTATCTGATTTCAAAACAACAGCCCCTTCCCTAAAAAACAGTTCATCTGTTGTAACATTTTCTCCAAAAAATCCTGACTTTTTAGCGGCCTCTGCCAGCTTCTTCTGCAGCGATATGCAGGCACCACTTACGGCAGCACCCAAGGTAGAAGTGGTGGAAGATCCGCCCTGGGTAGGACCCGGCGGATACGACGAATCTCCCAGTTCGAAAGTAACTTTATTATACTCCAGTCCCATGGCATCGCTGGCAATTTTTACCATGGCGGTGGCAGTTCCCGGGCCACTATCGCTCACTGCACTTTGCAGAACCAATCGCCCATCGGCCATTAATTTTGCCGCCAGTTTTGCATCCCCTCTAAATGCACCAAACAAGCCAGAACTCATACCATACCCAACCTGCCATTCTTCCTCCTTCATAGACTGTGGCTGGGGATTGCGTTTGCTCCAGCCAAACTTATCGGCCCCCAACTGGTAAGCTTCTTTCAAAAATTTAGAACTATATGGCTTACCATTTTCAGGGTCCCTTTCTGCATAGTTGAGCAAGCGTAATTCTAGAGGATCTATTTTTAATTTATATGAAAGTTCATCCAGTGCACATTCTAATGGAAAGGAACCTGTGGCTTCGCCGGGGCCACGCATCCAGGTTGGCGTGCTAAGATCTACCGGAAAAATATTGTAACGGGTGCTTACATTGGCGCAGGCATAAAGCGCTCTCGTCATGGCTACCACTCCTTCGTTAAAGTTTTCGTAGGTAGAGGTAATGGCACTTGCATCGTGCCACATGCCAATTAATTTTCCACCAGCATCTGCACCCACGGCAAACTTCTGTATAGCCGCGGGCCTATACCCTACGAGAGTAAACATTTGCGGGCGGGTGAGCACAAGCCTCACTGGCCGGCCAGTTATTTTGGCCGCCATCAAAGCGGCGATGGTATGAGGCCAGGTACGCAAGGCTGCCCCAAAGCCGCCACCAACATACAAAGCGTTTACCTGCACATTTTTCTCTTGCAGGCCAAAAGCCTGCACTATGGCTTGCTGGGCGCTTTTCACTCCCTGGGTTTTTTCCCACACAGAAACTTTTTCTTCGCCATCCCAAGAGGCGGTGGTGGCATGTATTTCCATGGGGTTGTGCACTTGTATTGGCGTTATGTAAGTCTCTTCAACTTTCACTGCTGCAGAATTCCACGCATCTTTATCGCCTCTAATGTTTTCTTTGTAACGGTCACCGGTCAGGGGCTGCCTGTTTTTCATAGCGTGTTCCAACGATGTTTCATGGGCTTCCTTATCGTATTGCGCTTTAATAAGCGAAGCTGCATGAGTGGCTCGTTCAAAACTATCAGCCACTACTATGGCAATGGGTTGGCCATTAAAACGAATGATGTTATCGTTGAAAATCTTGAGGCCCTGTACTACCGCTGGTTTGGCGGGATTGGTACCTGCCGTATAACCCGCAATTTTAGGAGCGTTAAGGTGAGTAATTACAGCAATCACTCCAGGGGAGCGCTCTGCACTTTTGCTGTCTATGGCGGCAATGGTCCCCCTGGTAATATTGCTACCCACCAGCACAGCATAAGCAAGATTCGGCAGTTTAAACTCGGCTGCATATTTTGCTGCACCTGTTACTTTTGCCCTGCCGTCTACACGGTCCAGGCCTGGTTCTGTATCTGTATCAAAAAAATAATTTCCCATGATGATGTGTTTAAATACCTGCCAATGATTGCAACGTTTGCAAAATTGTATTAGGCGCAAGTTGTAGTTTGAAATTGTTGTGACCATAGCCTTTCGCCTCCACTAATGCCAGGCTGGCGGCTTCTTTAAAGTTGGCCAAACCCGGTGTCTTCCCTTTCAAAAAAAGTTCTGCCCTGGTGAGCCGCCAGGGTTTATGCGCCACGCCCCCCATAGCCAGTCTTGCCTGCACAATGCTGTTATCTTTTATATCTAGAACTGCAGCTACTGAAACGAGCGCAAAGGCATAGGAAGAGCGGTCTCTAACTTTTGTGTAAAGCGTTTTTACCTGTCCGTTATTTTGTATAGGTATTTCCACAGCTATGATCAATTCTCCTTTTTGAAGGCTGTTGTCTTTTTGCGGGTTGTTGCCCGGCAGGCGGTGAAAATCTGTGAAGGCAATTCGGCGATCGCCTTTTGCACCGCTAACAATTACGGTAGCATCCAGTGCTGCCATGGCTACACACATATCCGATGGGTGCACCGCTATGCAATGTTCCGATGCTCCAAAGATGGCATGCATACGATTGTATCCTCCCAGGGCTGCACAACCGGTGCCGGGTGTACGCTTGTTGCAGGGCATGGTTGTATCGTAAAAATATCCACAGCGGGTACGCTGCATAAGGTTACCGCCTACGGTTGCCATGTTTCTAATTTGCGGCGAAGCGCCTGCCTGCAAGGCTTGCGAGAGCAGGGGCAAATGTTTTTGTACCAATTCATGCTCTGCTACCACGCTGTTCAGCGCCAGCGCATCTATGCGAATGATGTTGTCATTTTTAGAAATTGTTCTCAGCGGCAAGGCAGTAATGTCTACCAGCTTTTGCGGGGTTGTCACATTACGCTTCATCAGATCTACCAGGTTGGTTCCGCCAGCTATTACCTGTGCTGTAGCATCTTTATTGAGAGCGGTGATCACCGCTTTTTGTGAGGATGGTTTTATATAATCGAAGTTTATCATTGCTGAAATTTGAAAGTTGAATTGCGATAATGCGTGCTTATTAAACAGCATTCCACTTTATTTTACCAATCCCTTTTTGGCAACATCCTGGATGGCATCTACAATATTAGGGTAGGCTCCACAGCGACAAATATTTCCACTCATATATTCCCTGATGTCTTTGGCAGAACCGGCATGCCCTTCTTTGATGCAAGCCACTGCACTCATTATTTGCCCAGGCGTGCAGTAGCCGCATTGAAAACCATCGTATTTTATAAAGGCCTCCTGCATGGGATGCAGTTCTTCGCCCTTTTGCAAGCCTTCTATGGTAGTAACTTTTTTACCATGCTGCATCACGGCCAGGCTAAGGCAACTCAATACCCGCTGCCCATCTACCCAAACTGTACAGGCACCACACTGCCCAAAATCGCAACCTTTTTTAGAGCCGGTAAGATGCAACTGGTCCCGAAGCAGATCCAGCAAGGTTACACGGGGCTCTATGTTTAGGCGGTGGGGAACGCCATTCACTTCCAGTTGAACAACCTGGTTTTGAAACCAACCGGCAGCTTTTTCATCTATGTTTTTTTCTGCTGCTTTAACTACTGCTACGGGTGCCAGTGCTAGGGCAGTAAGCGCAGAGGACTGTTTTAAGAAATTTCTACGGGCATGATGCAAGGTTGTCTTAGCATCTTTACCAGCTTTATTATCATCTATCATCAGGCAAAGTTTTAATGCAAGTAAATTACAGAAATAATGTCAATAGGCAATGGGGTCAATAGGCAATTGGCAATAGGCAATAGGCAATGCCTGACCAGACAGAATGTAGGGGGGCAATTTGCAATAGGCAATAGGCAATAGGCAATGCCTGCCCCGACAGAATGTAGGGGGCAAGGGGCAATTTGC
>JBBSJJ010000025.1:0-38692 GCA_038257335.1 Chitinophagales bacterium | reverse complement strand
GCAGCAAGTGCCTTCACCATATCGCCGGTATAACGAATACCCCCGTCGCTGATGATGCCTACGTTGCGGTTTTTTAAGGCTGCCGCCGCTTCCATTACAGCTGTAATTTGTGGTACGCCTGTTCCCGCCACAATCCTCGTGGTGCAAATAGAACCGGGGCCAATACCCACTTTCACCGCATCTGCACCGGCATCGGCCAGCGCTTTTGCACCAGCAGCTGTGCCCACATTACCTGCAATTACCTGCACATTTTTAAAAGATTTTTTCACCGCCTTCAACATGTCTATTACACCTTTGGTGTGGCCATGCGCACTGTCCAGGCAAATGATATCTACGCCCGCTTTTTGTAAAGCATCCACCCTCTGCAAAGTGTCCGAAGTAATGCCTACACCCGCACCCACGAGCAGTCTTCCAAAAGAATCTTTTACGGCATGTGGGTTGCTTTTTAGTTTTAAAATATCCCCAAAAGTTACCAGGCCTATCAACATGCCAGCCTTATTTACAACGGGTAACTTTTCAATTTTATTTTTCTTGAATATCAGTTCGGCTTTTTTAAGATCTGTTCCTTCGGGTGCGGTAATGAGGTTTTCCAACGTCATCACGGTACTTACTTTTTGCTTATAGTTTGTTTCAAATCTGAGGTCACGATTGGTGAGAATGCCGAGTAGTTTTTTATTGTCATCTACTATTGGGATTCCGCCAATCTTATTTTCTCTCATCAGGCGCAAAGCTTCGCCAATAGTAGCATCTGCGGTGAGGGTGATGGGGTCGAGTATAAGGCCGTTCTCACTTCTCTTAACCTTTCTCACTTCGCCTGCCTGCTGCTCAATGCTCATGTTTTTATGCAAGATTCCAAGGCCGCCTTCTCTTGCAAGAGCAATGGCTAGCTGCGCTTCGGTCACAGTGTCCATAGCCGCACTCAGCATAGGAATGTTAAGCGTAATGGTTTTGGTGAGTTGCGATGTGATGGTAACATCTCTCGGTAAAACCTCGGAGTATGCAGGAATCAAGAGTACGTCGTCAAACGTTAAGCCTTCACCTAAAAATTTGCTGGATGTAGTAGGGGGAGTGTTTTTTATTGTTGCCATGGGCGAAGGTAAATAAAAAAGATGTTCCCTACCAAATATGCTCTGGCATTCAATAGAACGGGCGGAGTTTCTCCCAAAACAAAAATCACACATCATAACCCAGACATCACACATCAGACTCAAATTTCATAAGCGAGAAATCATAAATCAGACATCAAAAATCACAAATCACAAATTACAAATCCTTAAAGTAGTTTGTAGGTTTTACCCGGCAGGGATATCAGCACATTCTGCATTTCCAACATGAGCAGTGCCGAAGCCACTGCACTGCTGCTTAGCCCCGATTTAAAATACAGTTCATCTATCTGGATGCTGTCGGTTTGTTGCAGGATATCTACCACCGTTCTTTCTTCAGGAGTTAATTCTATAAACAATTCTCTTTGTTTTTGAGGAATAACTTTTTCCTTTGGTAGCCAGTTCATGGCCTCCAGAATGTCGGTAGCCGAAGTAAACAGGGAAGCCTTGTTGCCACGGATCAAATAATTGCAACCCTCGCTCTTGAGGTCAGTGCTTTTACCCGGAAGCGCAAACACATCTTTGTTGTAACCATTTGCCAGCTCTGCTGTAATTAAGGAGCCTCCTTTTATGCCACTCTCTATTACCACAAGTGCATCGCACATGCCGGCAACAATACGGTTGCGCCTCGGAAAATTTTGTTTGTCGGGCTTAGTACCGCTGGTAAAATCTGTGAGCAATCCTCCGTTGCTGGTCATCTCTTTTGCCAGGGCCTTGTTTTGCGGTGGATAAATTCTATCTAACCCATGCGCCACCACGCCCACGGTAGCAAGATTGTTTTTTAACGATGATTTGTGTGCAATTGTATCAATGCCATAGGCAAGACCACTTACCACCAATATTTCTTCGTGCTGTAAATCTTCCAGTATCTTTTCGCATTGATGCCTGCCATAATCAGAATGATTGCGTGTGCCTACCACAGAGATAATTTTACTTTTATTCAGGTCGGCATTTCCCCGGTAAAACAGCAGGGAGGGGCTATCGTAACAATTTAGCAAGCGCCGTGGATAGTGTTCATCCGTGAGAAAAAGAGGGGTGATTTTATATTTTTCTATGAAGGCTATTTCTGCTTCGCAGGAAGAAAAATCTGCAAAAGCTTTGATGCTGGATGCTCTTACCGTACCGATGCCTTCAATATTTTCCAGCTGTTTTTTTGGAGCCTTAAAAATGGAACTTGCATCGCCGTAACAATTGATGAGGCCCTTGGCCTGCACATCCCCAATGTTGGGAACCAGGGTAAGGGCTATCTGGTATAAAAGGTCGTTGTTCATACAATTGTGTAGAACAATATACTCAAATTAATTAGATATTATGCTCAGCTCTGTGCGGCGGTTTAACGCTTTGCCAGCTTCATTTTTATTATCAGCAACCGGGGTAGATGCACCAAAACCTTTTGCTGACATGCGTTTACTGTCAATGCCATTTTTTTGCAGATAAGCTACCACAGATTTTGCCCTGTTGTTGCTAAGGAGAACATTGTCTGCTGCCTGGCCCACATTATCTGTATGACCACTGATGAGAATTTTTAGGTTTGGGTTTTCCTTCATCAACAAAATCATCTGGTCTAATTCAGTGGTAGAAGTTGGCTGCAGTTCAAAGCTTTTACTATCGAAGAAAATATTTTTAAGCACTACAGAGGCACCTGCCTCAATAACCTGCAACGGAATGTTCACCAACATAGGCGAATCTGCCTGGTTTGGTTTCACAGAAAAATTATCAGAATAAAACAGGTAGCCTTTACGATTTACATTAAAGGCATAATCTTTTCCTGCAGGTAAAGTCACCAGGTAATTACCATCTTCGTCTGTCTGCAACCTGGAAATTAATTTGCGGCTATCTATGTCCGTTAGTTCCACCGTAGAGGGAAGGCCTTGCTTAGTTTTTTTGTCGAAAACTTTACCTTTTACCCACAACACTTTTTCTGAACGGATGTCGTCCCTTAATTCAAACTGGTACAAATCCAGGCCACCTTTCGTGTCGCCGCCATCGCTTGCATAAAAAGCAGTGCTGCCATTGGCCGACACTATCAAAGACCCTTCGTCGTCAATGGTGTTGATGGGGTAACCCAGGTTTACAGGATTTCCCCAGGTATCATCGTCTTGTTTTCTTGTAAGAAAAAGATCTGTGAGGCCGTAGCCTTCATGGCCATTGCTGTTAAAGTACAAGGTTTTATTGTCTGCATGAATAAAAGGGCAACCTTCATCTGCACTTGTATTTACTGTTGGGCCAAGGTTAATTGGGGCACCCCATTTGCCTGCGGCGTTTCGGTGGGTAACCCAAATATCTTTTCCACCATAGCCACCTTGCCTGCTGCTTGCAAAGTATAGACTTCTCTTATCTGGCGACAGAGAGGGTGAGGATTCCCAAAATTCTGTGTTTATGATGCGGCCCATATTCTCAGGCTCGGTCCACTGCCCGCTTTTACTTTTGTATGCTATATAAAGATCGCAACTACCTTCTCCCTCGGGATAATTACAGCCAGTAAAAATGAGCCATTCGCCATCCTGCGAAATATTTTGAGCGCCTTCGTTTAAGTTGGTATTTATTTTTCCGGCCACAGGTTCCGCTTTGCTCCAGGCCCCGTTTATCCAGTTGCTTTCGTAAAAATCTTCATCATTGTTCACCCGCCGTGTAAAGATCATTTTAGATCCATCGATGGTAAGTGAAGGAAAATATTCCAGCGCAGCTGAGTTGATATTTTCGCCTGCATTGCGTGGTGCAAATAAATAGGCAGGCCCTTGTTTTTCCTGTAAACTTTTAGCGTGCGCAACACCTAACTCATAAGTTTTTTTTCGGTAGTTACCGGCTTTGATGCTTTGTGCATTCAGGCGGGGAGTATTTAAAAACCGCTTTACTGTTAGCAGAGCTTTTTCAAAATTACCAATACCTGCAAGCGAAATAGAATAAGGAAGCAGGTAGGTATTGGAGTAAACCGAGTCCATTTCAAAGCCAGTTTCAAAATCGTTTACCGAAGCTTGGTAGTTTTTGATATCAGCATAGATACCTGCCCTTGAAAGATAAACGTCTACAAATTTTGGTTCGGCTTTCAGTGCATCTCCCAATTTTAGAATTGCTGCCTGGTAATTGCCTGCCCGTGCCTCTTCGTAAGCAGTGGCATACATATCGCCTGCCTTCTTATTCACTTTCTCAGGATCGTACCATTGGGCCGACGAGCTAATGGGGTTGTACAAAAGGAAAATTACTAAAAATAGAAACGTCGTATAACGGAAAGGTAAAAGTTGGGAATAGCGCTTGTTCATGTAAATATTATATGAATGAAGATAGCCGTTAAGGGGAGTTTAAACGGCTTCAATCTGTTAAAATAATTAGTTGAGTAGCCGGGTGCGGAGGCCTAATGCGAAACTCAGGGTACGTTCAGATACTTATGAATTTGCAGCGAGATGCGCCACTGCGGGTTTTCTTTGATGTACTCAATGATGAGAGGGGTGATGGTAGGGGCTTTATCCCATTCTGGCTGCAGGTAAAGTTTGCAATCTGTATTTACCTGGGCAGCAAATTGTTCTGCCCATTCAAAGTCAGATTTATGAAAGATAACCACTTTAAGTTCATGAGCTGCCTGGATAACTTCGGGCAGTGGGGCTTTGAATTTTTTCGGAGATAAACAGATCCAATCCCATTGGCCGGAAAGTGGGCTAGAGCCTGAGGTTTCAATATTGGTTTGGAAACCTTGTTCTTTCAAATAAACCGTCAGCTCATCAAGATTGTGCAGGAGGGGTTCGCCTCCGGTGATCACAGCAATTACCTCTTCTGGCTTTTTAGAACCTTGCACTGCCATGTTAACTATTTCCTGCGTGTTAAACAGCGGATGTTTGGAGGCATCCCAACTGTCTTTTACATCGCACCACACACATCCCACGTCGCAACCTCCCAGCCTTATAAAGTAAGCGGCTTTGCCCTGGTGATTGCCTTCTCCCTGGATGGTGTAAAAATGTTCCATCACCGGGTAGCTTTGTAAAATATCTGCGGTTAAATTTTTCAAGAATTATTTTTTTGTAAACTGGCGTTATAAGTATTTTTTAAAAGGGCGGCAATGGTCATGAGCCCTACACCGCCTGGCACCGGTGTGATGTAACTACAGCGGGGAGCTACGGCATCAAAGTCCACATCTCCCATAATGCGAAAGCCCGACTTTTTACTTTCGTCTTTCACTCGTGTAATGCCTACATCAATCACTACAGCATTTTCTTTAACCATGTCTGCCGTTAAGAAAGATACTTTGCCCAGTGCAGCTACAATTATATCTGCTTGCAAACAAATTTCTTTCAGGTTCTTTGTGCGACTATGGCATAAAGTAACCGTGCAGTTGCCGGGGTTGGCTTGTTGGCTTAACAAGATGCTCATGGGTCTGCCTACAATGTTACTGCGCCCTATTACTACGGCATGCCTGCCAGCCGTTTCAATTTTATAATGCTCTAGCATGAGCATTATGCCGTAAGGTGTAGCCGGCAAAAATGTAGGAAGACCTTGTACCATTTTGCCCACGCTCATCGGATGAAAACCATCCACATCTTTTTTGGGATCTATAAGATTTACAATTTTTTCTTCGCTTATGTGTTTGGGCAGGGGTAACTGCACCAGGATGCCATCTACATCGTCATCACTGTTAAGCTCAGCAATTTTGGAAATAACCGTACGCTCATCTACATCATTTGCGAAGCGATACATACTGCTTTTAAATCCTATTTCTTCGCAGTTTTTGATTTTACTTGCTACGTACGTCTCGCTGGCGCCATCAGTACCAATAAGGATAGCAGCCAGGTGAGGTATTTTTTTATGTTGAGTTTTAAGCTGATTTGTTTTTTCCCGCAATTCATCTTTTACGGCCTGGGAAACTATTTTTCCTTCTAAAAGTTGCATGCGGCAAAATTAGCTACAATTGTTCATTTGGCTGTTATGTTTCCGCTGCATAAATAATTCTAGTGAATTTCCCTAACTTGTTCGATTAAAATAAAAAAACTGCTTTGAGAAAAAATATTGCTACCTCTTTCTTGTGCATCTGCCTGCTTTTTCTTGCAAAAAATTCTTTTACACAAACGCTAAGGTACAGTGTGAGTATGCCTTACACAAGCCTTGGAGCCTACTCTACAAAGCAAACAGACCCTTTTGCTTTTACCAATAACCAGGCAGCATTAGCGCAAATAAACAATGCAACTGCGGGGGTTTTTGGAGAGAGAAGGTTTATGCTGGCAGAAAACAGTTTGTATGGGATGGCTGCAGCAATCCCTACCCGTATGGGCAATTTTGGCGTGCAGGTAAATTATGCCGGCTTTAAAAACTTCAACGAGAATAAAGTAGGTCTTGCCTATGCCAGGAAACTGGGCAAACTGCTGGACCTGGGCGTTCAATTCAATTATTATGGCTACAGGGTTCCACAGTATGGCAATGCGTCTTCTGTAAATTTCGAAATAGGTGCCATTATGCACTTCTCCGATAAATTGAATGGAGGTATACATGTTTACAATCCTGTGGGTGGCAACCTGGGTAAAGAAGGAACAGAAAAGTTGGCCTCGGCCTATAAACTCGGCCTGGGCTACGACGCTTCCGACAACTTTTATGTAAGTGCCGAAATCATCAAAGAGGAAGATAAACCTGTAAATGTTACAGGGGGAGTTCAATACCAGTTTTTAAAACAATTTTTTGCCAGGGCCGGTTTTGTAAGCGAAACAGGTGGCGGTTTTGTAGGGGTGGGCCTTGGCTGGAAAAACCTACGGTTAGATGTATCGGGTAGTTATCATCCTCAGCTCGGGTTTTCGCCTGGTCTGTTACTCATTGTAAACTTTAAGGATAACCCGTAATGAAAAAAGTTATCCTTTCAGTTTTTTTATTTGTCAATGCTGTATCCATAATGGCGCAGGTGCCTGAACCCACAGTGCCCACTACTACGGTGGAGCAACAACTGGAGAATATAACCGAAAACAATGAAGATCTTGAAACCGAAGATGACTCCTATCTTCAGCAGCTTAATCAGTTGCAACGCAACCCGGTAAACATAAATTTCGCAGATGAAATTTTTTTTAAAGATCTGCGGCTGCTTTCGCCTATGCAAATTCAAAATTTTTTGGCCTACAGGTCTGTTCTTGGTAAGCTGATTAGTATTTACGAATTGCAGGCTGTGCCTGGCTGGGATTTGGCCACCATTCAAAAAGTGCGGCCCTATATCTCAGTAAACAGCGCCAAGGGGGTCATAGAAGACATAGGGGCAAGGTTGCAGGGTGGTGAACACAGCATCCTGGTAAGAGTTTCTCAAACAATAGAACCATCACGGGGCTATTTGTTAGACTCCAGTGCTGCCAAAAACTTTTACCCCGGCTCGCCGCAAAGACTGTTTGTGCGATACAAGTATGTTTATAAAAACCTGCTGCAGTATGGTGTTGTAGCCGAGAAAGATGCCGGCGAAGAGTTTTTTAAAGGATCGCAAAAACAGGGTTTTGATTTTTATTCTGCTCATCTTTTTGTCCGCAATGTCGGCGTCATTAAATCTCTTGCCCTGGGCGATTTTACCGTGAACATGGGACAGGGCCTGACGCAGTGGATGAGCCTGGCTTTTAAAAAAGGACCTGATATCATGGCAGTAAAACGCCAGTCGGCTGTTTTAAGGCCCTATAATTCTGCAGGGGAAATATTTTTTCACAGGGGGGCGGGAATCACTATAGGTAAAAAACATTGGCAGGCAACGGTTTTTGGATCCATGAGAAAAGTAGATGCTAACTTAAATGTAGATACTACGAACAGCCAGGATGATTTTGTTTCTTCACTGCAAACCTCTGGCCTTCACCGCACCGCCAGCGAAGTGGAAGACAAAGCAGCACAACGACAATTGGCATTTGGCGGAAACTTCAATTATACTGTCAATAAATTGAAGGTGGGGGTGAATGCAATACATTTTAATTTGCAGTATCCGCTGAAAAAAGCAAATGAGCCCTACAATTTATTTGCCTTAGCTGGCAAGAGCTTTGGTAACTATAGTTTCGATTACAGCTACACTTTTAAAAATATGCATTTCTTTGGCGAAGCTGCTACTACAGATAAAAAGTACCCGGCTTTTGTAAATGGTTTGTTATTGAGTGTGGCCAATAATGTAGATATGAGCTTTTTCTATCGAAACATTTCCAAGGGCTATCAATCACTCTACACCAATGCATTTACAGAAAGTACTTTTCCCACCAATGAGAAAGGATTTTTTACAGGTATAAGCGTAAGACCACACTCAAGCTGGAGAATAGATGCCTACGCTGATGTGTACCGGTTTCCCTGGCTAAGGTTTAGAGTGAATGCTCCAAGCGAGGGCAAGGACTACATGATACAGTTAAATTACAAGCCAGATAGGCAGTTCGAGATATACACGAGGTATAAGGCTGAGTCTAAGTACATCAATTACAACCCAACCCTTCAAACGCTGAGCCCAGTGGTGCCCCAACCCCGCCAAAATTGGCGAACACATTTGAGTTATAAACTTAATCCCACGTTTACACTCCGTAGCCGGGTGGAAATTGTGTGGTTTGATAAAAAAGGTCCTGCACCAGAGCAAGGTTTTCTTATGTACGCCGACGTTCTCTATAAACCAATGATGAAACGGTTTTCTGGAAACCTACGTCTGCAATATTTTGAAACAGAAGGTTACAACAGTCGTCTGTACGCATACGAAAATGATGTTCTATACAGTTTTACCATACCAGTGTTCTACGACAAAGGTTATAGAGTGTATGTAAACGGAAACTTTGACTTAACAAAAAAAATCACTCTTTGGGCCCGGTATGCAAGGTTTATGTATCCAGACAAAACAAGCGTGGGTTCCGGTTTAGACCTTATAAATGCCAGCCATAGGAGTGAGGTTAAGTTACAGATGCTGTATAAGTTTTAACATATTTGACGGGACAAAGCAGCATTATAGATAGTGTTTTTGTCATCGAGGTAGGAAAAGTATTTTCGATTATCGAGAATTAACAATTTTTTGACGTTAATAAAATATCCTTATTTTTACAGTTCATCAAATCACAATTTATTGCTCATGAGAAGATTTTTATCACTGTTCACAATGTTGATGCTTTGCGGAGTATTGGCATTTGGTCAAAGCCGGGTGGTGTCCGGTAAGGTACTGGACGAAAAAAATGCACCTATTCCCGGTGCTTCCTTAAAGGTAAAGGGTGGTAGAACAGGTACCAGTGCTGGTCCTGATGGATCTTTCAGTTTGAGTATTAGCGATAATTCAATTTTGCTTGTAAGTGCAGCTGGATACGTGAGTGCGGAGTTAGAAGCGAAAGATGGCATGACAATCACATTAAGTGCTGATGCAACCAAGCAGGTATTAACAGAGGTTATTGTGACAGCAGCGGGTATCAGACGGTCAGAGAAAACAATAGGTTATGCTGTAAGTAAGGTAGATCCTGATGTACTTCTGCAAAAGTCTGAGCCTGATATCTTGAAAGGATTACAAGGTAAAGTAGCTGGTGTTGATATTGGCCAGGGCCAGGGAACACCCGGTGCAGCCACAAGGATAAGAATAAGAGGTAATAACTCATTTGGCGGCGATAACAATCCCTTAATTATAGTTGACGGTGTTCCATACAGTAACAATCAGGTTAATAGTACTGGAACGCTGGCTGGTGGTTCTGGTGCTTATGGTAGTGGTTTATCCAACCTTGATCCAAATGACATTGCCAGTATGAACATTCTTAAAGGAGCCTCTGCAAGTGCATTATACGGTTCAAGAGCTTCCAATGGAGTGATCATTATTACAACCAAATCTGGAAGCGCAGGAAGGGCTTCGAAGGGTACACAGGTATCTTATAAAACCTCGGTTTCTTTTGAAGAGATCGCTAATTTGCCCTCCTACCAAAATGCGTATGGTACTGGTTCACAAGGCAACGCTACTGGTGGTGCCAACGGTTCATGGGGCGGTTTTTTTAAACCGGGAGATTCAATAGCTACATGGGCAGCCTACCAGGCAGCTTATCCTGAACTTTTTCCTACGGGCAAAGTTCCGTATCGTGCGTACCCTACCAATGTGAGAGATCAGTTTACTACAGGTGTTGTGCAGGAGCATTCTATGAGTGTGAACACCGGAAATCAAACAAACAGTTTTGCTTTTACAGGGTCTAATTTAACGCACTCAGGTTATGTACCCAATAATAAATACAACAGAACCAGTATTTCTGGGGGGGGGAGCTCTAAGCTTGATATAGGATTAAATGTACGGGCTAACTTTAGTTATAGCAGGTCTAAGCAGGAGGGTGGCTTGTTTGGCGACAATCAATCTGGTACACTTACAAATTCTCAATTTGCCCGTGCTCTATTTATGGGTCGTAGCTGGGATTTTGGTTTACCATCTGAAACTAAAACGGGAAATAGTCTTTCATGGTTAGGACCACAATTTGATCATCCATTCTGGGCGGCAAAATACAATACTGCAACATCCTTTGATGAGAGGACGGTAGCAAATGTGCATTTTGATTATAAATTCAACAATTGGTTACAGGCGGATTACAATATAGGTAGCAATTTAGCTACTGTTAACAGAGAAGAGGTTTTAGAAGTAAGTTCAAGAGGCATAAGCCAGGGAACTTTTGTGTTAGACAAGTTTCGCAGTCAGGAAATTGAATCAACCTTTCTGCTTGCTATTACCCCTAAAACAGGTGAAGATTTTAATATAAAAACTACTTTGGGAACAAGTTTTAACCAAAGAACGGGTAATAGGAATTTTGCATCAGGCGGAAGAAGAGTAGGTGGGGGCGGTTTTATTGTACGTGGTTTGCACACTATCCAAAACTTTTTACCAATCGACAAAACAAATTCTGAAACCTTTTCCCGCAGGAGATTGTTGGGAGTTTTTGGTGACCTGACTGTTGGATACAAAAACTTTGCTTTTGTAACAGTTACTGGAAGAAATGACATCTCTTCAACGTTACCTGCATCTAATAGGTCTTACTTTTACCCCTCTATATCAGGATCGTTTATATTCACTGACGCATTAAAAATTAAAGGTGATGTGATTGATTATGGTAAATTAAGAGCAGGATATGCTAAAGTGGGTAAAGATGCAGATCCTTATAATGTCTTTAATACTTTTAACGTTTCTTCCAACGCATTCCTTGGGCAGCCTTTCGGATCAGTTAATCCTGACGCAAATGCCGGTAATACACTTCAGCCAGAGTTTACAAAAGAATTAGAATTAGGCTTTCAACTTAGTTTTTTCAAGCGCAGGTTTGAAATAGACTTCACCTATTATGATAAAAAGTCGAATAATCTTTTGACTTCCGTATCCACACCACCTTCTTCCGGCTATAACTCTATTTTCATCAACTTTGGTAGCATCAGAAATGAAGGTATCGAGGTTGAGGGCACGTTAAGGCCAATTCGTACGAAAGATTTTACATGGGAAGTAAGGGGAGTATTTACCAGGAATAAAAATATAGTTACTCAGTTGGCTGATGGTATTGACTTCCTAAATCTTGGTGGAGGTTATTCAGATATTACTACTGGCCTACAGGTTGGGCAGCCTTTCGGATTTCTTTATGGGTCCAAGGCATTGAGAGACAGTGCAACCGGGCAGTTTTTAATTGATCCAGCTACCGGAACATTTATTGACGATCCTAAAAATGGTTATTTGGGCAATACGGCTGCAGATTTCAAGTTGGGTATAACAAACACTTTCAATTACAAAGGTTTGTTTATGAGTGTATTATTTGACTATACAAAAGGAGGAAGCCTATATAGTGTAACTGTTCAAAGTTTATTAGGTCGTGGTGTTACATTGGATACTAGAGACAGAGAAACTGGTTGGGTTATTCCAGGAATTTATGGAAGTGCTCTCACTGGGAAAGCTATCACGAATGGTGGTAAAACCATCCCTAATCAAACCCGTATAACGACCAATGATTTGTACTTTTCTCCAAATGGCGGTAATACATTTGCAATTAATACTGCCAATGAATTCAGCGTTTATGATGCAACAGTTTATCGTTTGAGAGAATTAACATTAGGTTACGATTTTCCTAAATCTATTTTCCAAAAGTCTCGTATATCTGGTGCGACCATTAGTATATCAGGTAGAAATCTTTGGTATTTAGCTCCAGGTTTCCCCAAGCATACCAATTTTGACCCTGAGGTGGGAAATTATGGTTCAAGTAGTGTTAGCGGCCTTGAATTTTCAGCAGCACCAACCACAAGAAGAATAGGTATTAACCTGAATGTCACTTTTTAATTAATTAAACTCTTTATATATGTTCCGGAAATTTAAATATATCGTTCCAATAGCGTTTGCGGGTTTAGTTTTATCCGCTTGTTCCAAGAATGGTTTCGATATAAATGTCGATCCAAACAATCCATCTACATTGCCGGTAGAAAATCTACTCGTGGGTATTGAGGCCGACATTGCTGGCCAGAATACTCTAGGGGGTGTTAGTGGATCTTTAGAAGTATTGATGCATCGCATAACGCAGAGAGAGGAACCCAATGCATATGTGCTAACAACTGGAGGCGGAATTCCAGGTCTTATGTGGAATGAATACTATGTTTCTACATTTACAAATGCAGATATCATCATTGATAAAGCTACAACAGATAATAATTTCAGGTATCGTGGAATTGCAAAAATCATCAAGGCTTTCGCAGCCAGCCAATTAGTAGACTTATACGGAGATGTACCCTATTCAGAGGCAAGCAAACTGTTTACCTCCAACATCAGAAATCCTAAGTTTGATGATGACGCTACAATTTATCCAAAATTATACACACTTTTAAATGAGGGGATAGCTGATCTTCAGAACCCTGCTGTAAATAAAAGGAACCCTGCTGCAGACGATGTTATTTACCAGGGGAATGTAACTAAATGGGTAAGGGCGGCCAATACCCAGAAACTCAAGATGTATACCCAGGAACGTAAAATAAGAAATGTGAGTGCTGAAGTAACTGCTCTTCTTGCTAATCCTGCAGGCTTGATAAGTTCTACAGCGGATAATTTTCAATTGAACTACTCTGCCGATAATAAAAATCCTGGGGTAGCAGTTTACAGTGCGGCCCAGCGGGGAGAAGATATCAGCCCATGGTTTTATGAAATCATGAAGGGTTATAATCAGAATATTTTTACTGGCCTGACAGATCCTAGGATACCCTATTACTGGTACAATCAGCTGAAACCGGGACAGACAGCTACAAATGATAATAATACGACAGAATATAGAGACGGAGCATTTGTTTCAATTTATTTTGCATCTAATGGACCGAGTGTTGGCTTCTCACAGCAAAATACTACTTCAGTTGTGGGTATTTATCCGGGTGGTGGCAAATATGATAATGGTGCTGGTGCTCCAATCAACGTTCTTTCTGCCACTGGCGCAGTTCCGGGCCGGATGATTACCTATGCAGACAGATTGTACTTGCAAGCGGAATTAATCAATGCAGGTGTTGTCACCGGTGATGCCCGTGCTGTTTTACTTGCAGCCATTACCGAGTCATTCAAGCAGGTAGATAATGCAGTGACTTTATCAGGAACGGGTGCACCGCTTGTAAGTCCTTTAGCTACAACTACATCATATATAGCGGGCGTAATGGCTCAGTATGATGCTGCCCCGCCGGCAACAGCAACCGCAACTAAAAAATTAGAAATTATCATGACACAAAAATGGATTTCTTCTTTTGGAAGTGCCATTAGTGCATACACAGACTACAGGAGAACGGGTTTTCCTATCCTTTTTGATCCTAACAATCCAGTAATGGCCCCTGGAGGCAAAGTTCAACCACCGATAAACGGTAATCCTACGGTAACTCCACAATTAGCTGTTCCCGTAAGTATCAATCGTCCTTTTCCTATTTCTATCCTCTGGCCAAGTAGTGAACTAGACGGAAATCCCAATGCTCCTAAACAAAAGGAGCCTAGTACTTACAAAGTATTCTGGATGCAATAAATTATCAAAAAAATAATTATAGAAATGAAAAAAATAATAACTTATAGCATATTGGCTGCGATTACGCTGCTCAGTGCTTGTCGTAAAGAGGATAATCCAAATGTGCCAACTCTTCAACGAGTACCAGTGCCAAGTTTGAAAAAAGATGCTTCTGGGGCTGGAACTATTATACCCTCTACTATAGCAAGTTTCGTAGGTAAGGTTAATGTAGATGTTCTTTTTAAAACGGATATTCTTCCAAAAAAAATGGATCTTGTTGTTATTAAAAATGGCAACAAGGCTACCGTGAAGGTGCTGAAAAGCGATATAACAGTTTTTCCATCTGTTGTTTCTTTCACCGGGCCTGAGTTAACGGCTTTGTTTGGAACAATAGTTACATGTGATTTCTTTGAACTAGGTGTTAACATTACAGCAAAGGATGGAACAGTTTACGAAGCTTTTCCAGCCGTTGGAAACGCTTATGGAGCAGGCGTAGCGGGTCAATTTGGAGGTGTAACCACCACGCTAATTTATAGCACCAAAGTGGAGTTTGACCCTACTGTTTATATGGGAACTTTCGTAACTGTATCCGACGAGTTTGAAGATTTTCTGGGTTATGAGCCCGTTTTAACTTCAATAGATGCCACCCATTTTTCTTTTATCTCTCCAGCAGTAACGAATCCTTTGCCAATCATTGTCACTGTAGATCCAAATACATTGAGTGCTACAATTGCTAACCAAAAAATAGGTGATAAGTTTACCTGGAGTGCAGCATATACAAATCCTAAGGCCTCTGCTTTGGCTAGTAATCCATTGAACAAAGTAAGTCCTTGTGATAAAACTTTGACTTTGATTCTGAACTATACAGTAGACCAGGGCAGTTTCGGAGCATATAAACTTGTGTTGAAGAAGAAGTAATTCTACTTTAATAAGATTCTAAAACGGCTATTTCATACCTTTATGAAATAGCCGTTTTATTTTTAGTGATTAAATTAATTAACATGACTGAACAAGAGATTCCGAACCAACTCAACATAGAAATTTCAGAAGAGGTAGCCGAAGGGTCCTATGCAAACCTGGCCATTATCACCCACAGCCATGCAGAATTTGTGGTGGATTTTGTAAATGTAATGCCGGGTGCTCCCAAAAGTAAGGTGAAGAACAGGATTATATTAACTCCATTTCACGCAAAGCGATTTATGAAAGCAATGATGGAAAACGTTCAAAAATTTGAGGCAGCAAATGGCACCATTCAGGATATGGAAGCGGTAGAGTTGCCCTTCAATTTTGGTGGGCCTACAGCACAAGCTTAAAATAAGTCCTACATCAAGTATGTCCACATAAGGGTTAGAGTAGGCCTTCATCTGCAAAACTAAAGTATCCCTCATCGCTTACGATGATGTGATCTAGCACCTTAATGTCGAGATACATGGCGGCTTGTCTTATTTTTTGAGTGAGTTCCTCATCGGCCCGGCTTGGTTTAAGACTGCCTGAAGGATGGTTGTGGCTAAGAACGATAGAGGTAGCGCCTGTCTCCAATGCTTTTTTGAGTATGATTCGGGGGTCTGCCACCGTGCCAGTCAAACCGCCTGAACTCACTATTTCAAAATGTAAGATTTTGTTGGCTCTATTAAGGAAGAGCACTGCAAATACTTCGTGGGGATGATCCTTCAACACAGTCTTTAAATAGTTGGCAATTTCTCCACTTGATCTTACAATAGCTTTATTTAAAAAATCGCTGCTCATCCTCCTCCTGCCAAGTTCCATTGCTGCGGCTATGGTAATGGCTTTAGCAATGCCAATACCTTTTATTTTTTGCAAATCTTTCAAGCTAAGTTTCCCCAGCTCATCAAGGTTGTTGTGGCCAATCAGTAAAATATCTTTCGCAATTTGAAGGGCAGACTTTTCTTTGTTGCCATTATTGATGAGGATGGCCAATAGTTCTGAATTGCTCAAAGCTGCAGCTCCCTTGGCTTGCATTTTTTCTCTTGGCCGATCATCTACCGGCCAACTTTTAATTGAGTAAGATTCCTGTTTTGATATTTCCATAAATGAAATTTTAATTCACCTAAACTAAACTGTATTTTCGCACTCTTTCAACCAATACTGTCTTCCATGTTATCGAATGTGAAAATATTTTCGGGCACAGGTTCAAAATACCTTGCGGAAAAAATAGCAAAAAAATTCGGAGAACCACTCGGCAAAGTAAATATACAAACCTTTAGTGATGGTGAAATAGGCGTAGAATTCAAAGAGAGTATTCGTGGTAAATCTGTATTTCTCATACAAAGCACTTTTGCTCCTTCGGATAATCTCATGGAGCTGTTGTTGATGATTGATGCGGCTAAAAGGGCTTCTGCCTATAAAGTGATTGTGGTAATGCCTTATTACGGCTACGCCAGGCAAGACAGAAAAGACAGGCCGAGAGTAGCCATAGGAAGTAAACTGGTGGCTAATATGCTTACTGCCGCAGGTGCAGATAGAATCATTACCATGGATCTTCATGCACCCCAAATACAGGGTTACTTTGATATACCGGTAGATCACCTTGACTCTTCAGCCATCTTCATCCCCTACATTGAAAGCCTTCAATTAGAAAACTTAACTTTTGCTGCCCCTGATGTGGGAAGTGCGAATCGTATAAGAGAAGTGGCTTCCTTTTTTGAATGTGAAATGGTTATTTGCGATAAACATAGAAAAAGAGCCAACGAAATTGCCAGCATGGTGGTAATAGGTGATGTAACAAACCGGGACATTGTATTGATAGATGATATTTGTGACACCGGCGGTACTCTTACAAAAAGTGCTGGCCTCATGATGGAAAAAGGTGCACGAAGTGTGCGAGCCTTTTGTACTCATCCGGTTTTGAGCGGCAATGCATATGAAAATATTCAAAACAGCGTTTTAAACGAACTGGTTGTTTGCGATACTATTCCTGTTAAACCTTTGTGCGATAAAATTAAGATTTTATCTACCGACGAGTTGTTTGCGGTTACCATCCGTAATGCATATGAGAATAAGAGTATCAACAGTTTATTCATTAGAGGAAGAGCAAGGTTGGGCAAGGGAGTTTAAATAATTGAAGCATTTTCTGGCCTGATTATCAGGTTTTAAAAACTCTCTGAGAATTTGGTGAAATCCCCTACCTTTGCGCCTCATAAAAAAAATATTTAATAATGAAAACAATTACAATCGAAGGACAACTGAGGACCGAAAGCGGAAAAAAAGCCACCCGCCAACTTCGCTCTCAGCAACTTGTGCCAGCTGTAATTTACGGTGGTAAATCTGAGATCAGTTTTTCAGCACCTGCATCTGCATTTAAAAGTATCGTTTACACAGCCGAGTTTATGGTTGCTGAGGTAAGCGTAGCTGGAGCTACATACCGCTGCATTTTAAAAGATCTTCAGTTTGACAAAGTGAGTGATCTATTGATTCACGTAGACTTTTTAGAGTTGGTAGAAGACAAAAAAGTAATAGCTTCTCTTCCATTAAAATACACAGGCACTGCGGTAGGTGTAAAAGCTGGTGGTAAACTGGTAACAAAAATGAAGTCAGTAAAAGTGAAAACTTTACCTAAGTATCTCAAAGAATTTATTGATGTAGATATTTCTGCTTTAGAGTTGAACGAAAATATCAGGGTTCAGGATATAGTTGCAGAGAATATGGAGATCATGAACTCGCCACGTATTCCGATCGCTTCTGTAACAATGACTCGTCAGTTGAAACAAGAGGAAGCAACTGCTGCAAAAACAGCTACAGCTAAAAAATAATTAGCGACACCGTTAGTAAAATAAATGCCCTTCTTTGAGGGCATTTATTTTTTATACCTGTGTCAAAACTGAAACTTAATTACCTTTGCCACCTCAAAATTACACTTCATGGGAATGGATAGAAATACCCTTATAGGATTCGGCTTGATAGGAGCTTTGCTCATTACTATGTTTGTTATAAATAGCAGGAGCAGGCTTGCTTACGAAGGGGAGCAGCTTAGAATTGCTGATTCTATTGCGGCTTTAAAACCAGCCGTTGATACCGCTGCAGTAAAGTTAGATTTAGCAAAGGCTGATTCCCAAAGAACAGTAAAACAGCATGAAATTGGTTTTGAGAATGGCGTTACTTCTGCCCAGATGATTGAGGTGAAAAACGAATTGATGACTGTGACTTTTTCAACAAAGGGAGCTCAACCTGTAAAAGTTGTTCTCAATAAGTTTAAGAAAGCAGACGGCAGCCAGGTAGTGTTACAGCAAGGTGGGTTTAATAAATTTTCATACAGTATCAATGCTGCCAACAACAGAACGGCGCAAACCGATGAGTTGTTTTTTACAGCGCAGCCAGTAGTGGTCAACGCCGATAAATCGCAGACCCTTGTATTTACTTCAAAAGATTCCTCAGGAAAAGAGTTGGTTCATCAATATGTAATGAGGCCACAGGACTACATGTTGGACCTCAATATTTCCTTCACGGGAGTGCCTCAACTGTTTACGCAGAACACTGTTAACTTTTTGTGGCAAACAGAAGCGGAGCAGGTAGAAAAAGATCATAAATATGAACTTACCCAAACGCATATTACTTACAACGAAAGCGGAGCATTCGACTTTGAGCATATAGGAAGCGGGGATGACCTCAAGTTTAAAAAGCCGGTAGATTGGATAGCTGTAAAACAGCAGTTTTTTGCCATGGGATTAATAGCAAAAAATAAGTTTAACTCAGCGTCGGTAAACTGGTTAGCTCCTGCAGACAGCAGCAAATACATAACACGTGCAGTTACAAACGCATCTATAGTTTTACCTGCAGCCAATACATCGGCTGTACCTCTGCAGTTCTATTATGGCCCAAGCGATTACAACATCCTGAAAAAATATGATAATCAGTTGGAGAACATTGTACCCTATGGTAGCGGTGTATTTGCATTTGTAAAGTACATTAACCGATACTTTTTGTTGCCTGTTTTTGATTTCTTGCAAAAGCATGTGGCCAGTATGGGTATTGTAATCTTATTGCTCACGCTGCTCATCCGTTTGATCACATCTCCTATTCTATACAAAAGTTACCTCAGTGGTGCTAAAATGAAACTTCTCAAACCAGAAGTGGATGCTCTGAAAGCGAAATATAAAGACGATCAGCAGGCATTTGGTATGGAACAAATGAAGCTGTGGAGGAGTGCAGGTGTGAGCCCGCTTGGAGGCTGTTTGCCCGCTCTACTGCAAATTCCAATTTTTATGTCACTCTATTATTTCTTTCAATCAAATATTGATTTGAGAGGCAAAAGTTTTTTGTGGACGGATGATCTTGCAGCTTATGATTCAATTTATAACCTGCCTTTTTCTATTCCATTCTATGGTGATCATGTGAGTTTGTTTACGATAACTGCAACCCTTACCAGTTTACTTATTTCCATTTATAGTATGAGTAGCATGCAGGATAACAGTAACCCGGTTATGAAGTATATGCCTTACATCTTTCCGGTGTTGTTATTGGGGGTATTTAACACTTTACCTTCGGCCCTTACCTGGTATTATACGGTTTCTAACACCATCACTCTGTTATTACAAATTGTTATACAGAAGTACATCATCAACCATGAAAAAATTACGGTACAAATGGCCGAAAACAGGAAGAAGCCGGTGAAGAAATCTAAAATGCAGGAGCGTATTGAAGCAATGCAGGAAAGTCAAAAAAAGATACAAGACTTAAAGAAGAAGCCTGCAAAAAAATAACGATAAGTTAAATAACCTGAACCTGCACTTGTAAAAGTTGCAGGTTTTTTTATAGCCAGCTGTAAACGCTATTATGGCATCCTATTATACTATCTTTATCCTAACTAATTATTCAAATTATGAAATTTTTAAGTACGTTTTTTTCGTTGCTTTTTTTGCTTGGAAACACTCATCCTCTGCTGGCACAGAAACTACTTTCAGAAGGAAGTGTACAATACGATATTTCTATTACTTCATCTAAGGCTGAAGCTCCCATTGCCAATAGCTTCAATGGTGCCACACTTTCCGTTTTTTTTAAGCCTACAGCGAGCAGAACGGAGATGAAAAGTACACTTGGCTCGGAGGCCACAATGTTTGATAGCCGTTTGGGTAAAGGATTTATTTTAAAAGAGTACAGCGGCCAAAAGTTGATGATTTCCATGAACGCAGGTAATTGGTCGGAAAAAAACAGAACTTACGAAAACCTTGACTTTACAGTTTCTGATGAGATCGTGAAAATAAGGGACTATAATTGTAAAAAAGCTATTGCAACATTGCCGGACGGCAAGATGTTTACTGTATACTTTGATCCTTCCATTACAATTGTCAATAAGAAATATAACAACGCATTTGCTCAATTGCCAGGCTTACCCGTGCAGTATGAATTGGAATCTGGAAATTTGACTTTTAGATATACTCTGAGTAGGCTGAATTATGATGCAGTACCGGCTTCAAAATTCGAAGAGCCTAAAAGCGGTTACAGAGTGATGACTTATGAGGAAAACCAACAACTTAAGAGAAATTAAAGACATAAAAAAAACTCCATCTGGAGTTTTTTATAATTTTGGTTTGATGATCAGTTTCATCCCGGTGTAACCCTGCTTTACCTCAGGCACCAAAATTTTTTGTTTGTAAGGAACAATGTATATAGTATTTCCTTTTTGATAGGTGATAAGAGAATTGTATGAAAGGCTGTTTTTAGAAGTTTCAACACGATTTAACAAAGATCCTCTGTATTTGAGGCCAGATTTAAGGTTGAAAGACAGAGTTTTTGCTAATGTGCCAGTTGTAGTTATGTTTAAGGAAATCTTTCTTTTGTTATTGCCCACGCCTCGATCTGCAATTGAAGTAAGCACAATACCATTGAGAACGGCAACCAGCAGTACTATTTTTGATATGTTACTCATTTTGCGTTTTTAATATTTACAAATGTATAACATATATTCGTAGAAAATGTTGCCATTCATCAAAGATTTATTTCAAAAATACTCAACATCTTGAAAATTATGTAATTCAGTAGTTTATGTTTACGTTTTTCATTAATTTACCATAACCCATTCACACAACCATGAGTAAATTCCCCTACAGGCAAGACAGGGAAGAGTTGAAAGCTCTCCTCCTACAGTTTGAAAACCTCAAGGCTGGCCTACCCAACTCGTTTATTGAAGAAGATGGTTTTGAGCGAATTATTGAGCATTTGGAGGATAAAGAACAGTTTGTGAAGGTATTGCAGGTTTGTGAATTTGCCATTGCTCAATACCCCTATTCTGCTTCACTACTTTTTTTAAAATCAAATGCCCTTATTGTTCTCAGGAATTACCCTGAAGCGCTGCAAACACTTGAACAAGCAGAATTGCTGGATAGCACAGATACTACATTATATATATTGAAAACAGACGTTTATCTCGCCTTGGATCAGCAGGAGAAAGCTGCAGAGGTGCTAGAAGCTGCTATTGAGGATTTTGAGGGCGATGAAAAGTTAGATCTGCTCTTTGAACTTGCAGATGTATATGATGATTATGAAAATTTTGAAAAGGTATTTGACTGTTTTATAGAAATATTAAAGT
Source organism: Chitinophagales bacterium (assembly GCA_038257335.1). Taxonomy (GTDB): domain Bacteria; phylum Bacteroidota; class Bacteroidia; order Chitinophagales; family Chitinophagaceae; genus Ferruginibacter. The sequence continues at coordinate 17,144 of JBBSJJ010000025.1, read as the reverse complement.
TGGATCCCAATAGTGAAGAAGCCCTTTATAAAATATGTTTTTGGACAGATTTTACCGGACGAAACGAAGAAAGTATCAAAATACATCAATTTATTATAGAGGAATATCCGTATAACGAACTCGCCTGGTTTAACCTCGGAGCCGCTTACCAAGGCCTCAAACTTCATGAAAAAGCCATTGATGCATACAAGTTTGCAGTAGCCATTAATGAAAAATTTGACTACGCTTACCGTAATATGGGTGATGCGAATATACGGTTAAGGAAATATAAGGATGCTGTCGAAAACCTGGAGAAAGTGTTGGAACTGGCCCGCCCCGAAGCTGTGATCTACGAGGCCATTGGGCACTGCTATGATAAGCTTGCTAATTATTCTCAGGCAAGATTCAATTTTAAAAAAGCCAGCCATCTGAACTTAGAAGATAGCCAACTATATTACAAGATTGCTACCACTTATATGAACGAAGGCTCCTGGCAAAGTGCTATTAAACAATTATTGATTGCTACCCGTATGCACCGCATGCAGCCAGACTATAATCTTGCACTTGGACAGTGCTACATGCAAATGAATAATTTTGATGAGGCAATTACCTACTTTGGCAACGTGGTGAGAGTGCGACCCAAAAATGTAAACGGCTGGCTGGAATTGCTCAAATGCCTCTTCATGGCTGGTATGACTGAAGAGGGATTAGAGTATGCTGACTTTGCCTTGGAACAGACAGAGCATAAACCCATTTTTATCTTTTACAAAAGCATGTTTTTATTTGCTGATGGCAAGCTTAAGGAGGCTTTGCTACAGTTGGAAAATGGGATGAGCTCAAACCCTAAAATGGTTAAAAAATTTATAGAATTAAATCCATCCATCCTGCAACACCCCCAGGTTGTAGAAATTATAGCCAGGTATAAAAAGCAGAAGAATATTCGTTAGTAATTCCAGGTCGGGTTAATAAGTATTATAGTTGGGTTCTATTGAATATATTTGCAGCCTTAAATTAGCAATACTTATATGAATTTTCACCTTAGTCAAATTCCGGAAAGAAATATTAAACCCAGAGAACACGGCATTACGATGGTAATGGATAAGGGGTTGAGTGTTGAAGAAGCCAAAAATTTTATGAGCGCTTCTCATCCTCATGTAGACATCGTAAAGCTTGGTTTTGGTACCGCCTACGTAACGCCTAATCTTAAAGAAAAGTTGGAGGTATATCGCTCTTATGATATTCCAGTTTATTTTGGTGGTACTTTGTTCGAAGCATTTCTTGTACGCAACCAGTTTGAAGATTATATAAACGTTTGTAAAGAATTTGGTATTAGCTATATGGAAGTAAGCGATGGCTCCATCACTATCCCACATGCAGAAAAATGCGGCTACATTGAAAAATTGACCAAGTATGGTGTGGTTTTGAGCGAAGTAGGTAGTAAAGATGCTGCCCATATTATTCCCCCATACAAGTGGATAGAATTAATGAAAGCAGAGTTGAGCGCAGGCTCTACTTATGTAATTGCGGAAGCAAGAGAATCGGGTAACGTAGGTATATACCGTGGAAGCGGTGAGGTGAGAGAAGGACTTGTACAAGAAATTCTCACGCAGATTCCTGAAGAAAAAATACTATGGGAAGCCCCGCAGAAGGCCCAGCAATTATATTTTCTGGAACTCATAGGTTGTAATGTGAATCTTGGCAACATTGCCCCTTCAGAAATGATCGCACTAGAAGCCATGCGTATAGGTTTAAGAGGAGATACATTTGAGTTGTACCTCAACAAAGAAACGATCTAATGAAGTTATACGGATTGATAGGCTATCCCCTGGGGCACTCGTTTTCAAAAAAATATTTTACTGATAAATTTGAAAGTGAAGGTCTGGGGGATTGTTATTTTGAATTGTTCCCCATCGCAGATATTCAGCAATTTCTGCTGTTGCTCAGCGACAATGCAGCCTTGAAAGGCTTGGCTGTAACCATACCGTATAAGCAGGCAATCATCCCTTTTTTAGATAATGTAAGCCCAGAGGCTGCACTAATAGGTGCTGTGAACTGTATCCGGTTCCAATCAGGAACGCTCAGCGGCTTTAATACCGATGTGGTGGGTTTCGAGAAATCATTTTTACCTCTACTCGAGCCTTGTCATAAAAAGGCACTTGTACTGGGCACAGGGGGTGCATCCAAAGCAGTCCAATACATTTTAAGTAAACACTCCATACCATTTACCTTGGTATCCAGGAGTGAAGATGCAGAGAAAGGTATTATTAATTATGCTTCAATCACCCAACAAGTATTAAGCGAGCATCTCATTGTAATTAACTGCTCGCCAGTAGGCATGGCGCCAAACCAAAAAGGCAAGCCCGCACTGCCCTACGAATTCATAACCGGCCGGCACTATTTTTACGATCTTGTTTACGGGCCTGTAGTAACAGGTTTTTTGCTGGAAGGAAGGAGTAGGGGGGCTGTTGTAAAAGATGGTTACGAAATGCTGGAGCTGCAAGCTGAAGAAAACTGGAGGGTGTGGAATGCCGAGGAAAGTATTTTGTGAAACGCACCCGCCCAAATGCTCATCTATTTTTAAATAAATAAGTGAGCAAGCTCCGCAGGCATGCCTGTCACTTTTTTTTGTTCGTAGCTATAACAAACTATTCCTGTTTTGGCCTTTGCAATTAGTCTGTCATCTTCGTTGGTGATGCTGTAATAGAGTTCAAAACTCACTGCAGTAACATCTGCCACAAAAAGTGCAATGGTTAACTCCTCTCCATAAAAAGATTCATTTTTATATTCTACAGCCAGATCGCTCATGATGAGACCAATGCCTTCTACATTTAGTTCTGTATAGTTGAACTGTTGTAACCATTGCATGCGTGCTTCCTGTAGAATACCAACGAGCGCATCATTACCTAAGTGATTGCCATAGTTGATATCAGTAATCCTCACTTGAATTTTTAGGCTTGCAATTTTTTTGCCCTGCACTTGAATCTTAATCCTTGCCATTGTAGGAATTTAAAAATGAGACGAACTTATCAGTAGCCTTTCGCCTGTGGCTAAATACAGACTTTTCATCCATCGTCATTTGGGCAAAAGTTTTTTCAGACCCACCCGGCACGAATAAGGCATCATAACCAAAACCATTTTCTCCGCTTTCCTGCTCAGTGATCTTTCCTTTGCAAATACCTTCAAACTGGTATTCCTTCCCTTCTAAAATAAGAGAGATGACCGTTCTGAACTGTGCATTGCGATTGCTGAGTCCGCTCATTGTCTGCACAAGTTTGAACCTGTTTTCCGTCGCATCACTATCTTCGCCGGCATACCTGGCACTTTTTACACCAGGGTCTCCATTTAATGCAGCCACTTCCAGACCTGTATCTTCACTAAAACAATTTGCCCCGGTAAGACTATGGATCACAGTAGATTTCTCCCTTGCATTTTCTTCCAGGCTGTTATATGGCTCAGGTATGTCTATAGTGATCCCTGCTTCTTTCAGCGTTTTTATTTCAAAAAGACCCTTAAGCACCTGCCTTATTTCGTCGGCCTTGTGCTTGTTGTTGGTAGCGAAAATTATAGATGGTAATATCATAAAAACTAAGGTTTGAAAAAATGCTTTTGCAAGCTATTCCACAATTGCTTTTTTTCTTCTGTTACAGCACCCAGCATTTTTAAAGAAGGAGCACACAAAAATGTTTGGTTGTTATATTGTTGTAGCTGGTAGTTTGGAAAATGCAACGGGAAAGACAGATCCCTGGGTAAAACTCCAAACAGGATTACAAAGCCCGGGTTAAAATAATCCATAAGCTCATCGTAAGTAATAGAATCGTTTTTGTTGAAATTTACGAGCGCTACATCGGCCAGTGATAATTTACAGGCGGTTAAAATTCCCACCAATAGTTTCAGGCCATCGTCTGAAGCAAACGTGGCTTCAGTTTCATTTACGATCAGCAGGATATTTTTAGCGTTTTGTCCTAAGGCAGGTATAAGTATTGTTTTTTTTTTAGGCAAACGTTCTTGCACATTATTTAAGTCATGCAGCGTTTTTGTATATAAATTTTGAACCAAGAAAGGGGTTAGTTGAATATTGTCTAAACTCATAAATGCTGCTTTAGCTGGCTGTTTTTTCGTTTCTTTGCCGTAAAATTAAAGAATATGATTGCAGCTGCCGATTTTAATATTACAAAAGTAGAACGTAGTAAACTCAAAGACATTAACCTGGAAAATATACCCTTCGGAAAATATTTCACCGATCATATGTTAGAGGTAGATTATGTAGATGGCGAATGGAAAACTCCAGAGATAAAACCTTACCAACCCCTTTTAATGGAACCCTCCCTGGCCGCCATCCATTATGGCCAGGCAATATTTGAAGGCGTAAAAGCTTACAAGAATGCTGACGGAGACGCCTATATCTTTCGTCCGGAGGATAATTTTAAAAGATTTAATATTTCTGCAGAGAGAATGCAAATGCCCGCTGTTCCGGAAGATATTTTCATGGAAGGCATGAAGATGTTGATAGAAATGGACAATAATTGGGTACCTGCACAGAAAGACCACTCCTTGTACATACGGCCGTTTATGTTTAGTACCGATGAAACCATTGGTGTTAAGCCCAGCGAGAAATACAAATTTATGATCATTTTGAGCCCAACAGGTCCTTATTACAGCACACCCATGCGTATTTATGTAGAAGAACAATATGTTAGGGCTGCGCCGGGTGGCGTAGGTTATGCAAAGGCCGCCGGTAACTATGGTGCTGCCATGTTTGCCACCGCCGAGGCAAAAAACAAAGGGTACGACCAGGTGTTGTGGACAGATGCTTTTGAGCACAAGTACGTGCAGGAATGCGGTACGATGAACGTATTTTTTATAATTGGCAATACAGCCATCACACCCGGCCTTGAGCAGGGGACCATATTGGCAGGAGTAACGAGGGATAGTGTGATCCAACTACTAAAGGATATGGGTTTTAATGTAGAGGAAAGACCTCTATCGCTGGATGATGTAATAGATGCCCATAGAGCTGGCCTGTTGTACGAAGTTTTTGGTACAGGTACAGCCGCAACTATTTCGTTGATAAAAGAATTGAAGTACAAAGATTATGTAATGGAATTTGATGTAAACGCCTGGCAAACGGCTCCAGAAATCAAAAAAAGACTAGACGATATACGCTATGGTAGAAGGGAAGATATACATGGGTGGATGGTAAAAGCCTAACATTCCACACAAATTTTCGCTCAGAAACAGCTGGTCACAGACTGGTTTGAAATAATTATAGAAAAAAAATAGAATCTTTTTTAAAATTCTGTTTCATTATTAAACCATAATACTTACCTTTGCCGTCCGAAAAAAAAGGTCAATTAAATGCCAACTATTAATCAATTAGTAAGAAAAGGAAGAGAAATTATAAAGGCAAAAAGCAAATCAAGAGCTCTTGACGCTTGTCCTCAGCGTCGTGGTGTATGTACCAGGGTATATACAACTACGCCTAAAAAGCCTAACTCAGCTTTGCGTAAAGTTGCCAAAGTGCGCCTTACGAATAAAATAGAAGTGATCGCTTACATTCCCGGAGAAGGGCATAACCTGCAGGAACATAGTATTGTATTGATTCGTGGTGGCAGGGTGAAAGATTTACCTGGTGTACGGTATCATATAGTACGTGGTAGCTTGGATACTGCTGGTGTAAAAGATCGTAAGCAAAGCCGTAGTAAATACGGTACCAAAAGAGCGAAAAAATAATAACTAACAAACAGTATTCAGTACTAAGCAATTAGTATCAAGACTATAAAATACAGACCAATGCGGAAAGCACAAGCAAAAAAACTTCCTTTAGCACCAGATCCAAAGTTTAACGATAAACTGGTTACCCGTTTCGTAAACAACCTTATGTGGGAAGGTAAAAAAAGTGGTGCATTCAATATATTCTACGATGCACTTGACAAAGTGGCTAAAATTACCAGCGAAGATGGTTACGAAGTGTGGAAGAAAGCACTTACCAACATTACCCCTGGTGTAGAGGTTAGGAGTCGCCGTATTGGTGGTGCTACCTTTCAGATACCTGCTGAAGTACGCCCCGATAGAAAAGTTTCTTTAAGCATCAAATGGATGGTTAAATACAGCCGTGACAGGAATGGTCGTAGTATGGCAGATAAGCTAGCTAATGAGATCGTTGCAGCAAGCAAAGGTGAAGGCGCTTCTTACAAGAAAAAAGAAGATACGCACCGTATGGCAGAAGCCAACAAAGCGTTCGCCCATTTTAGAATCTAATTTTTTAAATTTTAATAGTTTTAAAGCCGTTCTGTAAGGAGCGGCTTTTTTAGTTTTTACTTATGCAGCTGGGCAAATAAAATGGTTGCCTCTAAAACGAGCCTCAGTTTGTACCATCATCTCCACACCTTATTGATTATTTAAAAGAAAGTCAGGCAGCTTTTAAAACAAGATTTATCATGTCTGCCATGTTCCCTACTTTGAAATCTTAGCTGAAAAAGAGCATGCGGAAAGCTTTTTTGCATTTTTTGCCTTTAGTTGAAATGGATGAGCCAGGAATTATGCCTTTCTGGACTGTAAGTTGTAATAATTCATTATTATATGTAGTAAGAAGGATAACACAAACTTGGTTTACATGTTGGTTTTTCTTAAAAATCCGATGGAAAAACAAATTCGTAGGTAAACTTGTAAAGGATTTATTTATGAAGCTTTTTTCAATTGCAGATGTAGCTAATTTCTCTAGTGTAAAAGCGCACACGTTGCGTGTATGGGAAAATAGGTTTACAGTTATCAAACCATACAGAAGTCTGGGTAATGTCAGGAATTACACTTTAGAAGAAGTGGACTATTTGCTAAAGTTAACCCTACTTAATAAAGCGGGCATTAAAATATCCCGGCTAGCGGCTATGGGTAATTCCGCCATTGAAAAAGCTGTACTAAGCCTTGTGCATGAAGAAGATAAGCAGTGCCTGGAAATTAATAAGTTGATAATCAGCATGTACTCGATGGATATCGAAGAGTTTGATCAAGTGCTGGACAATTGCCAACAAGCGTGGGGTATTGATAGAACTATCAAAGAAATCATCATTCCGTTTCTCGAAAAAACGGAGCTTTTTTCTTGTAAGCATTGCGATAGTGTGATCGATTTTGCAGTCACCTCCATTAGAAAAAAATTAATCTTTGGTATTGAAAAAGTGATTCCATCTACAAAGAAGGGAATATCCGTTCTTTTATTTTTAACTGAAGGTGATCATTTTGACCTATTGCTGCTTTACTTTAACTATCTAATCAAAAGTAATGGTATTAAAGTTATGTACATGGGTACTAACATTTCGTTGGAAAAGGTAAGGTCGGTTGTTCAAATAAAACAACCTGATTACCTAATTACCTGTATATCTCAAAAGCGAAATACTAAAGTCAGAGAAATGAAGGATTTTCTCCATCAATGGCCATCAAAACTCATGATGCTCGTAGCAGGTTTTAAAGAAGAACAAATAAAAGAACAGATTAAGAACTTTCGATTTATTCATTACCGGGATCTTTCTGCATCCCTATTGAGTTAGAATAATCAAGCATTAAATAGATTTCGGGCAAGAATTCCCATTGTGTTTACGAAAAGCAAAGAAGGGAAATGTAGCTTGCAGGCAGGCCCGTCCGTTGCATAATATAGCTTCTTCTTAATTTATTTTGCAGAACAAGAATTTCCGGATTTATTGTAGACAATTTTCCCATATCTCATTTTTCCCCACTTTGTAATCCCTCTTGTTTTACAATTCATATAGTATTATTATACAAACCTTAACTAAAACGGGTGGCATTATAATTGAAGAATTTCCTTTAGATTAAATAACATACTAATGGAAGGAAATAATTTGATTAAATCTGGTCTAGCAAGTTTTGCAATGGCTATGTCTATTTTTTTCTTTTCCTGTAACAATAATAAGGTGACTGACGAAAGCACTTCTGACAGCACAGTGGTAGAGTCACAAGTTGTTACAACCAACCAGGCTGCAGTTAAACCGGTTAATCCAAAACCCGCCTGGGGCAAAAATATGTCGGATCCGATGGCTGTTGTAATTGAAAAGCTTACAAGCTATAAAGCACCGCCATTGGTAAGCTTATCCGCCCCGGAAGCCAGAAACCAACCTTCACCTGCGGATGCAGCCATGGACGTAATTAAGGAAAACAATATTCAAATATCACCAAGCCAGGTTGATACTCTGGGCAAAGAAATTCCTGTCAAGGGAGGCCAAATTCATATACGAATCTACACACCTAAAACAGGCAAAGATGTATACCCTGTAATCGTTTATTACCATGGCGGCGGATGGGTAATTGCCGGCATCAATACATACAATGCATCTGCAGAAGGCCTGGCTAACCAGGCAGAAGCTGTAGTAGTAGCCGTTGCATACAGACAGGCGCCAGAATATAAATTCCCAACAGCTCACAACGATAGCTATGCTGCCTATGAATGGACGGTAAAAAATGCGGCTTCTATTAAGGGCGACCCAAAACGAATTGCATTAGTGGGAGAGAGTGCCGGGGGTAATTTGGCCGCTGCCGTTAGCATGATGGCGAGGGACAAAGGCATGCAGATGCCAGTACATGAAGTGTTAGTTTACCCCATCGCAGGCTATGATTTCACTACACCGTCGTACCAGGAAAGCGACAGTGTAAAGCCGTTGAGCAGCGGATTAATGAAATGGTTTTTTGAAAACTATTTAAAAAGCGCTGCCGATGGCAAGAACCCTATGATATCATTAGTAACTGCTAACCTCAAAGGTTTGCCACCTACTACCATTATTTCTGCGCAATATGATCCATTAAGGTCAGAAGGGGAAATGCTTACTGATAGCTTAAAAAAAGCAGGAGTTGCTACGAATTATAAATTATATGACGGTACAACACATGAATTTTTTGGGATGGCTGCAGTTGTGAATCAGGCTAAAGATGCACAGGCTATGGCAGTTACAGATTTAAAGAAAGCGTTTAATAGATAGCATGTGTGGGGAACACAAGATCGTTACCCCTCTGTTAATTGCTCCTTTTAACCCTCTTAAACAAAAAACATGATTTCTTATTATGATAAGTTTTCATGAGTTACTGATTCACATATTTCTTACACTTAAAATCAATTATTATGCAAAAAAAAATTAGCAAAATTTCCCGAAGAGGAAACACTCGAAAGGCAAATTGCCTCCCAGGTGTCCAGGCGAAATTTTCTGAACTACGCCGGATTATCTGCAGCGGGTCTCCTATTGGCCACTTCCTGCAAAAAACAAATCGATCAAACACCAGGGTTAACCTCAGATGCTAGAGTTAACTCAACTGGAGGAGGCAAAGATGGAGGTAAAGCCGTAGTAAATCTGGGCTCAGGCGATATAGGAATCCTTAATTATGCCTATGCGTTAGAACAACTGGAAGCTGCTTTTTACATCCAGGTGCTTACCACCCCTTACGCAGGTATTTCAGCCAAAGAACTGGAGTACCTTACAGATATAAGGGATCATGAAATAGCACACAGAGAATGGTTTAAAAATGTGTTAGGAAATGCCCGTATCGGCGGGTTGATAGTAGATTTTAGTGGTATTGATTTTAGCAGCAGGGCAAGTGTTTTGGGTACTGCAAAGGTTTTTGAAGATACCGGTGTATCTGCTTATAACGGTGCAGGAGAACTATTAGAGAGTGCAGATTATTTATTGTTTGCAGGCAAAATTGTTTCTGTAGAAGCACGCCACGCAGCTACTATCAGGGATCTGTTAAGTTATGGAAGTTTTGCAGATAGTACGGCGGTTAATTCGATGGGATTGGACCTTTATGCCACGCCTCCGCAAGTGTTAGCAGCCATTGATCCTTTCGTATCTACCAAGATTCTTGCACAAAATTTACCCACCTCTTAAAATTTATAATTATGAATCTCTACAACGTTATAGAAGAAATAGAAAAAGCAGATCCGGAAGTTTATGAGCGCCTCGATGGTCGCAGGGATGCCATTAAAAAATTCGCATCTTTTTCCGGTAAAGCAGCCCTGGCAGCACTGCCAATTGCTTTAGGTTCCATGTTTCAAAAATCTTATGGCCAAAGTACAACCCAGCAAATAATAGATGTGTTGAATTTTGCTTTGACGCTTGAGTATTTGGAAGCTGAATATTATGTTAGGGGCCTTGATGCTCCGGGTTTAATTGCAGCGGTGGATCGCCCTGCCTTTCAAACTATTAAAATGCACGAATTGGCGCACGTTGAATTTCTTCGTGCCACGATACTTGCCCTGGGCGGCACCCCGGTTGCAAAACCCACTTTCGACTTCACGGCAGGTAATGGATCAATGGCCGGTCCTTTTGCTGATGTATTTACCAATTATGGAACTTACCTGGCAGTATCTCAAACTTTCGAAGATACGGGGGTTCGTGCTTATAAAGGGCAGGCAGCCAATCTCATGAGCAGTAATGAAGTGCTAAGGGCTGCTTTACGCATTCACTCCGTAGAGGGAAGACATGCTTCTCACGTACGGGAAATAAGAAGAAGAAACGGATTACTGGTTCCTCCGGGAGTTCTACTGCAACCTTGGATCACATTGAATCAAAGTGGCATTGCTTCGCCGTTGGTACAGCCTAGCTACAATGGAGAAGAACAAACCACTCAGGCAGGTATCAATGTGGTGGGTATAAATGGATTTGCAATTACGGCAGAAGATGCCAGCGAAGCGTTTGATGAACCATTAACAAAGGCACAGGTACTCGCAATAGTAGATCCTTTTATTGTTTAAATTGATCGTAAATGATTTGTTTTACAAATGCAGTAGGAGCATTTTAAGCGTTTACTCCTATTAAAGTCGAATAAATCAAATTACAAATACAATTCCAAGGCCATTCAGAAATGAATGGCCTTTTTTAGTCCTTAAAAGTTGGGTAATCTTCAATAAATACCTCCTTAGTTCCTCTTTCGGACTTTTGGAGAATAACAAAAGTTTTCCTTAACGTTAATATTATAGAAACACCCTGCGGTATTATAACTTTCGACTATCTTTTATGTTATTCACCCGTCCTCAATCACAAAAAAACCTTACCTTCGCGGCGCTAAATGCTTCGTCAAAGGATGGATGTCGGCGAACAATTTAGCATTATATGAGAGCATCTATTATCATACAAAATTCCCGAATCGGTTTATAGCCGATTTCCCCCCAGGGAAGAGTATATCTCATCCGTTCATTGCTGCACAACATTTGAACCAGGGGTTTAGCACAAATTATCTATAAATAAATAAACATAAATAAAATGGCAGACTTACGTTATCAACGAAACTTTGGTATTGCTGCGCATATTGATGCGGGTAAAACCACCACCACCGAGCGTATCCTTTATTACACCGGTGTAAATCACAAAATCGGAGAGGTGCATGATGGTGCCGCTACCATGGACTGGATGGCGCAAGAACAAGAAAGAGGTATCACTATTACCAGTGCTGCTACTACTTGCTTTTGGAACTTTCCGATGGTTCAAAACAAAAAGACTCCCGATACCAAACAATACAAATTCAACATCATCGATACTCCAGGTCACGTGGATTTTACGGTTGAGGTAGAACGTTCTCTTCGTGTACTGGATGGTTTATTGGCTTTGTTCTGCGCAGTATCTGGTGTAGAGCCACAGAGCGAAACCGTTTGGCGCCAGGCTAACAAATACAAAGTACCACGTGTGGGTTTTGTAAACAAAATGGATCGTGCAGGTGCCGATTTCTTAAATGTTGTAAAACAAATTAAAGAAATGCTGGGTGCCAAAGCCGTGCCTTTACAATTACCAATTGGTGCTGAAGACAACTTTAAAGGTGTGGTTGATCTGGTTACCATGAAAGGAATGATATGGGACGAAGCAGGACAAGGTATGACTTACAACGAAGTGCCTATTCCTGAAGATATGATTGAAGAAGTGAACGAGTGGAGGCAGCACCTTATTGAAGCGGTTGCTGATTATGATGAGAAGCTTTTGGAAAAATTCTTTGATGATCCTAATACGATCACCGAAACTGAAATTCATGAAGCCATCCGTAAAGCAACTATTGATATTTCAATCATCCCAATGATGTGTGGTTCGTCTTTCAAAAACAAAGGTGTACAAACAGCATTGGATGCTATCGTACGTTACTTGCCAGGACCAATGGACATTGAAGCCGTGAAAGGTGTTAATCCTGATACTGGTGAAGAATTGTTGCGTCATTGTGATCCCAAAGAACCATTCAGTGCTTTAGCATTCAAGATCATGACCGATCCTTTCGTGGGACGTTTGGCTTTCTTCCGGGCGTATAGCGGCCGTTTAGATTCTGGTTCTTACGTATTGAATACCCGTACTGGTAAGAACGAGCGTATCAGTCGTATCATGCAGATGCATGCCAACAAACAAAACCCGGTTGATTACATTGAAGCAGGTGATATTGGTGCAGCCGTAGGATTTAAAGATATCAAAACAGGAGATACTCTTTGCAACGAAGACAATCCAATTGTTTTGGAAGCAATGACTTTCCCAGAACCCGTAATCTCTGTAGCAGTTGAGCCAAAAACTCAGGCTGACGTTGACAAAATGGGTATGGCTATCGCCAAGTTGGTGGAAGAAGATCCTACACTACGTGTAAAGACAGATGAAGAAACAGGTCAGACCATCCTAAGTGGAATGGGTGAGTTACATCTTGAAATTATTGTAGATCGTATGCGTCGTGAATTTAAAGTAGAAATTAACCAGGGTGCGCCGCAGGTTGCTTACAAAGAAGCTTTCCACAACTCAATTGAGCACAGGGAAACCCTTAAGAAGCAAACGGGTGGTCGTGGTAAATTTGCCGATATCGTTTTCGAGATCGGGCCAGCAGACGAAGAATTTTTGAAAGAAGGTAAATCTAACTTCCAGTTTGTAAACGGTTTGTTTGGTGGATCAATTCCCAAAGAATTTGTTCCAGCCATTCAAAAAGGTTTTGAAACAGCTATGACTACAGGTGTATTGGCAGGCTATCCTATGGAGAGCATGAAAGTACGTGTGTTTGATGGTAGCTTCCACCAGGTGGATAGTGATGCGATGAGTTTTGAACTTTGTGCAAAGCAAGGTTACCGTGAAGCTGGCCGCAAAGCAAAACCAGTTTTGCTGGAGCCAATCATGAAAGTAGAAGTGTTGACTCCCGACCAATACATGGGTGACGTAACAGGTGATTTAAATCGTCGTCGTGGTATGTTAGAAGGTATGGATAGCAAACATGGCGTACAGGTTATTAAAGCCAAAGTGCCATTGAGCGAAATGTTTGGTTATGTAACGCAATTGCGTTCATTGTCATCAGGTCGTGCTACCTCTACCATGGAATTCAGTCACTACGCTCCTGCACCAAACAACATTGCAGAAGAGGTGATGGCTAAGGCAAAAGGTAAAGTGAAGATTGAAGAGTAATGTTTAAAGTACAAAGTACGTAGTACTAAGTATTGAGATAAAAGACCCCGTTCTGTAAAGAGCGGGGTTTTTGTTTTGCAAAGATTTTTAAATCTGGCAAAGAAATTTGTATTTTGGCCAAAATAATTTTCATGCAACAAATCCGCCCGGAAGATTTAATCATCATCGACATAGAAACTGCCTCGGTCTCTCCTTCTTTTGATGACCTCCCAGATGAGTGGAAAGGCCTTTGGGCCGACAAAGTGAAAAACAGTTTGCCTGAAGGGGTAGATGCTCCCGCATTCTATCCGCAACGGGCAGGTGTAATGGCGGAATTTGCAAAGATTATCTGCATCAGTATGGCCTATTTTAGCAAGGAGCAAAACTTGCGCATGCGGGTGAAATCTTTTTATGGCCACAACGAATCCACGTTGCTGCAACAGTTTGTGACTACCATCAACAAAATAGAAAGCCACAACAGCAAGTGGTGTTTTGCCGGGCACAACATCAAGGAATTTGATATTCCCTTCATCTGCCGCAGGCTAATAATTAATGGGCTGCCAGTGCCACGTTACCTCGATTTTCAAAATATGAAGCCCTGGGAAACCAATATTGTAGACACTTTTCAATACTGGCGTTTTGGCGATTACAAAAATTATACTTCTTTAAAATTGCTTGCGGCGGCACTGGGAATTCCTTCTCCTAAAGATGATATAGACGGCAGCATGGTAGGAGAACTTTACTGGACCGGCAACGACGTGGAAAGAGCGGCGGGTTTGAAACGCATTGCGGTATACTGCCAGAAAGATGTAATTACCACAGGCAATATTTTTTTAAAATTTAAAAATATGCCGGTGGTTCATCCTGATGATATTGATATTGTAGAAGTAGATATGATAGCATAAAAAAACTCCCCGGTTTGTCGGGGAGTTCTTTTAATAAAATTCAACTTCAGAAAATTACTGGATGATTATTTTTTGAGTGCTGGTATTTTCTGCACCTATTACTTTTATTACATACAGGCCTTTTGTGTAGTTTCCTGTTTGCAACTGGTAAGTTTGATCTGCTGTTCTAATATTGTTTACTACATATTACCGCAGTTACGGTAAAGTTTGAGGTAAGTTTGATCTGCTGTTCTAATATTGTTTACTACTTTACCATTGGCGTCTGTAACTATTACCTGAGAAAGACTGTTGTTGTTTTTGCTCATGTAAATATTTACAAAACTGCTGGCTGGGTTTGGTGTGATCGGCACAACATCTGCATTGCTGTATATCGCCCATCCTGATGCTGAAATATTGTTAATAATTAGTTTATTCAATTAACCAATATCCACCTCAAAATTTCGATACTTTTGCACCCTAGAAAACTCAAAATCAATACATTATGAAAAAAAATATACATGGTGCGCTGTTGTTGTTGTGTGTTGTTTTATTGTCTTTCAAAGGAAACGCACAAAGCTTCACGAGTTTATATGATTTTGCAGCCGTAACAACCGGCAGTGGTCGTACCGATCCTTCTTCCACGCCTGTCGCTACAGGTTTATCATTCAGTTCATTTACGGCTACTACAACTTTAAGTGCCAATTCTTCTGGTGCTGGACGATTTAGTTTTAGCCTCTGGGATGTAGGCGCTGTTAACGCTAGCGATGCGTTTAGCGGAGTCATCAATCTGAATAAATATTACGAGGTTACTTTGACGCCGCAGGCCAACTATACATTGGATTTAGACTCGCTTACTTTTACCTTACAGCGTTCTGGTACTGGTATACGTCAATATTCCGTTCGGTCGGGTAGAGATGGTTTCGCCAGCAATCTTTCTGCATCAATACAACCGGCTAATGCCAATTTACAAGTAGTGGCCGCAAATGTGTTCCAGGTGTCTGACGCTACATCTGCAGCAGAAAATGGTAGTAGAATTGTACTGACCGGTTTCACTTCTATATCGGCGCCGGTTACTTTTAGGTTTTATGGTTTTAATGCCGAAGGTACAAGCGGTACTTTTAGTATTGACAATGTACGATTGTTTGGAGTCTCCACGCTCTCAGCTACAGCGCCCAACATTACCCTGTCTACATCTAATTTAAGTTTCCCTGCCACTGCAATTTCCGGAAGTGGTTCGGTATTGACCTATACAATTACTGGAAGTAATCTTACCGGGCCTGTTGCTTTAACAACTTCTAATGCAATATATACATTGGCAGATAATGCCAGTGGGCCATTCTCTAATAATATTTCTATTCCGGCAGATGAGCTGGGCAGCCCCAAAACAATATTTGTAAAATTTATTCCTTCTGTGACCGGCACTTTTATGGATACAATTTTACATTCGAGCCCGGGTGCGGCCAATAAAAAACTTGCCTTAACCGGAGACGGGATAAATGCAGCAAACCTTTTTTTTAATTTTAATGCTTGTGTAAATGGTGGACAACCCGGAGAAGGTTTCACCAGCTACAACGTAATGGGGGCACAGGTGTGGGCATGTACAACCTTTGGTAGAAACAACAGCAATGGGGTAAACATCAATGGTTTTTCTGGTGGGGCACAGGTAAATGAAGATTGGTTGATTTCGCCACCTTTACAAATTTCTGGAGTGAATCTCCCTATCTTAAGTTTCTGGAGCAAGGGCGAATTTTCTGGTCCAGGTTTGGAGTTATTAGTCTCTACTAATTATGAAGGATCAGGTGATCCTGGTCTAGCTACGTGGATAAAATTAGATGCAAGTTTTCCGCCGTACAACAACACATGGACACTTACAGATGGGATAGATCTTACCGCATACAAAGGATTTTCGAATGTATATGTTGCTTTCAAATATAAAAGTTCTGCTGAAGAAGGCGCAGCCCGATGGTCCATTGACGATGTAGATATCAGTAACAGAACAAATTTGCTCTATGCAAATACTGAGACGATCAATTTTGGTGAAAAATCATTGGGTACAAATTCTGAAGCAAAAAGAATAACCGTAAGAGCTATCGGTTATGGAGATGTTACTATCACAGCTCCTACTGGCTACCAGTTATCTCTGGACAGTACAAGCTATGCAGGTTTCTTAGTTTTTCCCGAGGCCACTATTTCAAATCTTACAGATATCTTCATTCGTTTTTCTCCTACATCAAAACAATTGAAAATTGAAGGAAAGTTACGATTTACTGGAGCAGGACTAGATTCTATGAGGGTGCAATTAACCGGAACATCTTATCCAAAATCAGAAACCTTTGATGCAGGTAGTTACAATCTCAGCTTTTTTGGTTCTAATCCCACCAATAATCCAACAGCGGCCAAAATAGCTTTACAGGTTACCAATATCGCCACTGTTTTTAACAGGCTCAAATTAGATATTACCGGCGTTGAAGAAGTTTCCAGCGATGTGGCAATGGATTCTCTTGTTTCTAAATTGGCTAATCATAAATATATTTTATCACCCAGGTGGTCTTATTCATTTGATGCACCTGACCCTAATTTTCCTCCTCAAAAGCTTGGTTTTGTATACGATAGCTTAACCTCAGTGCTGGTAGAGGCGAGGGCGATGTTTACAGGGTTGTACGATAGCGTGCGAAACGGTTATCCTGAAAAATTGCCCAGTTATCCCGGCGGAGCACCGCAAAGCTTTTGGGCATCTGGCAGGCTTCCATACATGGGTACATTTGATGTAACCATAGAAGGGGTTACCAAGAGAGTTAGGGTAGTGGTTATTCATGCAAAATCTGCTTCTGATGCAGCCAGTTACAACAGGAGAGTGTACGATGTGCAGGTTTTAAAAGATTCTCTGGATGCTTACTAT
>JBBSJJ010000024.1:0-39187 GCA_038257335.1 Chitinophagales bacterium | reverse complement strand
CTCACAAAGTTTGAACCAGTTGCAGGATCAGTTGTACCATTACATGTTGGATGAAACCAAAATGGATTTTCCTGAAACATTTCTTAAGCGCTGGTTAGAAACCGGTGGCGATACGCCCAAAACAGCCGAGCAGGCAGAAGCGGAGTTTCCCACTTTTAGCAACCAGCTAAAGTGGACGTTGATAAGCGACCGCCTGATTAATGAAAACAAACTGGAAGTGAGCGAAGCCGAATTGAAAGATACCATGAAGATGGAAGTGATGCGCTACTTTGGTCAAATGAACATGGGCGAAGACATGAGCTGGTTAGAAAGCTACATAGATCGTATGATGAAAGATGAAAAGCAGGTAGATGCTACTTACCGCCGCCTGATAACAGAAAAAGTATTTGGATTCGCAGCATCTCAATCAAAGCCGAAAGAGAAAAAAGTAACGGCCGATGAGTTGGTGGCTATGCAACACAATCATCAGCATTAATACAAAGTTGTTTTAAATAATTAGATCCCGGTGGTATTTTGCTAGCGGGATCTTTTGTGGTTTTTACTTCCTCCATAGCCATTTAAAAAACCGAGTACTTCAAAAAATATTGAAGTTATTTAAATTACGCAGTTTTTAATAAATAGTCGACTGAAAGATCTTCGTCAATCAGAGGCCAATGAATTCCACATCCAGATGGAGAAACAGTGAAAAAATTTCTTTGTATTTCATTGGCGGCTGCCAATTTTTTTGAAACATTTTCTAAAGGCAGCTTTATTAGTTTACCATCTATTTTCAAACAAATAAGATTTTGTTCAAATGAAACTGATTATATGGTATGTGTTGCTATCATTTTATTTTTCGTTAAAGAAGTTATTCCAGGACTCAATAATCAAATCAAAATGTTGATATATAATTTTTTTTATTTCCTTCTTAGCTGAGGGAGTTAAGTGAAAAGAAAAAGCTTCTTTTATTTCCACTTCTTCAACCAGTAACCAAAACTTTCATTCCATATCCGCCTTTTCTGCATGCACATGTATTGGCTCATTCCCTTCATTCGAATAAAACAATAATCGCCATCCTTAAATAAAAAGTATTGTGGGCATACTTTATTTTAAAAAACTAGAGGTAAGAATTTTCTCTCATGCAGGTGTTCTCCACTCAGCACACGCCCCCGTCTGGTCTCCTTACCAACGGGCAGCAGAAACTTTCATATTCTAGTTCCAAAAATAGATTCGCAACACCCTTAACTTTGAGCCGTCTTTGATAACACAGGACGGCGGCGTTAAAAAAGGGATGCGGGCAGGTTTGATAAGCGGTAGTATTTCAACCCTTGTTCCGGCAGCCATTAACAAATTCCGGCAGCCAAAAGCGCCCGCAACACCCACACCCGATACTGAAGCGCCGGAACCGCTTAGGCCAATAACAGAAAAGCAGGAATTATTAAAAACAGAAGTCAGGCATCTTCAAGAACCTACCATCGATATGCCCAAAAGGATACTACATTCGAAGCAAATTCAACATAAACCCGTGGGCGAGGCAAGAGGCCAAAAAATTGGCAAAAGTGTTCTTTACGGTAATGAAGCTGGCTTGATAGAAGGTGTTAGGTGGGGTAATTATAAAGTTATTAGAACAATTAGTGCTAACAAAGTTATTGTTGATTTTAGGCATTTTATAGGTACTTACTATGATAATGGAAAATATGTTGGCCCTTCGCGTTATGGGGTCGTAACATGGAGGAAAACCGGAGTGCATATTTATCCAGCCAATCCCAAACAAAATTAATTACTTTTAAAAAATAATTCTCATCTCGAAATGGACATAGACTACTTTCAGCAAAGCAAATATTCCCCTGAAAAATTCAGAGTCATGATAAATTTTGACGGAGTAGCTTCAAGGGAAGTATCGTATTTAGAACTTTCCAAAATTTTAAAAGATATAGCATTTGCAAGACAACAGAGTGCAAACTATATCTCATTGTGCGGGGGCGAGTTTGATTTCATTGAAATGTTGGAAGTTCCTTATTGGGAATACTTATTTTTGAGCGGTGATATCCAAACTGATGAACTGGTAAATATTCAAGAGGGGTGTTTGCTAATTATATCTTTGATGTTCATGGAAGTTTATGATGATGTAGGCTCTTCTTATATCATTTCACAAAATTTATTGGGGCAAATTGATATTGCTTTAACAAGTTTTATTCCACTAAGTGACCGCCTTATGCAAATCAAAGAGAATGTAATGGTTTTGCGACGCTATGTTGAGGATGACAAAGTTCTGCGTAAAAGTGCGCCTGATAACTCTTCAATCGAAAATGAAATAAATGTCCAAAAATCAGCAGCATGGCTTTTTACGGAACTTGTCGAAAACTACTTCAAAACTACGTATGAAGCTTTTGAAGTAGAAAGACAAAAGTCACTGGCACGCATAAAAAGCTTTGGACTTGATAAATGAAGAATTTTTCAAACGGGATTGAACTGTTCAGCAGTAGTATTGCAACACTTGTTCCGGCAGCCATCAATAAAATTACGGCAGCCGAAATCGCCCACAACACCCATACCCGATATTGAACAACCGGCTCCGCTTAAGCCAATAATAGAAAAGCAGGAGCTTTTAAAGGCGGAAACTAAGTATGACCCACCGGCTAAGTTTCAACCAAAATTTGAGTTTCATATATATGGTGGTTGAAGTCATTTGTTGAAACATTCCAGAGGTTATAAATACAAAAATGGGGAACTAACAATAGTAAAACAGAAAGCAGATATAGATATGCCCGGTTTAAGCTTAAAGCAATATAAAGAGGGTGCAAAGGCCTTTTTTGGGCCGTCAAATTCAGGTACTGCTTCTTTTATCGGTAAAGATAATAGGCTATATTTGTATCACAGAGAAAGTAATACTTTTGGTGTAGCGAATCCTCGCACCGGTTCTATCATTACATATTTCAAGCCTTCCCCAGGTTATCAATTTTGGCTTGACAAAATTGCGTTACACAACAGGTAAAAATTTATTTATGTCAGTTTTTTTTCAAAAGCTGGATCATAGTTTCCTTGGAAAAGATTACGAACTTGTATTACGTGAATTTCATGCATTTCGTAAAAACATGGAGAATTTCATTCTCAATACTAATTTGGATGTTCAATGTTGTCCGTGCTGTGGATATCCTACGCTTAAAGAAAGAGGAGGTTATGAAATTTGTGTGATATGTGATTGGGAGGATGAAGATCAGGATGGAGAACGTGCAGACGAAATATGGGGTGGTGCCAATGGTAATATATCGCTGACTGAGGCAAGATATAATTTTAATAGTAGCCTGTATAAATATGAGACTCAATCCGGAAAAAAAAGAATTGCAGATCCGAAGGAAGTCATCTTGATTTCATCATCTCTTAATTCCGACCGTCAAAATTGGTTAGAAGGTTTTTCCACAGATGAAGACTTTGAAAAATTCGTCAATGAAAATGCTATAGCAAGCTCAGAAGAATTTCCTTACCCATTTGAAGTTTTAACTAAATAATAAAAGAACTGCTCACTATAGAAAGGGTAGCTTACAACCACAACTTGATGCCCAACTTAATAAAGGGTGAATTTTCCAAAGAGGAGGACTTTGAAACATTTATGAATGAGTATACTTTTGAAAACTCAAATGTCGCGCCTTTCTTTTATGAAGTTTTAATCAAATAATAAAAGAATATTTCACTTACAAAGTGTAATGTCCAACCGCTTTTTTTAACACTAAACAAAAAAGGTGAATTATTACGACTTGGGCGAATCACTTTAGATTCCGATTATCGACGTTCTGAAACTTTTCTCCGATGCGGGGTGTGCACGAATAAAAGGATTTGATAGTTCTTTTCCATGCTGCATAAAAGATGGTAGCAGCCGTACTGCGTACGCTGTGCAGACAGAGTATGCAAACTATTTGACGCCGCTGTGTTCAAAAGGCATGTGGCGGAACCTTCAAGTAAAAATTTATCTAACAAGAACCTTACGGCACCTCGTTCCTAACTGCTCCTAAGCCCACTCAAAGTCCACTCAAAGCCCCGCCAAAGCCCACTTAATAGTTCTGACCTAAGGTTTATTAAATATTTACTAATTGCAGATACAACCTGCCCTCAGCACTGAATGAGGTGGAAGATATTATATCACTGGTTGGTGATTCCAACCCCCAAACCATTAAGTAGTAAAGTGGTGCGATTGATAGGTTCGAATCGAACCTTAAAGGTCTTGTCAACAGGTGGTTGTATGCTCGTTTCATGGGAGCTTGAAATATAAAAAAACCTGCTGAAAAGCAGGCTTTCTTTATATTTCTTACAGCTTTATCTCCTCATCGCTGTCATCAAAAAAGCGAAACTCGGTAAGGTGATAGCTGCTGTTTACTTTTACTTTTATCTTTTGTTTGTACTTCCAGCTCCACTTCATTCTGCGGCTGGGTAAGCCAGAAGTGAGGTAAGTGTACACAATAGGATGTACTTCTATGGTAAGGCCTGTATGCTTTTGCATGATCAGGTAACTTAAATTCTTAGCTATTTCATCTTCCAGTATCAAGGTGCTGGAGATTTTCCCCGTACCCTGGCAACTTGGACAAACTTCGCTGGTGTTGATGTTCATTTCCGGCTTCATGCGCTGCCGGGTTATTTGCATCAGGCCAAATTTTGTGATCGGCAACACAGCATGCTTAGCCCTGTCTGGCCGCATGAACTGGTCCATGGCATCGGCCAGTTTCTTTTTGTTGTCCATCAATTTCATATCAATGAAATCAACAACAATGATTCCACCAAGGTCACGCAGGCGAAGCTGGCGGGAAATTTCTTCGGCAGCTTCAAGGTTCGTTTCCAGGGCATTTTGCTCCTGGTTATTGCTTACGCTTTTGTAACCACTGTTTACGTCTATTACGTGCAGCGCTTCTGTGTGTTCAATAATGAGATAGGCACCACTCGGCAGGTTGACTGTTTTACCAAAAGCAGCTTTCACTTGTTTGGTAATACCAAAACTGTCAAAAATGGGCAGGCCGTTGCTGTAATAGGAAACTATCTCCGTTTTATCTGGAGAAATTCTCTGAATGTAGCTCTTGGTATCCGCAAAAATCGTTTTGTCGTTAACCACAATGCGGTTAAAATCGGCAGTAAGAAGATCTCTTAAAATACTATTGGCTTTGCCTTGCTCACTCAAAATTTTTGCAGGAGCAACTGCTCCTTTCAAATTTTCCTGGATGGTTTTCCAGGTAGCAACGAGGCTCAGCAAATCGTCGTGCAGGTCGGCTGTGTGTTTACCTTCTGCAGCAGTACGAATAATAACACCCAGGTTTTTAGGTTTTACTGCTTCTATTATTTTTTGGAGTCTTTTTCTTTCTTCCGAAGAATGAATTTTGCGGGAAACGGCTACGATATCATTAAAAGGTGTTACCACCACGTAGCGGCCGGCAAGCGAGAGTTCGCAGCTAAGGCGTGGACCTTTGGCAGCAATGGGTTCTTTTAAAATTTGTACAAGTATGTTGGGGCGGCCGTTTAAAACCTCCGTTATCTTACCTGTTTTAATGATCTCTGGTTCTACTTTAAACTTATCAAAGTCCATGTGTTGCTCGCTCTTGTCGTTTACCGTAGTATTGGTAAATTTAAGAATAGAGCGCACATAAGGACTGAGATCGGTATAATGCAGGAAAGCATCTTTTTCAAAACCCACATCTACAAAGGCGGCGTTGAGGCCAGGGATCAATTTTTTAACCTTTCCCAGGTACAAGTCTCCCACGGCAAAGTTAGCATCAGCTTTTTCGCTGTGTAACTCTACTAGTTTCTTATCTTCCAACAGGGCTATCTCTACGCCTTGAGGCAGTACATTAATAATAAGTTCCTTGGTCAAAGTGTAAAAAGTTTTCTAGAAACCCTTCTATATTACGAGGCAATATATAAAAGGTACCGCATAACCTGCGCTGGCAGGCATACACATGCATGTAGATATAAGTGCCCCGACAATCATCGGGGCACCAATTATAAAAAGATTATTTCTTTTTATGACGGTTCTTTCTTAAACGCTTCTTACGCTTGTGAGTAGCTATTTTATGACGTTTTCTTTTTTTACCACAAGGCATAATAATGATTTTTGTGTTTGATTAAATTATTTAAAACTTTCTATATTATTTGAGCATTTTGATGCGCTCATCTACTTCTTTACTATAAAGCGGGTTGTTAGCCAATCGCTTACTAATGTTGTACCACTTAATGGCATTTGGCTTATCTCCCTGGGCAGCATAGGTATCTGCTAAAAAGGCAATGGCCTCCATATTATCTGGCTGGGCGGTTATTACCTTTGTAAAACGCTCAATAGCCTTGTCGTACTGCGCTGATACATACCCACCAACGCCCAGCACAAACTGAGCCTTCATATTGGTAGAATCTTTTCTAACTACAGACAGTAATTCCTGAATTCCACGCATTGTTTGCTGCGGATCACCGGTTCTGCCTGTGCCAAAAATGTAAGAACTTCCCAGCCCGATTTTTAAATTATCGTTCTCCGGGTTAAGTTTCAGCGCCTTTTCAAATAACTCTATGGCCGTCTGAGATAACCAGCCCAATTTAGCCTGGTCATGCTCCCCTCTTACAGCCTGTAAAAATAATTGGGCTGCGAAGGTGAGCTTTTTTTCTGAATTATCCAACTTAGATGCTTCGTATGTATAATGTGCATAGGGTTCAAAGAGCTTTACACTGTCTTCCCAGAAACCAGCCAAAGATTCGAACGCCTGCAATTGCTGGGCAGGTACATCTCCCCGGCTAATGCCGTTTTCCAGCTCACTTACATATAGAGACTGCCCCGGCGTGAGCTTGGTTTTGGCACTGTCAATAAATAATTTGATGTTGAAGGAAGGGGTGGAGGTAGCGGCTGGCGCAGCAGCCAGTTTGCTTTTGGGCTCTGTGGTTCGGCCAAAAAAGAATAAAACTATTGTTAAAATAAGCCCCGTAACTACTAAAATAAATGGTTGATTCTTCACTAATGTACTTTTAAGACTGCCCTACGCCAGGCAGCCCGCAAAGGTACATTAACCATCGTTTTCATCTTCCAATTTTGGGATATCTTTTATGTTAGGAGAGGATTTAATTTCCTGAACAAATTCTTTGGCCGGCTTAAATGCCGGAATAAAATGCTCGGGTATGGCAACTGAAATATTTTTTTTGATATTCCGGCCTATTTTGGCTGCACGCTTTTTAATGATAAAACTCCCAAAGCCACGTATATAAAGATTTTCACCACTGGAAAGCGTCGATTTTATTTCTTTAAACATTGTTTCAAGCGTTACCAAAACATCTACTTTTGGAATTCCTGTTTTGTCGGAAATTTTACTAATCAGGTCTGCTTTTCTCATAACAAAGAATTTAGAATGTTAAGGTACTAAAACTTTATCTAAAATTGCAAAACAAAGTAGTGATTATCAATACGTTTGTATATAGTTTATTTAAACATTAATGAAAAAACACGAGAGGGAATTCTTTTTTACGGCCACTTTAATGAAATGGCACAAGAAATACAACAAAAGGGAAATGCCCTGGAAAGGTGAGAAAGATCCCTACAAAATATGGCTGAGCGAAATCATCCTGCAGCAAACGAGGGTAGAGCAGGGGTTACAATACTACAACCGGTTTATTCAAAACTATCCCAACGTATTTGCACTGGCGGCCGCTCCGGACAATGAAGTATATAAGTTGTGGGAGGGCCTGGGATATTACAATAGGTGCAAAAATTTGCTTCACGCCGCCAGGTACATTGTAGCTGAATTTAAAGGAAAATTCCCCAAAAGCTTTGAAGGCCTCCTGGGGCTGAAAGGGGTAGGGAACTACACCGCCTCAGCCGTTGCGTCTTTTGCCTACAACCTGCCACATGCAGTGGTAGATGGCAATGTAAACCGGGTGCTGGCCCGTTATTTTGGATTGACTACTCCCATAGACAGCAATGCCGGAAAGCAGCTTTTTGCCAACCTTGCCACTGATCTTTTGGATGCAAAAAAATCTGCACAGTACAACCAGGCCATCATGGATTTTGGCGCCACTATTTGTAAGCCACAATTGGCGCTCTGCGAAAGTTGTTTATTACAGGAGCAATGCACAGCTTACCAGCACGGCAGGGTGCAGGAACTGCCGGTGAAAGAAAAGAAGATCGCAAAAATTCATCGTTGGTTTTATTATATCCTTGCTGAAAAGAACAACTCTTTTTTAGTGAGGAAAAGAAGCGGGAAAGACATCTGGCAAAACCTGCATGAATTTTTTTTGATAGAAGCCAACCATCACTCAGATACTGCAGCAATCCTGGAGAGTGGAGCATTTAAGGAAATGGGTGGCAATAAATATGAACTGCTAAGTGTATCTGCTGTATATAAACAACAACTTACCCACCAAACCATACATGCTATTTTTATTCGTATAAAAATGAAGCATAGCAAAGTGCCCGAGGATATGCAATTGGTACCCAAAGATGATTTACAACTGCTGGCATTTCCCAGGCTGATCAACCATTTTTTAGAGCAGGAGTGCAGCTTTTAAGCCGTGCCTGGTGGAATTTTGTAGCTATGTGCTTTAAAATTTAAAAAATTGTATCTTTAAATTTGCTCAACGGCCACTAAGAGTAAATAGCAAACTTAAAAACTTTATTATGCGAGGGGTAAACAGAGTAACGCTCATTGGAAACCTGGGTAAAGATCCTGACATACAATTTTTGGAAGGCAATATTGCAGTGGCTAAATTTTCTTTGGCTACTACTGAAACATACAAAGACAGGAGTGGTAAATTAATTTCGCAAACAGAGTGGCATACCGTTGTGCTCTGGCGGGGCCTGGCAGAACTGGCGCAAAAATACCTGCATCGCAGCAGCCTTGTTTATATTGAAGGCAGATTGAAAACCCGCAGTTGGGAAGATAAAGACGGCAACAAAAAATTTGCAACAGAAATAGTGGGCGATAACCTGATTATGTTAGACAAAAAAAGCGACAGTGGGCAACCAGGGCATCACTTTGAAGGTATGGACACCATGGGCTCAGCAGAAACAGACATCCCGCCAGCTACGGATGAAACTGGTGACGAGAGATTACCTTTTTAAAAAAAATGATCTTTACCAGTGTTAAGTTGTGTGTGAATTTGCAATGATGAAAGGCTAATATTCGCAATTTTCCATTGACAATTGACCATTCACCATTTACCATTCACCACTCACCATTCACCAGCAGAACCGTCCTATTATATGACATAGCACCAGCAACCAACTAACAAATTTTCTTATCAAAAAAGCACATTTTGGACTATCATTCGGCACTTACAATTCTACATTTTTCTATATTCAACCTTTTGAATGTCCTTACACCGGCAGCCACTGTGCTGCTCCTTTTTATAGCGGTTATTTTGTACATGCTTTCGTTTCTAATTGCAGGAAGCGAAGTTGCTTTTTTTTCACTTAACGTAAAGGATATCAATTCCCTTAAAACAAGGCAACAGCCATCGTTCCGGAGAATAGTTACTTTGTTGGAGCAGCCTAAAACCTTGCAAGCATCTATGCTTGTTGCAAATGTGTTTGTAAACCTGGGTGCTATTTTGGTTACCAATTACCTGCTAGATTCCTGGATGCAGTACCTGGAGCTGAGCGTTGCTCTGTTACTTGTGCTCAAAATCGTTATCATCTCTATCCTGCTTGTTTTGTTTGCAGAAGTGCTCCCTAAGGTTTGGGCAGCACATCATAAAGTGCGCTTCGCAGCTTCCTCTTCCCTGGTAATAGAAATTTTTAATAGTTTGTTTTACCTGCTGAGCAAGCGCATTGTAAAGTTCTCTGAGAAAATTAATAAACAATTGAGTGCAGAAAAAAGTTCCGGCATGGATGATAATAATCTGGACTATGCCATCGACCTATTGCCCGATCATGAAGCTACCGTAGAGGAAAAACAAATATTAAAGGGTATTCGAAAATTTGGCGACACTGAGGTAAAGCAGATCATGCGGACAAGGATGGATGTAAGTGGCATTGAATACAACTGCACGCTGGCCGATGTAATGAGAAAAGTTACAGAGCTGCATTACTCCCGACTGCCGGTTTACAGGGGTAGCCTGGATGAAATTTCCGGTATGCTGCACACAAAAGACTTATTACCTTACCTGCACCAACCCGCAGATTTTGATTGGCATACTTTGATACGCTCACCCTATTTTGTGCACGAGCAAAAATTAATAGAAGATCTTTTACAGGAGTTTAGGGTAAAGCGAATGCACTTTGCCATTGTGGTAGATGAGTTTGGTGGCACGTCGGGCATTGCAACCCTAGAAGATATTATGGAAGAAATTATTGGAGAAATAAAAGATGAGTTCGATGATGAAGAAAGCGTAAATAAAAAAATAGACGATTACAACTACATATTTGAGGGTAAGTTTATGATTAATGATGCTTGTAAAGCCATGAACCTTCCGGCAGATACTTTTGATGCCATCCGTGGCGACAGCGACTCGGTTGCGGGCCTGGTGCTGGAAATAGCAGGTGAGTTTCCACAGGCTAATTCTACCCTCACAAGTGGTGACTTTACTTTTGTGCCGCTGGAAATAAATAAAAACAGGATAGACAAAGTAAAAGTAACCATTAAAGCAAATAAAAACCTGCAGGAGGTATAAATATGATCGTCAAGATGAAGAATGCATTTAACTGCATGGCTGCGGCTGTATTAGCTTCTATAGTTATCATGGCGTGCAACAGCACCTATACTTCTAAAAAAAGGGGGTATTTTGATGTTGAGTTTCCTGAGAGAAAATATGTGTCATTCAACGAACCAGACGTGCCTTATAGTTTTGAGTATCCTGCTTATGCAACAATTGTAAAAGACAGCACCTACTTTGACAGTACCCCCGAAAATCCTTATTGGCGAAATATAGATTTTCCACAATTCAATGCCCGTATCTTTTTAAGTTATAAGATTATTGGAGGAAAGGCTACTTACAAAGTAAAGCAGCCTGATGGAAACTACCGGGATTCTTCTGGCATCAACTATTTTGACCGGATGGTAAACGATGCCTTTAACCTCACCAACAAAAATGAATCGGTGGCTTCGTCCATAAAAGACAGTTTGTTTACAACGAAGAATGATGTTACTGGTATTTTCTTCAGGGTTGGGGGCAATGCTGCCACGGCCAGGCAGTTTTTTATGAGCGACAGTACCAAACATTTTATACGAGGCGCTCTCTATTTTGATACCACTCCCAATGCCGACTCCCTAAAACCCGTTCAAGATTTTTTGCAGGTAGACATTGATCACCTGATCAATACTTTTAAATGGAAAAACAATTAACAGCATTAATCCGTTAATTAAGAACTGCTGCCCTTCTAAATCGTATTTTTGTAGCTTATGATAGCAATAGACCATGTTTTGGTGAGTGATGAAATTGTGAACGAAGCATTTGTATGCGACTTGCATGCATGCAAAGGAGCTTGCTGTGTAGATGGTGATGCGGGAGCACCCCTTGATGTAAAAGAACTAAAAAAGATGGATGAGGTTTTTTTAGAAGTGCTGCCCTACCTGGGGCAAAGAAGCGTGGATGAAATAAACCGCCAGGGGCGTTATGTGTACGACAAAGAGTTTGGCTGGGTAACTCCTACTATTGATGGAGCCATTTGTGTATATGGCATCAAGGACAGCCTTGGCATTGTGAAATGTGGAATAGAACAAGCTTACATGGATGGGAAAGTAAAATGGAAAAAGCCAGTGAGTTGTCATCTTTTTCCGGTGGTAGTTAAGAAAAGTAGCGATGGTATTACTGAATTTGCTAATTACCAGCCACGGGAAGATCATTGCAAAGCCGCCTGCAAATTGGGCAAAAAATTAAAAGTGCCAGTGTACCAGTTTTTAAAAGAACCCCTCATTCGTAAATTTGGCGAAGAGTTTTATGAGGCCCTGGATGCCACGGCAAATCATATGAAAAACAAAGTCGCTGAAGCCGGCGCAGAACAATAATCAAGTATGAAAAATCTCTCTTATAAAAAAGCACCTGCTTTCAAAACTGTTTTATTACCCTTCGTTTTCTCCCTCTTACTCATTTCTTCCTGTAGCGTAAACAAAGCCAAGATTGACAACGATCTTAAAAAATATTTTGATGCAAAAAATGTAGATGGAGGTTTTACCCTGCTGAACAATACGGATGGTAGCGTAAGGGTTTACAATATGGCCCTGGATACCACTCGTTTTACACCCGCATCTACTTTTAAAATGGCCAATGCCCTCATTGGTTTGCAAACAGGTATTGTTTCAGATGAAAACATGTCCATTCCCTGGGATGGTGTGGTGCGTACCAACAAAGACTGGAACAAGACCCTTACTTTAAAAGAAGCTTTTAAAGTAAGCAGCGTTCCATATTTTCAGGAAGTAGCAAGAAGAATAGGAAAAGATACCATGCAACAATGGATTGACAGTCTTTCCTATGGCAATAAAAATATACAGGGCCCCGTAGATTCATTTTGGTTGAACAACCAATTGAAGATATCGCCGGATGAGCAATTGGGGTTTCTTAAAAAATTGTATTTCGACCAGTTGCCTTTTAGAAAAACAGTGCAGCTGGCTGTAAGAGATATGATGCTGCAGGAAGATAATACGCTTTACAAACTGAGTTATAAAACCGGCTGGGGATTTGATGAACAAAAAAATAATATTGGTTGGGTAGCCGGATGGATAGAAGAAAACCGCCATGTGTATTTTTTTGTGACACTCGTTAAATCTCCGGATGCTAACCTAGATATGAAGTCTGCTAGGATGGCCATTACGAAAGATATTTTGAAGCACCTGGGATTTTTACAAGGCAAGATGTAGTTATCTTATTCTTTCTTTAACAGCTTTCGCTGTTGAAATATTTACTTTGCATCCCTACTAAATATGCCACAGTTCCAATATATTTTCCTGTTAATTTTATTTCTGCTGATTCCGCTGATGGGACTGCTGTATTGGTTGGCCCTGCGCAAGAAAAAAAGAAGTATTAAAAAAATAGGCGATCCGGAGTTGGTTGCGCAACTGATGGGGCAATACAACCCACGATCCTACTTTAGAAAATTTTTAATGGTAACCGTTGCCATGTGCCTCCTCATTTTGGCCATTGCCAACCTGCGCATACCCACCGGTAGCGAAAAAATTAGCAGGTCGGGTATTGATGTGATGATAGCCCTGGATGTGAGCAAGAGCATGCTGGCAGAAGATGTACAGCCCAACAGGCTGGATAGGAGTAAACAATTACTGAGCCGGTTGATAGATAGGCTGGGTAACAATAGAATTGGTATCGTAATATTTGCCGGCAAAGCCTATTTGCAAATGCCCCTCACCGGCGATCTTGCTGCAGCCAAAATGTACCTATCCTCAGCCACTACACAATCTGTGCCCACGCAGGGCACAGTGATAGGAGATGCCTTAAAAATGTGTTATGCATCTTTTAATGTAAAAGAAAAAAAATACAAGTCAGTCATATTGATAAGTGATGGAGAAGATCATGATGAGCA
This sequence comes from Chitinophagales bacterium, assembly GCA_038257335.1. GTDB lineage: Bacteria > Bacteroidota > Bacteroidia > Chitinophagales > Chitinophagaceae > Ferruginibacter. The sequence continues at coordinate 25,725 of JBBSJJ010000024.1, read as the reverse complement.
GGCAGTAGAGATAGCTAAACAAATGGCGGCCGAAGGCGTAGTGATTAATAGCATTGGAATTGGTTCAGTTAGCGGCGCACCCATTAGGGATGAGGCCACGGGTCAAATGAAAACTGATGTGGACGGCAACATGGTGGTATCCAGGTTAAATGAAGCAGCCCTGCAAGCCATTGCAGCAAGTGGCAATGGGAATTACCAATTGTTTAAAAACACAGAGGAAACAGTCTCCATGCTGGCACGCCAACTGGCTACCATGGATCAAAGGGCGGTAACAGAAGACTCATTGATCAACTATAAAAGTCTGTCACAAATATTTCTTGCGCTAGCCCTTGCATTTTTAATATTGGAAATGTTTATATCTGAAATGAAAACTAAAAAAATTAAAGCTGTAAAAATTGCTGCAGGTTTGCTCTTCATGTTTGTGGGAAATACTGCATGGGCACAGGGAGAAAAGGCGCTGATAAAAGAAGGGAACGATGCCTATAAAAAAGCAGATTATCCGGCGGCAACTGGTTCCTACGCCAAAGTGGTTCAAAAAAATCCGGCCAATGCAACTGCTCAGTTTAACCTGGGGAATGCTTTGTATAAGTCTGAAAAAACTGAAGAAGCAATTGCAGCTTACGACAGATCTTTAGGGCAACTCACCAAGCCAGTTGAAAAAAGCAATGCCTTTTACAACAAAGGCGTGGTGTTGCACAACAATAAAAAGATACCCGAATGCATCATTGCTTACAAGGAGGCTTTAAAGCTGGATCCTAACAACGAAGATGCCCGCCAAAATTTGCAGAAAGCCTTAAAGCAGCAGAAGGAAGAAGAGGAAAAGGATAAAGACAAGAAGGATAAAGACAAAGACCAGGATCAAAAAAACAAAGACCAGCAACATCAGCCCAAGCCGCAGCAATCAAGGATCACCAAAAAAGATGCAGAAGAAAAGTTGAAGGCCTTGCTGCAAAAGGAAAAAAATCTGCAGGATAAATTACGCAAAGTAAGTTCCTCTTCTCCCGACAAGCCAGAGAAGGATTGGTAACCAACAGTATTTGATCATTTCGGCAGTAAAGTCAGGAGTATATTCTTAAGCATTTTTTGATGGTTTCTTGCATTCCGGCAAAGCTTACTCCATTTAACAGCCAAGGCTTTTCTTTACATTTGCTGTTTGCTACATTTCCACATTTGTAATACAATTTTATGCAGTTTTATACAGAGTCTTTATCTACATACAAACGATTAATTACACGGGAGGTGAAAATCGGCGATCTGCTCATTGGCGCCAATCACCCCATTCGTGTGCAAACGATGACCACTACAGATACGATGGATACTGCAGCTACTGTAGAGCAAAGTATTCGCTGTATTGAGGCAGGCGCAGAATTGATCCGTATAACGGCACCTTCCAAAAACGAAGCAGAAAATTTACAGAACATTAAAGATGAACTTAGAAGAAGATGTTACGATACACCGATAGTAGCCGACATTCATTTTACACCCAATGCCGCAGAAATTGCTGCAAGAATTGTAGAAAAAGTAAGAGTGAATCCCGGTAATTATGTAGACAAGAAAAAGTTTGAGCAAATAGAATACAACGATGCCGAGTATGCCGAAGAGATCGAAAGAATCAGGGAGCGGTTTACCCCCCTCGTTTTAATATGCAAAGAACACGGCACCGCTATGCGCATTGGTACGAATCACGGTAGCCTGAGCGATCGTATCATGAGCCGTTATGGCGACACTGCCATTGGTATGGTGGAAAGTGCCATGGAATTTTTAAGGATTGCCCGCAGCCTGGATTATCACAACATAGTGTTGAGCATGAAGAGCAGCAATCCACTGGTGATGGTACAGGCATACAGGCTGCTGGTGCAGCACATGAGCACCGAATTTGGCGAGTGTTATCCTTTGCACCTGGGTGTTACAGAAGCGGGAGATGGCGAAGATGGCAGGATAAAATCTGCCATTGGTATTGGTTCGCTGCTGGAAGATGGCATAGGAGACACCATCAGGGTAAGCCTCACAGAAGATCCTGAATTTGAAATTCCCGTTTGCCTCGATTTGGTGAAACGCTATCAATCAAAGGAGCAGGAAGTAATAGAAGAAGCAGAGCCTACGCTCAAACTATCTTACAATCCTTTTGAATATAAAAGACGCAACTCCCGCAGCATTTTAAATATTGGAGGAAAAAATGTACCCGTGGTGATTGCAGACTTGATGCTGCATACAAGCATTGGTACCAGCGACCTGCAAGCTATTGGTTATACCTACAATGAAGCAGCCGACAAATGGTTTATAGGCGATGCCGCCGCAGATTTTATTTACAGTTCCGATAAGCTCATCAATTTTAATTTGCCCGGCACTTTGCAAGTCATCTGCGATTATCCTACATGGGCCAGCACGAATGAGCCTCAAAAATATTATCCCCTATTTGATAAAAATTCTTACCGTGCTGCACCAACACGTTCGGGTAGTATGAACTTTATTAGCCTGGATGTTTCAGAAGATCATACAGAATTGCTGGAGATAGTGAAGAAAGATGAAACGGTGATCTTATGCATTTATTCCAACGCAAATAATAGCGTGCAGCAGTTGCGCAACTTCGTAAATGCTTTGATGCTGCAGAATATACAATGCCCCGTGGTGCTGGCTGCTGAAAGTATGCACAACAATGTAGACGAGCAGTTGATACATTTTAGCATTGGCGTGGGAGCGCTTTTTTTAGATGGTATGGGAGATGGTGTCTGGCTGATGAATGATCCTTCTAAAATGATAGACCAGCAGGTAAGTGGCCGAACTTACTTACCCTCTAAAAATAGTCACCAGTTTTTAAACAACACTTCGTTTTCCATATTACAGGCGGTGCGCACCCGTATTTCCAAAACAGAATATATTAGTTGCCCGAGTTGCGGCCGCACTTTGTTTGACTTGCAGGAAACCACCGCCCGCATCCGTAATGTGACCAATCATTTAAAAGGGCTTAAAATTGCCATCATGGGATGTATTGTGAATGGTCCCGGAGAGATGGCCGATGCAGATTTTGGTTACGTGGGCAGCGGACCGGGCAAAATCACCTTGTACCGTGGTAAAGAAGTGATGAAAAAAAATATCAATAGTGAAGTAGCAGTAGATGAGTTGATCAATCTCTTAAAAGAAAACAATGTATGGATTGAGGCTGAAACCAATCATCCATAAATATGGATCTTAGACAATATTTTTAAAACTCTTGTTTCACTTTTAAAACACGAATGTTCGGTTGGGAAAAGATATTCCTGCTGCAGTGCTTTCTGCACATCTCCCGTGTGGAATGAGCTTTCAATTTCTTTCGCTAATAATCATTTTTTAGGCAAAGCCGTTTTGTTGTTCGTACCAACTTTATAGATGGGAATCTGTTATAGTACTACAAGGGGCTGAAGTTTTGTACAAGGGTCCACATAATTCCCGTTCTAACAATAATCAACAGTATAATTTTGATTAATTAGCTTCCTGCTTTTTAATTATCATTTAATTTAGTGGTCTGAAAAATTATAAATAGCTTATGCATACAGATTTTTTAGTGATCGGTTCAGGCATTGCCGGGCTCACCTATGCGCTTAAGGTGGCACAGGAATGCCCGGAGAAACAAGTAACCATTTTAACCAAAACCCAAAGCGATGAAACCAATACCAAATATGCGCAGGGTGGTATAGCCGGCGTGATGGATTTTGATAACGACAGTTTTGCCAAACATATAGAAGATACGCTCATAGCTGGCGATGGATTGTGTAACCCTGAAATAGTAGAGATTGTGGTGAGGGAGGGTGTAGAACGCATCAATGAATTGATAGCCTGGGGAGCCTTGTTTGATAAAGAGCCGGATGGCGATTACAAACTTGGTAAAGAAGGAGGACACAGCGAAAGTCGCATACTACATCACAAAGATGTAACCGGCGCAGAAATGGAAAGAGCATTATTGGAAGCCATCAAAAAATGCAAGAACATAGAACTTATCAGCCATTGCTTTGTGGTAGATATAATTACCCAGCACCACCTTGGTTACCTTGTTACAAAATCTACCCCCGATATTGAATGTTACGGAGTGTATACCCTAAATTTAACCACTAAAAAAACGGAAAAGATCATTGCCAACGTAACCCTGCTTGCTGCCGGAGGCAATGGACAGGTGTATAGAAGTACTACGAACCCTGCCATTGCAACGGGAGATGGAGTAGCCATGATTTACCGGGCAAAGGGAAGGATTGAAAATATGGAGTTCATCCAGTTTCATCCCACAGCGTTGTACGAACCAGGGGTAAGGGGCCATTCGTTTTTAATAACAGAGGCAGTGAGGGGAGATGGCGGCATTTTAAGAAATTCCCTGGGGGAAGCTTTTATGGAGCGTTATGACGAACGCAAAGATTTGGCACCAAGAGATATTGTGGCAAGGGCTATAGACAATGAAATGAAAATTAACGGTACAGAACATGTTTATCTTGATTGCCGGCACATGGATCAACCCAAATTTGTAGAGCATTTTCCAAATATTCATGCCAAGTGCTTAAGTATTGGTATCGATGTGAGTCGGGATATGATACCTGTTTCTCCCGCAGCCCACTATAGTTGTGGCGGCGTAAAAACGGATGAGTGGGCACGCACTTCTATACACAACCTTTATGCAGCGGGCGAATGCGCCAGCACCGGTCTTCACGGGGCCAACAGGCTTGCCAGTAATTCGCTGCTGGAAGCGATGGTTTTTGCCCACAGGGCTTACAAAGATTCTATTATAAAAATGACAGCGGCCAGGCCTCAACAAATAAAAGCAGAGAAAGAATTTCCCAATTGGAATGCGGCCGGTACTGCTGCACCCAGTGAAATGATTTTGATAACGCAAAGTTTAAAAGAATTGAAATTGCTTATGAGTGATTATGTAGGCATTGTTAGAAATGATAAACGCCTGGAACGGGCTACCAAAAGACTAGACCTGCTGCACGAAGAAACGGAACAGCTGTATGAAAAAACGGAGCTGTCGCCGCAGTTGTGTGAACTTAGAAATATGATTACGGTGGGTTACCTAATAGTAAAAAGTGCAGAACTGCGTAAAGAAAGTCGTGGTCTTCATTACAACACCGATCATTTGGAAAGTAGCCCTATTTTGCAAAATACCATTTTATAAAGCTACTTTTCGGTGCCCTTCATGGTAACTTTGTTGTTGCCAACATTTATCTTGCGAGTCATGTATTATATTCTTTACGCAATACTGTATGCCTTTTCCCTCTTGCCTTTTTTTATTTTATATGCCATAAGCGATTTTTTTTACTTTCTCGTTTACCGGCTGCTGGGCTATAGGAAGGAAGTGGTTTTTGGTAATCTTGACATTGCTTTCCCGGAGAAAAGCCAGGAGGAGAAGGAGGTTATTGCCCGCAAATTTTATAAAAATCTCATAGATACTTTTATAGAGTCTATCAAATTGCTCAGTATTTCCGATGAATCATTTAAGAGGCGTGCCACAATAGATTTTCAGCCTATTGTTGAGTTGCTGGCTAAAGGCAAGAACGTACAGCTGCACAGTGGCCACCAGATGAATTGGGAGTATGGCCATTGGGCTATTGCAAAGCAAGTTTCTGTGCCATGGCTGGGGGTGTATATGCGTATTAATAATAAAGCTGTAGACCGGCTATTTTACAAAATTCGTAATAAGGGCAAAACAGTTTTAATTGCAGCACACGAATTTAAAAGCCGGGCACACGAGTGTTTTGATGAGCAATATGTCATGGGGCTCGTAGCAGACCAGAACCCAGGCTTACCGGGATCTGGTTATTGGTTAAATTTTTTTAACAGACCTGTACCCTTTGCAAAGGGGCCAGATACAGGCGCACGAAAAAATAATACGGCAGTCGTGTTTGTAAAATTTGTGAAGATAAAACGAGGGTTCTATCACTTTGAAACCAAACTGATAACAGAGCATGCTGCAAACCTGCAGGAAGGAGAGTTAACCTTATTGTACCGGGATTTCCTGGAAGCAACAATCCGGGCAAGCCCGGATAATTATCTATGGAGCCACCGCAGGTGGAAATGGCCCTACAGGAAAGATTTTGAAAAAAGGTGGATAGATGTTACTCCTCCACCAACTGAAATCTAGCATAACATAGCCAATCTTCTGTGGTGATATTTAATAGTAAACCAGCTAATAAAATAGTAAGGGTAAAAGAAGTACGGATTAAAATGTAACAAATCTGAAACTATGAGAAAAGGTAAACGACTCAGTATAAAATCACAAAACAGAGGGGATTAAAAACGGGTAAGTCTAGTCGTTAGTTATGATTTAAACTGAGTCGGGATTATTGTCAAAAATCTGATCAAAGAACGGTGCAAATCGGGCTTCAACTTTTTCCTTTGTTTAAAAGTCAAATCTCCTAATCTTATTTGAAACCATGCCCAGGATAATGCCTGAAAAAAAAAGGGGTATTTCCTGTTTTTTTATTGATAAAAATAGCTTACAAGTTGGGATATTTATTTTTTACCTATATTCAAAATATTATTTACCCTTAATACCAAACCTATCATGCACAAAAACTTATGTATCGTATTAGCATCGCTGTTGTTTGTTGCCTACTTAACCTCAGGTTGTGATGCTGGCAAAACCACGCAAAACCTAAACAATAAAGAAGATTCTTTACAATTTGCCAGGAGCGTGCTGCAGAAATATGGTAGCGAGAATATTCTTTTGAGCCAGGAGCAGGATTCAGCTCCAAGCTCCAGGGTCATGGGTATGGATAGTATGCAGCCAATTACCTGGGCAACTTATTTAAAATACAGAGATTATTACGATCAGAATCCGCTTCTTTTTAATCCGGATAAAAAGGCATACAAAGGCTATACAATTGATGCCGCAGGCTATGCCAAATTGATAGGAAACCCCGCTATTAAAGGAGTATACCTGCGGCTAGGCAGAAAAGAAGATGGCTCTTATACTATTATGATACTAGGCACAGATGCAAGTGGCCAAATTCTAACAACCTCAGACATGCTCAGTACAGAAGGTGATGGCGACACTAATTTTGACAATATACTGCCTTGCCCAACCAACTGCCCCAAAATTGAAAATCCATAGATTAGATAATGACTATCTATTTTATACTTTACCTCGTAATCATTGGCTTAGGATTTATTGTGGGTATTAGTTTTTTTAAGAAGAGTTCTAACAAAATTCGGCCCCTTACAATTTACCTGGGCCTGGTATTGGTATTGGAGCTATCGAGCCATTATATGGCAGTTATCTACAAAAATAATATGCCGGGTTTTCATATTTCAATTCCACTATATTTTTTAATTATTGGGATTTTTTTTTATAAGAATATAGTAGATGATAAAATAAGGAGATCTATTCCGTGGACGATTGCAGCATTGATCTTGTTTGCCATTGTAAATGCTGTTTTTTTTCAACCAGTCAACAGCTTCCCAGACAATGTTTCTAAAGGAACTACTTTTTTTTACATTGTATGGGCGGCCGTTTTGTTTATTCAGTTTTTAGATAATTCTTCCGCTGAAAATATTTTTGCCAATCCTGTATTTGTAGCTGCTGTTGCCATTATGTGGTTCAATATTATTTCTCTAATATTCTTTTTGCTTTACCCATTCATGACCAGGCACAACTTACCAAGTTACAGTGTGTACAGCATTCACTTTTTTTCAAATTATGTATACTACCTCTTACTGCTACTATCTATTTTTTTAGCAAAAATTCAAATTAGGAATGACAGAAAAGTTTTACAGTGATCTAATTACATTGGTTGTTACTTTTTTTGTTTTCATGTTGTTGATATTTTTCATTGTCATAACCCTGGCTGTGAGATATCGCAAACGAAAAAAGGAAAATGACACGCTTCGGGTTCAGTTTTCTGAGCAGCTGTTAAAGTCGCAGCTAGAAATACAGGAGCAAACGCTGCAGCATATTTCCCGGGAGCTGCATGATAATATTGGGCAGGTAGCGTCGCTTATTAAAATTAATCTAAACACCATGCAGGTGGACAATGCCCCGGTTTTGGAAACCAAGATCAGCAACACCAAAGAATTGGTAAAACAACTCATTACCGATCTCAAAATACTTTCCAGCAGTTTGAATGGAGATAAGATGAATAAGGTAGGTCTCTTAAAAGCCCTGCAAAATGAGGCTGAAAAAATAAATAAAACAGGCGTGTTTACCGCTAAGTTTGTGCAACAGGGAAATATTCCTCCCATTCATGATGAAAAGGCGATCATCTTATACCGTATGGTGCAGGAACTGCTGAACAATGCTCTGAAACATTCGGAAGCAAAAGAAATAACCCTACATGCGAAATTAGATGACAACAATAGATTTATTTTGACAATCAGCGACGATGGAAAGGGTTTTAGTGTATCCGAAAAATTGAAAGATATGAATGATACCGGTAATGGTTTATTGAACCTGCAAAAGAGAGCTAAGGTTATCAATGCCTCGATTGTCTTTCAGTCGACGCCAGGCAGTGGAAGTACAACTATTATAACCACCATGATTTAACAAGCAGGAGATATGAGCACAGGTTTAAAATTAAAGGTAGCACTGGTAGATGATCACAGGCTTTTTAGAAAAGGGCTGTTGAGTTTGCTTGAAATGATCAGCGGCGAGATAGAGGTTTTGTTTGAAGCAGACAATGGAATTGATATGCAACGCAAACTTCGGCCCGCACAATTACCAGAGATTATATTGATGGATATTAGCATGCCGGAGATGGATGGTTTTGAAAGCGTAGGTTGGCTTAATAAGCATCACCCATCTATAAAAGTGCTGGTAGTGTCTATGGTAGAAAACGAAGAAAGCGTTATTAAAATGCTGAAGCTGGGTGTAAAGGGCTACCTGTCCAAAGATGTAGAGCCACAGGAACTGAACAATGCCTTATCTGCCATTAACAGCCAGGGATTTTATTACACAGATTTTATTACAGGCAAGTTGGTGCACACCCTGCAGCAAGATGCTAGTATGGCCCAGGCGCATGATGATAGGGCGCTGTCTAAAAAAGAGGTAACTTTTATTAAACTTGCTTGCTCAGATATGACTTATTTAGACATTGCTAATCAAATGTTTCTAAGTCCAAAAACAGTAGACGGTTACCGCAACGGCTTGTTTGAAAAATTGCAAGTAAAAAGCCGTGTCGGACTTGCATTGTATGCAGTCAAACACGGCTATATAAAATTGTAGAAAAATAATTGTTAGTGTTAAGTTAAGTGTGAATTGGCTTTTCACTATTCACCATTCACCATTCGCAACATAACACTAGTTTAAAACACTGGGCTCTTTTACGATTGTTACTTTTTCCTGTTCTTTTATTTTTGCCCAGCCACCCTCTACATTTCTAAGGTTGTGCACGCCCTGGCGCTTTAAAAGAGAAGCTGCTATAACGCTCCTGTAACCGCCTGCGCAATGCACATATAAATTTTGATTGTCCTCAAACTGTGCTAGTTCTGCAATATCGATCATATCGCTCAGCGGTAAGTTTACGGCACCTGGCAAATGTCCGTCTGCATATTCTGTTTCCCGGCGCACATCAACCACGGTTAGGTTAGGATCATGGGGCAGGTCCATTATAAGTTCATCTGCTTCTACATTAATGATCAGGTCAATTTTTTCGCCGGCATTTTTCCATGCTTCAAAACCACCATCTAAGTAACCAGCCATTTTAGCAAACCCAACCCGGCTCAATCTTGTGTTGGTTTCTTTTTCCATACCCACAGGTGTTATCAACACAATCGGTTTGTCAAAAGGTAAAAGACTTCCTGCCCATTCAGCAAACCTGCCTTCAAGCCCAATAAATACAGAGCCTGGGATAAAGCCTTGTGTAAATTCTGCGGCGGGACGGGTATCCAACAAAATGATATCTTCTTTTATTTTTTCTTTAAACGCAGGCAACGCAAGTGCTTCCATTCCTTTTTCCATCACCTTTTCAATGGTCTCGTACCCCTGTTGGTTTATCTGTGCATTAATGGCAAAGTAACGGGGTGCCGCAGCCAGGCCATTAGTAACCGCAGCTACAAAAGCTTCTTTGGTTTGTGGTTGCAAAGCGTAATTCGATGCTTTTTCATCGGCAAGTGTGCTGCTGGTATTAGGGCCGATGTTTTTACCACAGCTGCTGCCCGGCCCATGTGCCGGATAAATAAGCACTGCATCGGAGAGAGGCATTATTTTTTCCTGTATGGAATCATATAACATGGCTGCCAATTCTTCACTGCTCATTTGGCCGCTACTCAAATCTGGCCTGCCTACATCACCCACAAAAAGTGTATCACCAGTAAAAAGTGCGTGTTCTTTTTTGTTCTCATCTCTCAATAGAAAGCAACAACTTTCCAGGGTATGGCCAGGTGTGTGCAGTACTTCAAGGGTAATGGTCCCAAGGGTAAATAGTTCTCTATCTGCAGCATTGTGTATTTTAAAACTTGTTTTAGCGCCCGGACCGTAAATAATGGGTGCGCCGGTTTTTTTACTGAGATCAATGTGCCCGCTCACAAAATCTGCATGAAAGTGCGTTTCAAAAATGTATTTGATGTTTGCATTTCTCGATTGTGCAAGCTGAACGTAGGCTTCAATGTCTCTAAGCGGATCAATAATGGCTGCCTCGCCATTGCTTTCTATGTAATAAGCCGCTTCGCTCAGGCAAGGCGTATATAATTGTTGAATGAACATAAATGTAATTTAGTGCTGGTGCAAAAATAAAAAAGCGATTGATAAACAATCGCTTTTTTATTTTAATTAGATTTTACAACAGCAGTTTTTAGGCTACTAGGTCTTCTATAACAACGTTAATTTCATCAATGCGTTTGTAGTTCACAGTGTAGTAAATGAATTTACCATCACGTTGAGTTGTTACAATACCTGCACGCCGTAAAATTGCAAGATGCTGAGAAGCAACAGATTGCTCTAAACGAAGGCGAACATAAATTTCAGTAACAGTAATTTTTTTCTCTGTTTCAATAAGAGTCAAAATTTGTTGTCTTAGTTTATGGTTCAAAGCCCGTAAGACTAAAGCCGCTTTCTTCAGATTGTGATAGTTGATCTTTAAAGTGTCTGGAGTTTCAGTTACAGACACGGTTATCTGCTCATTGGTAAGAGTTGCTACCGTCATAGGAGTTAAATTTTAAAAATGCTTAAACAATAATTGATAATGCAAATATACGCAGTAATAAATATTTATGTTTTTTCAGCACTGTTAAAATGCAGCGAAACATCAGAATGTAGCTATTAACCGTTATAAAACTCTTTTAAGTAGAGCGGTTCGCAATAGGCAAGTGGAGTGAAATCTTTAATCATAAAACTGACATTACTTAAGTGGCACAAAGCCGCTGAATTGCTGTAAACACCTGCAAACATTGCATTTGCATGCTTCGTAATCATTTCAAATTTGGCTGCCCCATTCCCAAAAAACATGATTTTATTTTGTAGTAAAGTAGCTACGAAAGAATCATCGTATAAAATGTGTGCCTGGGCTGGCAAAATAATCTCCATACTGGCATTGTAGATAGCAGTAAAAACCTCCTGCCTTCTTGCATCAATCATGGGGCACAATAAAACGGTTGATTGATTTTCCGGAAGTATATGCCCGAGTGCAGCTTGCGCCATCAATGGTAATGTACCAATTGTTATCAATGGTTTGTTCAACGCATAACAAATGCCTTTGGCACTTGCCAGCCCAACTCTCAAGCCGGTATAAGATCCAGGCCCATTAACCACTGCAACTGCATCCACCGCATTGATATTTATATGCAAGTCGTTCAACAATTGTTTAATGGCTGGCTGCAAAAACGAAGCATGTTCACTTTGCGCATCATTTTCTTTTATCCCTAGCAGTTTACCCTCGCTTGCTATGCTCACTGATGCTACAGCACCAGAGGTATCTATGTTTAAAATTAAACTCATAGGGTTTGTAGAAATTGTTGCAGCCGGGGTGCAGGTAAGTATTTTTTATGTTGAAGGGACATTTGCTGCAACAACTCGTAAATATTTTTCATCCCAATTTTGTGGCCCCATTCAAAAGGCCCATAAGGATAATTGGTACCGAGTTTCATAGCAATATCAATTTCTACTTCCGTGCTAATTTCATCGCCCAACGCAAACCAGGCTTCGTTAATGATCATGGCTATGATACGTGCGCTGATAAAGCCTGGTTCATCTGCAGTAATTAGGTATTTTTTGCCCAATGCTTCCAATGCTTTCGTAGATAAATCTTGCACAGGACCTGCAAGTTCCCAGGTGTCATGTTGTATAAAACCCTTCCACCCGTTGAACCGAATAACATTTTGGGAACTGCCTAATGGATGCACTACGCTGTTGATAAAAACTGGGGCTGTTAAAGAATGATAAGTTGCCCTGTAGGCATCATCATAAAGATTAAAGAAAGCATCGGCATCTACATGTTGGGCAAAAGCACCTGCATCCGGCACATGCACCCATTCAATTTGCTGCTGACCATCTGAAAGCTCCATCCATCCATCCTGGCTACCCGCTACTACAAACTTCATCTGTTTTATATTTTGGCAAAAATACGTGGTTGAGAAAATATATATTTGCCACTTAGAAAATTATAATAAAACTATGTCTAAACAAGTAATTCGCACAGAAAATGCACCGGCTCCCATTGGGCCTTATAGCCAGGCTATAAAAGCTGGCAATTTGGTATTCATTTCGGGCCAAATAGCGCTTGTACCCGGCACAGATACCCTGCTTACCGACAACATCATTGATGAAGCGCACCAGGTAATGAAAAACCTGCAGGCTATTTTAACGGAGGCTGGTCTCAATTTTGGTAATGTGGTAAAAACCAATATTTATCTCAGCGACATGAGCCTCTTTGCAGCAGTAAATGATGTATACGGTGAGTATTTTACGGTAGACATGCCAGGTAGTGAAACAGCTTATCCTGCCAGGGAAACAGTGGCGGTAAAAACTTTGCCCAAAAATGTAAATGTAGAGATCAGTATGATCGCCTCCTCATGAAAGTAATAATTACAGCGAAGGCTCACCCTTACCTGATGGAATCATTGGCGGCGGCTGGCTACGAGGTATTGTACGATCCGGAAATTCAATATGACCAATTGCGCTCCATTATTGCAGATGTAGAAGGGCTGATAGTTACCACCCGGCTGGCCATAGATAAGGCTATGATAGACGCAGGCACCCGCCTGCAATGGATAGGCAGGCTGGGCAGTGGGTTGGAGTTGATTGACATTGAATACGCCGCACTTAAAAGTATAAAATGTGTAAGTAGCCCAGAGGGAAATCGCAATGCGGTAGCAGAGCATGCTTTGGGAATGCTGCTTAACCTCATGAATAACATTCAAAAAAGTGCCAGCGAGGTTAAAATGGGGAGCTGGCTAAGGGATAATAACCGGGGCATAGAGCTTAGTGGCAAAACTGTAGGTATCATCGGCTATGGCAATACCGGCCAGGCTTTTGCCAAATTGTTGAGTTCTTTTGACGTTACTGTGTTGGCTTACGATAAATACAAAACGGATTTTGCACACGGCAATGTGCGGGAAGCAAACCTGGAACAATTGGGGCGATATGCAGATGTGATTAGTTTTCACTTGCCGCTTAGCAGCGAAACGAAGCATATAGCCAACGAGGCATTTTTCAACAGTCTCAAAAACATGCCTTTTATTATCAATACTTCCCGGGGCAAATTGGTAGACACACCGGCGCTTTTGCTGGCCCTGCAAAGCAACCAGGTAAGGGGTGCAGCCCTGGATGTATTGGAAAATGAAAGCCTTTCTAGCTATTCAGAACTTGAGATGCAGCAACTAAATAGTCTTACAGCATTACCCAACGTGCTCATTACACCGCATATTGCAGGTTATAGCAACGAGGCATTTTATAAGATGAGCACCGTTTTATTGCAAAAGCTGGGTATTTCATAACCAACCTTTTCACAATTATATTTTACTATATTTGTAAATATGCAACGCCTTAGGCTATCTAGGGCGTTGTATTTTTTTTCTATATACACTAAAAAGAACTGTATGGCAGACACCAATTATGTGACACAGGAAACATTTGACAAGATGCAATCCGAATTACACTCCTTAAAATCAGTAGATAGGCCAGCAGCTAGCGCGGCCATTGCCGAAGCAAGGGAAAAAGGAGACCTTAAAGAAAATGCAGAGTATGACGCAGCCAAAGAAGCACAAGGTATGTTAGAAGCAAAGATCAATCAACTAGAAGGCGCTCTTGCCAATGCACGGATTGTAGATGAAAAAACAATTGACACCAGCAGGGTGAGTATTCTTACCAAAGTAACACTTACCAATATGGCTACTAAGAAAAAAGTTACCTACCAGATTGTTTCAGAAAGTGAAGCCGATCTTAAAATTGGAAAAATATCTGTGACTTCGCCTATTGGTAAAGGGCTTTTGGGAAAAGTAAAAGGAGATGTGGCAGAGGTAACAGTACCCGCGGGTCTTTTAAAATTTAAAGTAGAAGATATTACAGTCTAAGTATTTAAAATTTGAGACAGGCCCATCCCTTACCAGGATGGGTTTTTTCGTTTGCTTATCTTTATGAAAAAAAATATGACCATCTTTTCAAAAATTATTGCAGGCGAAGTATCGTCTTATAAAATTGCAGAAGACGAACATTTTATGGCTTTCCTGGATGTGGCGCCTTTGGTAAAAGGCCATGTATTGGTAGTGCCAAAAACAGAAGTAGACAAGCTATTTGATTTGCCGGATGAATACCTGGCTGCCATGTTACTATTTGCCAAACCCATTGCACACGCCATAGAAAAAACCATGGACTGCAACCGCTGTGGCATATCCGTTATAGGATTGGAAGTTCCTCATGCACACATGCACCTGATACCCATCAACACGGCAGATGATTTAAATTTCACCCGGGCTAAGATGAGTGTTACAAGAGAAGAAATGGAACTCATTATGCAAATGATTGTTGGCGCCTTGTAAAATAAATGATAGTGGCTGCCGCAGCTCAACAAAATTAAACCTTTGATACCCGGCCAGGATTTTGGGCAATAAAATCTTTCCAGCCTTTTGCTTTGGGGCCCTGCGATGCCAGCATAGGGTGGTCCTGAAAGTGATGGCACACCGCCACAGACAAAGCATCTGTAGCATCAAAATATTGTGGTGCCTCTTTGAAGCCCAACATGGTCTGCAGCATTTTTAACACCTGTTCTTTAGAGGCGTTTCCGTTGCCGGTTATAGATTGTTTTACTTTTTTGGGAGAATACTCCGTTACCTGCAGGCCGGCCTGCATGGCTGCCGCAATAGCTACTCCCTGGGCCCGGCCAAGTTTGAGCATACTCTGTACATTTTTGCCAAAAAAAGGCGCTTCAATGGCAAAGCTATCTGGTTGGTGAAGGCTGATGAGGTCACTCACTTTCCTAAAAATATGCTCCAATCGTTCGTAGGCATCCATTTTAGCATTCATCTTCAAAACGCCCATCTCCAGGAGTTTAATTTCTTTGTTATGAATGGCTATCAACCCAAAGCCCATAACCACGGTACCCGGATCTATCCCTAAAATGATTTTTGATTTTTTTTGCAATGCCCTATTTTTACCGCTAAATATTGAATAGCTGCGCAAAAATATCAAAATAATAGTCAACTACCTGCTTGGGCCTCTCCTGTTTATTATACTCTCCTATAGTTTGTACAACCAAATTGTGCAACAACCAGATTTGCCACAACGCTGGCAGCACATTAAGAACAGTTGGTACAGTGCTTCTTTTTGGCTTGTATTGATTTTGATGTTTGTAAACTATGGCATAGAAGCATTTAAATGGCGATTGCTTTTGAAACCATTGGAAAGAATTTCTTTTCTCAGGGCAGTTAAATCGGTGCTGGCCGGCTGCAGCATCACTATGCTCACGCCAAACAGGATTGGGGAATATGGTGGCAGGATATTGTATGTAAAAGAATCTAACAGGCTGAGGGCAATTTCACTCACCATACTGGGTAGCCTTAGCCAACTGCTCGTTACAATCGTGATGGGCACCATGGGTTTGGTGGTTCTCAGATTTTATGACATCACATCCCATGGTCTAGACTTTATTCCTCCAATACTGGCCAACACTTTATTAGTTAGCTGCATCTTCTTAAGTGCATTTCTTTTGCTGTTCTACCTCCGAATTGGCTGGCTTATTCACCTAATGGAAAAGCTACCCCTGTTATCCAGGCCGCTTAAATACGTAAAACTGTTGGATCAGTTTAGCGGTAAACAATTGTTAAGAATCTTGTTTCTATCTTTAATAAGGTACATGGCATTTATCTTGCAATACATGCTGTTACTCAGCGTGATGGAAGTAGAGATCGCTTACTTGTTAAGTTTTTGGCTGTTAACCATATTTTACCTCATTATGGTTATGGCACCAACAATTGGCTTCACAGAACTTCCATTAAGAGCAACAGCATCTGTTGAGATTTTTAAATTGTATAGCCCTAACATCCTTGGCATACAGGCAGCGGCACTAGGCATTTGGTTAATCAACCTCGTTTTGCCTGCCATCATTGGAAGCATTTTAATATTTGGTATAAAAATTACAAAGGAAAATGAAGCAAATCCTTAAGCCCCTGTTACCCGTAGCCATTATTCTCCTGGCAAGTTTTACTCCTGCCCCCACATCTACTTCAAGCGATTTTTGCGGTATTAAAAACACAGCATTTAAAGAGGGCGAAATAGTGACCATGAAAGTATATTATACGCTGGGTGCTTATATAGCCGCAGGAGAAGCCACTTTTTCTACTACACTTGAGCGCTTCAATGGCAAACCCGTCTACCATTTTGTGGGCGAAGGAAAGACCTACTCTTTCTTTGATAATTTTTTTAAAGTAAGAGACCGCTACGAGAGTTATGTAGATACGGCCACTATGTTGCCAATGAAATTTATTAGAAATGTAGATGAAGGTGGGCATAAGATTTACAACAACGTAACCTTTAACCAAAAAACAAATACTGCCGTAAGTACAAATGGGGTTTTTAAAGTTTCGAACTGTATGCAGGATGTGGTGAGCAGCATGTATTATGCCCGCAATATTAATTTTAATAAATACAAGCCAGGCGACAAAATACCTTTTGATATGTTCCTGGATGATGAAGTTTACCACTTATACATCCGTTATTTAGGCAAAGAAAAAGTGAAGACCAAGTACGGCAAATTCAACGCCATAAAATTTAAACCACTGCTTGTAAAAGGAACTATGTTTGAAGGTGGTGAAAAGATGACCGCCTGGGTAAGCGACGATCCTAATCATTTATTGCTAAGGGTAGAAAGCCCCATTTCTGTTGGAAGCATCAAGGTAGATATGATGAGTTATAAAAACCTGCGCTATCCACTTACCTCGCTGCAGAGTGTACGGTAAATTTAGAGATCGCTTAATTTAAAAGTTTCCTTCACCCTTATCCCTTTGTCTGTTTGTTGCAGCGTGCAGCATTCTATTACCGGGTCATGTTCAAAGAATAATATGTAATCATTTTGAACGGCTTCTTCCAGGAAATGCTGTTTTTCGTTGAGCGTCGTGAGCGGAAACATATCGTAGGCCATTACATAGGGCAGCGGAATATGTGCTGCAGACGGCAATAGATCGGCCATAAAAACAATCGTTTTCCCTTTGTAATTTAGCTGCGGCAACATCATGGCATCTGTGTGCCCAAATACCTGGCGCACCATTATGCCATCAGGAAAATCTTTTTGATGCGTTTCAATAAATTTTAATTGCCCGCTTTGTTGGATGGGTAAAATATTGTCTTTTAAGAAAGATGCTTTTTCCCGGCCGTTGGGTTCGGTGGCCCATTTCCAATGCCGTTCATTGCTCCAGTAACTGGCATTCTTAAAAGCCGGCACCAGTTTTTCACCTTCCCTTACAATGCTTCCGCCGCAATGGTCAAAATGCAAATGCGTAAGCAGCACATCGGTAATATCGTCTTTGCTAAATCCGTGCGCAGCCAGGGAACTATCAAGCGAGTCGCTACCATGCATATAGTAATGGCCAAAAAATTTTGCATCCTGTTTATCGCCCATGCCACTATCTACTAATACAAGTCGGTTATCCGTTTCAATCAATAAGCAACGTAGCGCCCAACTACACATATTATTTTCGTCTGCAGGGTTTAGTTTGTTCCAGATGCTTTTTGGTACTACGCCAAACATAGCTCCACCATCTAGTTTAAAATAACCGGTATTGATACTGTATAATTTCATTATAAAGAAGGTTGATGTTTTGGCTGGGCTTTGTGCGTGAGCAGCAAAAATACCAATCCAAGAACAAAGAATGTAATTAATGCCAATATAGAGTTGCGCATGTTGTGCGTAAGTCCTTCAATAAATCCAAAGCTGAACAAGCCAATAACTATAGCCAGTTTTTCTGTAACATCGTAAAAGCTAAAAAAAGAAGCGGTGTCTTTAGTTTCAGGCATCATCTTGCTATAAGTAGAGCGGCTGAGGGATTGTATACCACCCATTACCAAACCTACCAAAGCTGCTATGATGTAGAAATGCATTTCGGTTTGCATAAAATAGCCGGCAATACATACTCCAATCCATAACAGCACCGTAAAAATTAATACTTTGATGTTGCCATAAATGGCGGACAAACGGCTCATGGCAAATGCGCCTGCAATGGCTACCAGTTGAATGATTACTGCCGTTATGATGAGTTTGCTATTTTCCAGTTTCAATTCTTTGATACCAAAATCTATGGCAATGAGCATGACCGTTTGCACGCCCATGCTGTAGAAAAAGAAGGAGGTTAGAAAGCGTTTTAAAGTGGGCATTTGCTTCACCTGGTTCCACACTATTTTCAATTCATGGAAGCCATTAACCAGTGCATGTTTTTTTGACCTTCTTTCCGTTTTAGGGCTCATGGGCAGCCTGCTAAAAGTGATTTGAGCAAAGGCAACCCACCAGATACCTACCAGCAAAAAAGTTATTTTTAAGGGTAGTGGATTGTCCGGCATGGCTATCACCAGGCCAAAACCAATCATCTGCATCAGCACACTGCCCAGGTAACCCATGGTGTAACCTTTGGCACTGATGCGGTCCATGTCTTTTTCGGCCGCTATCTCTGGTAAATAAGAATTGTAAAAAACCTGGCTGCCGTAAAAACCAATGCCTGCCAGCATAAAACATACAAGCCCGAGGGTCACATTATTTTTATCAAAGAAAAACATGAGAGAACAACTGACAGCACCCAGGTAACAAAAAAAGCGCATGAAGTTTTTCTTATTGCCTTTATAATCTGCAATAGAAGAAAGTACAGGAGAGAGAAAGGCAATGATTAAGAAACCAAAAGACAATACATAATCTTTGAGTTCTGTGTTTACAAAATTTCTTCCCAGGAAGTGGATGCCGTTCTTAAACTCTTCATTTTGTGTGCCTGTTACCGCAGCAAAATATGCGGGGAAAAAAGTAGTGGTAATCACCAGGTTGTAAACAGAATTGGCCCAGTCATACATGGCCCACCCGTTTACAACTTTCTTAGAAGCAGTTTGCATGGTTTTAAAAATAAGACTTGAATATACTGTTTTATTGGAAGCTGTAAAATTTTAAGCGTTCAGGTATTTAAAATGTATGAGGAGGAGCAATAGTATACCTACAATGATGCGGTAAATACCCCAAACCCTGAAACCATATTTTTTTAGAAACCCAATAAAGAACTTAATAGCCAGCAACGCAACTATAAAGGCTACGAGATTGCCTACGGCGAGTAGCTTTATTTCTTCCATTGTAAAACCACCAGTGGTAGTGTAATGTTTCAGCAGTTTGTAACCCGTTGCAGCCATCATGGTTGGTACGGCCAAAAAGAATGAAAATTCTGCCGCCAGGCTACGGGTTAATTTTTGTTGCATACCACCAATGATGGAAGCTGCACTGCGGCTCACACCCGGGACCATGGCCAGGCATTGCCATATACCTATGATAAAAGCTTGCTTAAACGAAATATCCTTTTCTTCCTTTGCTACCGGGTTGTTGAACATTTTATCTACAAACAAAAGGAAGATGCCGCCCAGCAATAAAGCAATGGCCACGGTGGTGGTGCTCTCCAGCAGTGCGTCTATTTTATCGGAAAATAAAAAGCCTAGTAAGAGGGCGGGCAAAACGCCTACCAGCAGCTTTACATAAAAAAAGATGTTTTTAAAATCGAAAAACTTTTTCCAGTACAATACTACCACGGCAAGGATGGCACCCAATTGAATAGCCACCGTAAACATCTTGGTAAAATCATTGTCTGGTACATTCAGCGCTTTGGAAGCAATGATCATGTGGCCGGTAGAAGAAATGGGCAGAAATTCTGTGAGCCCTTCTACAATAGCAATAATGATAGATTGGTAAAAAGTCATTCAGTATTATTTTAGGTTTGGCTTCATAAAAAAAGCGCTGTAAGCTACAGCGCAAATATGTTGAACGAATCTACTATTTAAGAAATGCCTTATACAATCGATTTTGGCTTTTTCATGATAGCCACAATTTCTATCACAAAACCGGCTATGATCAAAAGCGGTGCAATGGTTATACGGGTAGCACTGTAAACTTCTTTCTCGTTGAATACATTGGGGTCGGTACTTTTACCACCTGCCATTAAAAAGAAGCCAAGTGCCAACACTGCCAGGCCTACTGCCATCCAGATATAATTTTCTTTACCAAACAAAGCGGTGTTGGTTACAGTAACTTTTTTGGTGATTGTTTTTTGCATGTTTTGTAATTATAAGGCTGCAATATAATGGAATCTTTTAAAATGCTTCACCTTCTGCAGGCAGCTTCAATGGTCTTAATACAAGTCATCCAGTTTCATGCGGAGATATTTGATCACTGAGCGGTGGGTGCTTACCAACGAAATAGTAACGCCCAATACCACGATGATCAGGAATAAAATAAGCAAGCCCTGCGTGTCGTGCAGCGACCGGAAGCCTGGAATCATATTTTCTAAAATGGTCACACTGCCCCAAACGGCAGCAATGGCTACGCCGGATGAGATCAAACCATTGATAACCGCCCGCTGGTTGATGGGCCTTGCTATGAAGCCACGGGTGGCACCTACCATTTGCATGGTTTTTATTAAAAAACGGTTGCTATACATGGCAAGCCTGATGGTATTATCTATAGAAAATACCACTAATATGGTAAGCAATACAGCGACTATTAAAAATACAATACCTGCAGTTTTTACATAACTGCTCACCTTGGTAACCGTTTCGGTGGGAAACTGAAATTCTGATATTACCCCTGGGTAAGTGGTTTGCAGCAGGGTAGCAAGATTGTTCAGGCTATCTGCTTCTACGTAATCTGCTTTTATGTAAAAGTCAATGCTCTCCGGTAGTGGGTTCGCTTCTATGATCATCTTCCAGCTACTGTCGTTGTCGGTAGTGTAATTTTTTATGGCCATTTCTTTGGTAACATATTGCACCCTGTTGGCATATGGAATATCTGATATAAAATTGGTGAGGCTGTCAATTTGTTTTTTACCGGCTGTTGGAGAAAGAAAGGCATGCACCTGGATGCTTTCTTTAAAATAATCCCCGGTTTTGCGAAGGTTCAGGAAAAACCAGCCTACAATACCAAATAAAAATAAAACCAGCGCTACACCAATGATGGCGTAAGCATAGGTGGGTTTTCCTTTTTTGCCTGATGATTTTTTTCCGAACTGAGACATATATCGTTGATCGTTTAGTGGGTGAGTGTTGATCGGTAAGAGCGGTAGGTAGCCTGATTGCTAACTGGTATCACTCTAACATTTTATCCTTTCTCTGTTTGCTGGTTAATAACTTATTTGAAAGTGGGCAAAAATAAAGGTTTTTACCTGCTTTGCTCTAAATTTGCCCACCGCACAAAAAACGTACGGGCTGTCAAATATATTTTTTATGCTATTGCAGCGCCCTATAAATTTGTTAAAATAATTTGAAGGCCTGCCAATAGATTTACAAAAGTACAAGAACCCGAACTAATGGAGTTGTGACATGCTACGCAAATGAAGGTTAGAAGATGATTCACAAGCCGAGCAACAAAAAAGAAGAACCAATGGAATACAAGTTCAATGGCCCCGAGGGCATAGAAAAAAAATGGCAGGAGTACTGGAAACAGAATAACCTCTATAAGGTTAGCAACGATTCGGCTAAACCGAAATGTTATGTGCTGGATATGTTTCCTTACCCGAGCGGTGCAGGCTTGCATGTAGGCCATCCCCTGGGTTATATAGCAAGTGATATTTACAGCCGCTATAAAAGATTAAAAGGCTTTAATGTACTGCACCCAATGGGCTTTGATAGTTTTGGTTTACCGGCAGAACAGTATGCCATTGAAACCGGCCAGCATCCTGCAGATACCACAGAAAAAAATATTGCCACCTTTAAAGCGCAGTTAGATAAAATTGGTTTTTGTTACGATTGGGACAGGGAAGTGCGCACCAGCGATGCTAGTTATTACAAATGGACGCAGTGGATTTTTTTACAATTGTTTCATAGCTATTTCTGCAACACACAAAAAAAGGCAAGGCCTATTGCGGATCTTATAAAAAAATACGAAACCAGCGGCACAAGTCATTTTACGGCTGAGGAGTGGAATGCTTTTGATGAAAAAACCAAAAGCGAGTGGTTGATGAAACGCCGCCTGGCATTTTGTGCCTATGGCGAAGTGAACTGGTGCGAAGCATTGGGGACTGTACTGGCCAACGATGAAGTGGTAAACGGCGTGAGCGAACGAGGTGGCCACCCGGTAGAAAAAAAGAAGATGCGCCAATGGTACCTGCGTATTACTTCTTATGCAGATCGGTTACTGGAGGGGTTGGAAAAAGTAGAGTTTAGCGAGAGCATGAAAGAAATGCAGCGTAACTGGATTGGGAAAAGTGAGGGAGCGGAAATGGACTTTGAAGTCAAAAGTCAACAGTCAAAATGATGAAAGTCTACACGACAAGACCTGATACTATTTTTGGCGTGGACTTTATGGTAGTAGCTCCTGAACATGAGATGGTAAAAGATATAGTGAGTGAGGCGCAGGCCGGTGCCATAGAGGAATATCTTACTTACGTAAAGAGCCGCAGCGACCGGGAGCGGCAGGCTGAAGTAAAACAGATTACTGGTTGCTTCACGGGTGCATATGCCATCAATCCTTTTGATGGAAAAGAAATACCTATCTGGATTGCAGAATATGTATTAGCCGGGTATGGTACAGGTGCCATCATGGGTGTGCCTTGCGGAGATCAGCGGGACTTTGGCTTTGCAAAACATTTTAATATTCCTATCACAAATATCATTGGCAGCCATTTTAATGGTGAAGAAGCCAACCCAACCAAAGAAGCCGTTTTAGAAAACTCCGGGTTTTTAAATGGGTTGCTGATGAAAGATGCCATCAACATTGCCAACAACAAAATTGAGGAACTGGGCATAGGAAAACGAAAGGTGAATTACCGCATGCGGGATGCAGGCTTTAGCCGCCAACGTTACTGGGGTGAACCTTTTCCGATCATTTGGACTGATGGAATTGCGCTGCCCTTGGATGCAGAGGAACTGCCGCTGGAGTTACCTCATGTAGATAAATATGGTCCGGGTCCGGAAGGCGAAGGGCCGCTGGCGAATATTAAGGAGTGGACCTCATCCCCATCCCTTCTCCATAAAATGGAGAAGGGTGACGGGGAGAACGAAGCAAAAAACGAGGCGGGTTATGCTCCAAAATATAATGTGGGCTCGCCTTTACAATATGAATTTGCAAAGCGAATGCGTAAAGAGTATACTGATGCAGAAGATGTTTTATGGCAACAGTTAAGAGCAAATAAACTTGGAGTAAAATTCAGAAGGCAGCATCCAATTGAAACATATATTGCAGATTTTGTTTGTTTGCATAGTGCCTTAATAATTGAAGTAGATGGCGGGTATCATGAATCACCAGAACAAAAAGTTTACGATGAAGAAAGAACTAAAGTTTTAAGTGAGATAGGTTTTACAGTTATGAGACTTACCAATGCAGAAGTTTTAGGGGAT
Organism: Chitinophagales bacterium; assembly: GCA_038257335.1. GTDB lineage: Bacteria > Bacteroidota > Bacteroidia > Chitinophagales > Chitinophagaceae > Ferruginibacter. The sequence goes on along the minus strand of JBBSJJ010000024.1, from coordinate 1,775 downwards.
ACTGATAAGGTTATAACCTATATAAGAAAAACGCTTGAGCAATCACAAGGCCACGACCGCAAGCAAGGGGCAGGGAATAACGACCTTAGTCACCCCTCTCCTCTTGTGGAGCAGGGGCTGGGGGTGAGGGAAACCTCCACCATGCCCGGCTACGCAGGCTCCTCCTGGTATTTCCTGCGCTACATGGATCCTCACAACAGCGAAACTTTTTGCGACCGTAAGGCCAGCGATTACTGGAACCAGGTAGACCTTTACATTGGTGGTACCGAACATGCCGTGGGCCATTTGCTCTACAGCCGCATGTGGACAAAAGTTTTGTTCGACCTGGGATTGATTGGTTTTGATGAGCCGTTTAAGAGGTTGCTGAATCAGGGGATGATAACGGGAGTTAGCAAATTTGTGTATATGATGGTATATTCTATAAACACAGATATAAAAAAGCCAATAGAATTTAGCACTATACCCGCAATCTATTTATCGAAGGATTTAGTTGAAACCCTTTCTAAAAATGAGGATAATTTCAAAATTCAGTTTAATGATGTCATTCACAATATTTTTATTGAGTATGGCACAGATCCAACGATAGTTACTAATAACTATACAGTTGATCGAAGAAGAGTTAGCACTCAACTGGTAGACGGGGCGTATCTAAATATGAGAGCATTTAGGGAAGGTGGTGAGTTATCGAAAAGGGCATTTTTTATTTGTGATGGATTAAAAGTAGTTTCTCCTACTGATATTACGATTGACGAAGAACTAAAGTATTTGTGTGATTCAGAAGTTGAGAAGATGAGCAAGAGTAAATACAACGTAGAAAATCCAGATGATATTATTATAAAATACGGCGCCGACACCTTCCGCATGTATGAAATGTTCCTGGGCCCCGTAGAGCAAAGCAAACCATGGGATACCAAAGGCATAGAAGGTGTGCATCGTTTCCTTAGAAAATTATGGCGTTTGTTTAATGATGACGTTAAGGGGCCGATATGGACGACGGCGGCTCCCTCTCCTTCGGAGAGGGAGGGGGGAGAGGTTACTGATGCAGAACTAAAAATTCTCCACCGCACCATCAAAAAGATTGAAGAAGACACGGAGAAATTTTCTTTCAATACAGCCGTAAGTGCCTTCATGATTGCTGTGAATGAACTGGCAGATATCAAATGCCACAAAAAAGAAATCTTAGAACCGCTGTTGATTTTATTAGCACCCTATGCACCGCATATTACAGAGGAACTGTACCAGCAGTTAAAATCTTCGCAAGTCGCCCCCGTTGGGAGAGATTTAGCCGGGGGTTCTATACTGGATGCAAGCTATCCTGTGTTGAATGCCGCCCTGCTCGTTGAAAGCAGCAAAGAATACCCGGTTTCTATCAATGGTAAAGTACGCACCAACATCAGCCTGTCGCTGGAGCTGCAACAAGCCGAGGTTGAAAAAGAGGTGCTGGCCAACGACATAGTTCAAAAATGGCTGGAAGGCAAAGCTCCCAAGAAAATCATTTATGTGAAAAATAAGATGATCAACGTGGTGATATAGGCATTTATGGTTTCCAGTACAAGAACCTGTCCTTAAATGCTTCTATATTTTTTAAGAACAATAGAGGCTTTTGTTTTGAACAAAAAATAAATTGGACTGTTATTAAATAAAAGGAAAAGCATGGCACAAGCAACCATACAACTCGTAGACGCCCTGAGAGAAACCGCCAACCGTTTGCGCCAAGGCTCGCATTATGCCTGGGGACATCACGGGGCATGTAATTGTGGCAACCTGGTACAAGT